>CAYSSE010000525.1:0-2931 GCA_964433355.1 uncultured Desulfocicer sp.
GGCTCATCCAACAGGAGGATGTCCGCTGGCTGGGCCATGAGGTTGGCAATGAGTATCCGTGCTTTTTCTCCGCCGGAGAGTCGTTTAACGGGCAGAGTAAGCTGATCCGGGGTAAAGAGAAAGCGTTTGGCCCAGGAGACAATGTGGATGCTCCTGTTCTGAAACATCACCGCATCCCCTTCTGGTGACAGAGCCTCTTTTAAGGTGATTTCAGGGTCCAGTTTGGATCGGGTCTGGTCAAATACCGCCACCTTGAGGTTGTCCACCCGTTGCAGGACACCTGTGTCCGGGGATAATTTATTTTCAAGGATATTCATGAATGTGGTTTTACCGCTGCCGTTTTCCCCCATGAGCCCCAGCCGGGTTCCCGGGGTTAATTTAAGGCTGATGTTCTGGAACAGGCAGCGTCCCTGGATGGACTTCCCGATTTTCTTGCAGGTGACCAGTTGGCGGGTTTTGCGCCGGGTACTGTCAAAATCAATGTCCACCCGCTGGTTGCGGTTGTTCATGCGTTTGACCATGGCAAGCTGTGTCCTTAACTCCTCTGCCTGATCAATACGGTATTTTGCCTTGGTGGATCTGGCTTTGGCCCCCCGGCTGAGCCATTCGGTCTCCCTGCGCATTTTGTTGGAAAGAACTTCTTCCTGTCGGGCCTGGGCCTCCAGAAATTGTTCCCGGTGATCCCGGAAATTAAGATACCCCCCGGTGGCAGAGAGTTGTCCCTCGGGATAGCATTGGCCCAGTTCCATGATGTCAGAGCAGACATTTTCCAGAAAACAGCGATCATGACTTACCACCACAAAGGCAAATCGGGCATTTTTCAGGATGCCTTCAAGCCAGAGAATGGTTCTGATGTCCAGATGGTTGGTGGGTTCATCCAGAAGCAGCAGATCCGGCTCCAGTGTCAGGGCTCTTATGATGGTAAGTCGTTTTTTCCATCCTCCGGAAAGATGGGCACATAGCTGGGTTTCGTCTGTGAAGTCCCCCATGCCAATGGCCCGTTTCACCCGTCGGTACCGCTCCGGATCATCTATGGGTTCCTGGGACAGGGTCTCCATCAGGGTCTGTTCAATGGTTTTTTCTCCATCCAGGATGTCTTCCTGGGGGAGATACACCATGCGTGTGAGGGGCTTGATGTATTTATCCCCTTGATCCGGGGAATCCTCTCCGGCCATGAGCTTGAGCAGGGTGGATTTACCACTGCCGTTGCCACCGATGAGGCCCTGCTTTTCTCCTGCCTTGAGGTTGATGGAAAGATCTTCAAATATGGGGGTGTCTCCATAGGTTTTATGGAGCGAACGATAGCTGAAAAGAAGTGTCATGAGTGCCTGGTTTTACTTATGTTTTTTTTATATGAAAGAGTAGACGCGTCTAATATTCTTTCATGTTTCGTTGTGGGCAAGCCGAGGCCAGAATACGGTTTGCCCGTGGCAGTTTATATGAAAGAGTAGTTGTCTGGATAGTCGACATGGTTGTTTTCTTGACTACCCACTTAAGGCGGAATATTTTCAAGATTTTTTATGTGGGTAATTAGCTTTTAACCCCTAAAATCAAGGTTGCTAAGCCACTTAATTTTAAAGGCTGTCTCGCTTTAAGTGGGTAGTCGTTTTATTTGAATAAATGTTTATTTGTGGAAACCCGTATTGTTGGGTTGCCTGTATCTTCTTATCATCCGGGCTACAAATCCTGCAAAAAGGGCAAGGCTGATGAGAATAATAAAGGATGCTGAAAAAAAGGTCATGACAAAATGAAATGGATTTTTGAGTCCATAGGTGGCAACAAGAAGATCAATGCCAAACAGGGCAAAAAAGAGAGAAATAAGGGAAAGGACTCCCTGAAGGAGCCACCAAAAATAAGATCTATTCATCATAAAATTATTTGTTCCTGGGTTGTTGAAAAGTGTTGATAAGCATATTATAAATCCATAGTTCTGTAAAGTGGCTTTGACTTTTACAACAGCAATTCTAATTATGACACTTGATGGCTTTCCAAATTACAAATTTACGGTTTCGCTCAACGTAAATTCAGCAGGTTACGCACCATTGGTGCCGTTTGGAAATCCATAATTAGAATTGCTGCTTTTACAAGGATTTGCAATGATAGTATAAGTACCCACACATATTTTTTTGGTATTTTACACACATACCTCATTGATATCTATGGGTTTTATTTTGAGGAGATATGCTCGGGTACTTACTGTGCCACACAGTGCAATAAATTATGAATGTGGAGCTGAAATGAGAATTCTGTTTATTGAAGATGATAATAAAATTGTAGATTTTGTTACTAAGGGTCTGGGAGCTGCAGGCTATGTAACAGACCATGCCGTGGATGGCCTTGATGGATTACTCATGGCAAAGTGTGGTGATTACGATCTTCTCCTGGTGGATGTGATGCTGCCTGGACTGGATGGTATCTCTCTGGTTGGAAAATTGCGATCCATGCAGATCAACACACCAGTGATCATTTTAAGCGCCAGGGACAAGGTGGATGACCGGGTTCGGGGGTTGGAGGCAGGGGCCGATGATTATTTGACAAAACCCTTTGCTTTTACTGAACTTATGGCAAGGATTCAGGCTCTTTTACGCCGGGCTGGGGGAAGCACGGAGACCACTGTCCTGACCTGCGAGGATCTCTCCCTTAATTTAATATCCCGGGATGTGAAAAGAGGGGGTGATGTTGTTGATCTCCAGCCCTTGGAATTTTCTCTGCTGGAATATCTTCTGCGTAATCAGGGGCGGGTGGTGTCAAAAACCATGATCATTGAGCATGTGTGGAATTATAATTTTGATCCCATGACCAATGTGGTGGAAGCAAGGGTTTGTAGACTCAGAGACAAGGTGGATAAGGGATATGGCGTGAAACTTATCCATACGATCCGTGGAGTGGGCTATGTTCTTCGCCGATGAAATTGGCCGGTAATTTTGAGTG
>CAYSSE010000526.1:0-1767 GCA_964433355.1 uncultured Desulfocicer sp.
CTAAAATTCGTTTGCGATGAAGCGGTGCAATGTGGGGAATAAAGCGATCCCATTTAATAAAACTTTGCCATTCCGTGTCAATGGAGATGCCAAACAAATCAAAGGGTCCCTTGCGCCAGGGGCACATCTGGTACAATGCCTCTTCCATGTCAGCCCTTTGTGCAAGGGGGATATCCTCTATGCTTCCTGCCCCCACGGCATGGGATGCAAGACTGAGGGTTAAAGGGGACATTTGGGGAAGCATTTCAAGTGCTGAGGCATATTTTAAAATATTTCCCTTGGGTGTTTCAAAGAGGAAGCTTTTTTTTCCCCAAGCGGCATTGAGATTATCTTTAAAGGGGGACTCATTCAATTGTTCAATCAATATTTTTTTAAATTCATCGGCAATTTCTGGGATCATAATTCTTCTATAGCTCTAAATTTATTAAGTAATGTTGGCATCCTTCAAAAGTGTTTTACACTTTTTTAGAGCATTCCCCATTTGCAGGAACTTTTTCCCAAAAAACTGTAAAGTACTTTTGGGGTGATATAAAGGATGCCAAATAATGAATATATTTGGCATCCTTCATTTACCCGTTTACACTTGTTGGGCAATAGGCCCATATTTCCGGAATTATTTCCCCCAAAAGTGTAAAGTACTTTGGGGGTGATATGAAGGATGCCATATATTTTATATATTACTTAATAAAAATTAGACCTCCTATTTAATGGCAAGCATGGCTGCAAAATTAAACCATTTGAGCCAGGTATCTATTTTAATAAACCCTGCCCTTTGCAAGCGTTCCCTATGGGTTTCCAATGTGTCCGGCACCAGCACGTCCTCCAGGGCATCCCGTTTCTGACTGATCTCAAGGTCTGAGTAGCCGTTTTCTCGTTTAAACTTTTTATAAAAATGCTGTTGAAGTGAGTCAAGCTCAACTGTATCATGGATAATTTTTTCGGTGAGAAGCAGCAAACCGCCTGGTTTAAGCCCTTGATAAATTGATTGTATGAGATCGTTTCTTTTATCGGAAGAAACAAACTGGAGGGTAAGGTTGAGCACCACCACCGAGGCATTGGTAATGGAAATATTTTCCACGGAATCACACACAAGTGACAGGGAGGAGTTTAATTTTTTCTTCTCTAATCGCTGGCTATACTGATCCAGCATAGGCTGTGAACTGTCCACAGCTACCATGGCAAAGGCAGTATTTTTCATCATGCAATGAAGTTGCATTCCAAAATTACCATGGGAACACCCAAGATCATAAATCCAGGTTCCCTTTTGATAAAATTTTGCTGCCAACTGTGCCTGACGATGGACGCACTCTTTATATAGGGGTACGGATCGTGTTATCATATCATCAAACACATGAACCACGTTCTCATTGAACTCAAAGGCTGGCACAGTATCTTTTTTTTCTTTAAACAATGTGTCTTTTTTCATCTATTTTTTTACCATGGACAAGCCCTTGGGATCTGCCGCCATTCGCTTCAGATCCTGGACTACCTGTTGTGTTTAGTCATCATTAAGGAATGGGTTTTTAATAAAGGGTGTTGAAATGATTGCTGTTTTAGACAATAAAATCAAGTCTTTATAGTGATGTTAGCCTTTTGATGTTTTTAGTCATAACACCTTAAAATAATTACTATTTTAAAAATACTTTTCAGCACCCTTTAATAACGTGCCCCTTTCTCTAAAAACATTACCCACCGTGGTCAGCAATTCTAATTATGACACTAAACTGGATATACTGGTAGTCTATATTCGGGTAAATCCCTTATTTA
>CAYSSE010000526.1:1867-2928 GCA_964433355.1 uncultured Desulfocicer sp.
AAGATTTCAAATCAGCCAGAAAAGTACAATACATGATCCGGATCATTTAGTTAAGTAATTTTCAACCTACCCGGATCAGGCGCAGAGCATCCAGACGAAGCCTGGCCGTTGACAGGGCTGTTTCAAGTTTTTCAAGACCCGCACGGGCCATGGCAATCTCAGTGTCCGTCACCGCAGGATTTTTAATTTGCAAATGCGCCAGTCGTTGAACCTCCACTCCCAGGGTGTGGGTCATATCTGCTTTGGCCTTTGCAATGATCTGTTTTGACTGTTTTTCAACTGCCACGGCAGATGCCCGGATCATTCCCGGGAGCAGTGATTCCTTTATTTCAGGATATTCACGGAGAAACCCGCTCTTTTCATCCACAAGTTCAAGGTGAAAATGATCCCAGGGTCTGTCCGCAGTCACATCTTCCATCAAATGGTTCACCACCACCCGGATGGGGGTAACCGGCAAAAATCGATCCATGTGAAGATGTCCCGGGGATACGCATTCCAGCACATGCACCGCTTCAAGCAATAATTGAAAATCCCCCTGTGCCCGGCACTGGGCAAAGGCACAATTGCCCTGCTCCGTACCCAGCAGCAATTCCATGGCCCCATAGATCAAGGGGTGATCCCAGGTGACGAAATCCATCTCCCCCCGGGTGACAGCAATGTTCCTGTCAAAGGTAATGGTCATGCCCTCTTGCTTTAAGGGCGGCACAGGAAAGGAGGGGTGGGCCATGTCAAAGGTGATGGCGTGGGTCCGTGGCATGAGTTCATCATGGAAGACGTTGAAAAAATCAAAAAGAGATAAAACAAATATTTCAAGGGTGGTATCGTTATCTTCGGTAACAATGGACTCTATAAGGACTTTGGCCGGTTGGGGCCGAAAGGAATTAAGCTCCAGAAGTCGATCCCTTCCCCGGGAAAGGGAGCCCTGAATATTCTGGGTGTGGGTCTGGGTCTCTTTGATGAGGTGCTCAAGGGCTGTCCGGTCCAGGGAATGCCCCTGATCACAGGTATTGCAAAGAAGGCTCAGCCTGGACTTAAAGGGATCATGGATCTGATAAAGCCCA
>CAYSSE010000527.1:0-2919 GCA_964433355.1 uncultured Desulfocicer sp.
ACCAGCTAATATCCTTGTCAAGCATTTTTGAAAGGAGGGTCTGTTAAATTCATTTGAGGTTTAATTGTCCAGGTTTTTAAACTGAGAATTTTGAGAGGGGAAGGGCTTTATTCTTGCGCTTTTTACTCTTTTAAGAAGATGTGATAATGTGAGCCCACTGTATTGAAACTTAAACGTTTGGTGAATTGATTTTAAAAAAGGTGAGAGTAAAAATGAGTGATGAGATGGTGCCGGTGTCCCTGGAAGACGATTTTTCCTTTGTGTGTTCCCCTGATGTGTCTTGCTTTAATCAATGCTGTCGAGATCTGAATCAGGTGTTGACCCCCTATGATGTGCTGCGCTTGAAACAGGCCCTGGGGCTTTCTTCCCATGACTTTTTGAAAAAATATACCCTGCGCCATAATGGGCCGGAGTCCGGTTTGCCCGTGGTGACCTTTAAGATGGAGCCCAGCACCCAATATGCCTGTCCCTTTGTGACAACAACCGGGTGCAGTGTCTACCAGAATCGGCCAGCCTCCTGTAGGATGTACCCCCTTGCCAGGGCCGTTGTAAGATCCCGGGATACGGGGCAGATGGTGGAATATTTTGCCTTGATTGAAGAGCCCCACTGTCACGGATTTGGCCGAAAATCCGGACAAACCGTGGGGCAGTGGCTGTCTGCTCAGGATGTCCAGGAGTACAATGCCATGAATGATAAACTGGTGGAGGTGATCGGGCTTAAGAACCAGATTATGCCCGGAGCGTTGGATGGTGCCGATGCTGATCGTTTTTATATGGCCTGTTATGACCTTGATACTTTCCGAGAACAAATTGGTGCCAAGGGCCTTTTGTCTGGTTTGCCCGTGTCTGCCGGAACCTTGAAGCATGCCATGGACGACGATGTGGCCCTTTTGGAGCTGGGGCTTACCTGGATCAAATATGTCTTGTTTGGTCTTCCCATCAAACTGGAAGTCTAAATTAGAACCTTTGTCAATTTTATTTTGGCTTAAATCTCAATTTGTATATTGTGGCTTGATGGCCATGCTGGCGTTATATTAAGGTATCTTTGTCGCTGGGTTTGAAATTGATTTTGAATTTGGCGAAGGTGCTGTAAATATATCTGAGCATATGGGAGACGGGTATGGAGATTGAAGGAAAAGTGGCCCTTGTGCTGGGCGCTGTAAAGGGTATTGGACGTGGAATCGGGTTGGCCCTGGCCCGGCAAGGAGCTTCCCTTGCATTGACGCGGCATGACTGGCCTGAAAGCTTTGCACAGATGGAAACAGCCTTTGGGGCAACTGGTTCGGACTATGAAATCTTTGATGTCAATTTACTGGATGTTTCTTCCATTGAAATGTTGATTCAAGGTGTCAAAGAACGGTTCGGGCGGTTGGATATTTTGATCAATAATATTGAACGGGGAGGGTGGCCTGTGGTTCATGGCCCCTATGTTCAGGATCAGTGGGATCTTGAAATGGCCACCACCTTGAGGGCCAAAAGGTGGGTGTTTGATCTGGCGTTGCCTTTGCTGCGGTTGTCTGGAGATGGTGTGGTGATTAATTTTTCTTCCATTGCCGGTGTGTGTGGGCGTTCGGGGCCTGCGGCGGTGGTGTTTAACGATGGCTATGCTGCGGCCAGTCGTGGGGTTTCCCTGCTCACTGAAACCTGGGCACGCATGGGGGCTCCCCAGGTTCGGGTTAATGAAATAATGCTGGGTATGATGGAAACTCGGCATGCCCAGGGCACCCGGGGATGGGAGACCGTATTGACCCCGGAAGAGAAGGCCGCCATTGTGGATCACGTTCTTTTGAAAAGAACCGGCACCATTGATGATGTGGTTAAAGCGGTGTTGTTCATGGTAGGGGATGCCCCATATATGACCGGAGCGGTTCTTCGCTTGGATGGAGGATATATTCTGGGCGGTGAAGGGGTTCCCCCCATGCCTGCCGGTATTTTGTGATGCAAGATCGAATTTTTTTTCGATAGGCCAATTTTGAAAGATGAGAATTGAATCACCTATTCAACTGAACCAGTGCCATGCTGGCTTAATAAAATCAATGGGTTATCTGATGGGCCGGGAAAATTGGGAATGTGCCCGTGTCAGATGAGCATCTGTGCAATGGTTTGTTTGATTCGGGTACTCTTGCCATGGGCTTTGCAGTATTGCATTTCAAGAAGGCTCATTTCCTGATAAAAAGGGGTGCGGTCAAGGGGATGGTTCTGGGCGTTAAACAGTGCTTCGCCCGCAAGGCACCCCGGGCTTTTTATAATGCTTTCACCAGGTCTTCTCAGCTCATGGGGAATGCCGTGGAGTCGACATATCATGGGGCGGAATCGGTAGAGGGTGCATCTGCCTTTTTCATTAACTGGACACATTATGCGGATGAATTCTTTTTTTTCTTCTGCCATTGCCATTGCCTGGATCACCTGCCGGGCCTTTTTTTTGATCTCTTTTCTCCGGGAGGGTGTCAGGCTTTTAATACCATGGCGCAGATAAGCTTTTTCCATGTGGGTGTGATGGAAAAAAAGGGTTTCGCAGCAGTTGTCACTGCACCCATTGCAGATAAATCCGTATTTCTGGGCACTTTCCTTCCAGGCGGCATCCATTTTTTGATACAGAAGAATCAGTCTGGAAAATGAGGATGATTTTGTCATTTAAGTCTCGCTGGTTGAAGTGGTTTTTTTTTATATGAAAATGAAGTGTCAAAGTACCCTCAGCAGAGCCCCCCCCGATGGGTAATAGGAACCGGCCAATTGGGCCGTCTAACGGTTCCGGCCGGGCCCATTACCCGTCGGGGGGGGCGGCATGATATCATTTTCAATATTCGTTGTGTCCTACAGGACATGCCCGTTATATGAAAAAATATTGGGTTTAAACATGGGGTTGGGGAAAAAATAATTTGGAATAAAGTTTCAATGCATATCTGTCGGTCATGCTGG
>CAYSSE010000528.1:0-2909 GCA_964433355.1 uncultured Desulfocicer sp.
GGGCGGCATGATATCATTTGGCTCCGCGTCTACGACCCAATATTCGTTGTGTTCGCTAGGACATGCCCGCTATATAGAAAAAAAGGAACATAGAAATATGATCACCACAACCCACATAAAAAAATTACTCAGTACATGTATACAATGTGGTACCTGCACGGCATCCTGCCCCAATGCCTTTGCCATGGATATGCCTCCCCGGAAGCTGTGGCGTCTGGTACTCATGGATCGCACTGAAGATGTATTTAACAGCACCACATTTTCGCTGTGTTCCACCTGTTATTTCTGCACATTAAGATGCCCCAGAGGGTTACCCCTGACCCGGGTCATGTCCCTTTTAAAAGAGCAGGCATTTAAAGCAAAAACTCCTGGATATAAGAAAGGAACCGCCTTTTATGGCAGTTTCATGGAAAGCGTCCGCCGCCATGGCAGGGTTCGGGAGAGTGAATTCATGACCCTTTATTTCATGGCCATGAAAAATCCACTGCTGCCCCTGGAGTTTGCCGGTATCGGGTTAAAGCTTATGAAAAAGCACAAGGTGGCCATTCAACTGCCATCCCGTGCAGATGCGTCCAACCTTGACAGGTTGTTCCAAAAAGTTAAAGAAATTGAGGAGAGACCACCAGAGTCATAAGTTGTAAGTTCTCAATAAATTCGGGTATTCAGCGATTTATTATGAATAGAACCTGACGTTTCAACGGTGATCATACTTTACCAGCCAAGGTTATTGAGAACTTACCATAAGTTCTCATAAAACCCTGAAATTATTATTAACAGTAAAATTAAAGTTTGATGATTTAAGCAATGTATCTAATATCTGCAAGAATAAGCTGGAAAACTTATGACTGACGAGGAGAGACCATGAAATATATTTATTATCCGGGATGTTCCCTTGAAGGGTCTGCCGTTGAATATGACGGTGCCACCCGGGCACTTATGGCAGAACTGGGGGGAGAACTCATTGACATTGAAGACTGGAACTGCTGCGGTGCCACAGCTGCTGAACCCATGAGTGAGTTGCTCTCCTTTGTGCTGCCTGCCAGGAATATCGCCCTGGCTGAAAAAATAAAAGATGCCGGTGATATTCTGGTGCCATGCAGCGCCTGTTATCTGAACCTTAAAAAGGTGATGGTGGAACGAGGCGTGGACGAAAACCTCAGTAACCGCATTGATGAGGTTCTGGGTGTGGACGATCTAAGCATAAAGGGAACTCGGAAAGTTCGCCATCTGCTGGATGTGCTGGCCCATGATATTGGTGCAGGTAAAATTTCAGAACTGGCGGTCAATCCACTGGAAGGGCTTAAAGTCGCCCCCTATTATGGGTGTCAGTGCCTGCGACCCTATGGTGGGTTTGACGATCCGGAGGAGCCCACCACCATGACACCCCTTATCGAGGCGTGCGGTGCTACGGTGTTTCCTTGGAATTCGGCGGCAAACTGCTGTGGTGCTTCCGGCATGAACACCAAACGGGAGGTGTCAGGTCAACTGGTGAAAAACATCTTGATGGATGCCCGGGGGGCAGATGCCATTGTCACGGTGTGTCCCATGTGCCAGATGAATCTGGAGGGATTCCAGAAATCGGTTGCCAAGGGAACAAATGAAGATCTTTCCATCACTGTGCTGTATCTGCCTCAGCTTATTGGGCTTGGCATAGGGCTTTCTGCTGAAGCTATGATGCTTGATAAAAACCTGGCAGTGGCAGCGTCTTTCCTGGAGGTATTGTAACTGTAGTTTCTCTTTAAGACTGATATGTGAATACAGGGAACATATTGAATTCGTGCCTTGATGAAGTCAACACATCATTCCAGATAGCCAATCCCCCGTGAGTGATTGAGGTTACCAGCGTCTGCTCCTATAGCAGACTACAGGCTACCCACCAAGCCGGGACAAGCTGTCAAATCAATTGCCTGGAGAGCCTTGATGTACATATAGTCAGCAAGGCTGAAAATTGTCCCGCTTTAGACGGGTAGCCCTATAGCAAAGGGATAGGGTGTAGTAGTTCGCTTGACCGATTGGGTAGGAATTTTGTCTAACTGGGCGCATTCCCATTTTCCCGGCCCATCACATAACCCATTGATTTCATTAACCCATCATTCATTGATACAAAATAAAATGTCTTGATAAATCAAAGAGTTGAATCTCCAACCGGGAAAATGGGAATGCGCCCGCCTAACTATAAAGTTGCCAAAAAGTCATTAATTGTGATATTGGCGGTTCGTATCAGGCTTCTAAGCGTTCCTTTAGCCACCTCTTTGTGGTTGGGTATAGAGAGGGTGATAATTTCATCTTTTTTAGCCATGATAATGTGGCTGCCCCGCTGGCGTGCTATTGCCCAACCAAATCTATGGAAAACGCTTACAACCTCTCCTCCACTCAAATTAGGTAGCTTCGGCATTATGCGGCAACCTCTATTTGCCTTGTTTCAATTGTCAATGGGTATCCTTTTTCCGCTCGCACTTCAAGACAAATTTCAATGGCCTCCTTAATATTTTCAAGGGCAATATCCTTTGTTTTACCTTGGCTGACACAACCGGGGATAGACGGGCATTCAACGATCCAAACGCCATCCTCATCCCGATCAATTGTAATGTTAAATTTCATTTTAATCTTCAACTTTTTTTAATCAATTCATTTTTACCAAATAACTGCCACGGGCAGACCGTATTCTGGCTCCGGCCTGCCCACAACGAAGCATGAAAGAATATTAGGCACCCCTACTCTTTCATATAAGTACCCGAGTATATATTCCTAAAAATAAAACCCATAAATATCAACGGCATATCTCTGTGGAATACCGAAAAACATATGCATGGGTACTTAACACCCATGCCCTGCTGGACACAACGAATATTGGAAATGGCATTATGCCGCCCCCCCCGACGGGCAATGGGCCCGGCCGGAACCGTAGA
>CAYSSE010000529.1:0-2906 GCA_964433355.1 uncultured Desulfocicer sp.
AGGCTTAATGAAAACAGAATCATTCAATAATTAAGTATGGTGTCCCCGGAACTTACATCCCCACTGTTACATTGATACACTGCTTTTAATCGGCAGTATCGGTGGACAATTCAATGGCCAAGGACGTCTTTTCTTCGGCGTGGGCGCTGTATCTGTATCATTTATCTGGTTTTTCTCTTTGAGCTTTTGTGGGCAGATGCTGGCACCTGTTTTTAAGAATCCCACTGCCTGGCGAATTCTGGACACTCTCATGGGCATTATCATGTACACCATCGCCTTTTCCCTGATCATGTAGTTGTTATTATCAAGCAGCAATAATACAAGCCTGCCCCATTGGGCCGCATAGGCTTAATGAAAACAGAATCATTCAATAATTAAGTATGGTGTCCCCGGAACTTAGAACTTATGTGATCACCTGCCACAATTAAGTATGGTGTCACCAGAATTACGGAATTAAAAAATTGAGTTACAGGGCATCCCTTACCCTTGAAAGCAATTCTATATTTTTTTTGATCTGCAAAGAAAGGGATTGATAAATTCCAGAGGCCCCATATTTTTTTTCATGGCTGGAAAGCAGAGGTTCATGGCATTTTGACACCATCTGGATCATTGTATCCATAAGATCTGAAAATTTACGGAGACGAAGTTTCATATCACCTGCAAAAAGTCGGAATGCCCCTTCTCCAATGCGATCATGGCGAAAGGTTTTTCCGATGGACATGGCAAATTTATTTTCCAGACCGGGGTAAACCTGGGTGGATAAAAGATCATAAAAGGGAGCCATTGTCATGTCTTTTCCATGGATGATGGAAAAATTTTTACCATGAGCATCATGATTACCGATCAGGTAATTAAAAAGAGTCACCCGGACCAGATTCATCCGGGGTTCAGCACCCTGAAGAGAAAGATATTCATCGGTTAGCTGCCGACATTGGATAAACCCGGGCCCGCCTTTTTCCTGATATTTTCGATTTGCCGGTATCCCCTGGGCCTGGCAGAAATCTTCCTGGTGAATTCGAATGACAAGCCCCTTTTCACTTTGAATACGATCATAGCGTTCAATGGCAAAAACGTCATGGCCGTCAATATTCAGCAATTGTGAACAGGGGACTGCAAGACCTGCCTGTAGGGCCAACTCCATACAGAAAGCTTCATTCTTCTGGATATCCGGGTAATAAAGGCTGGCTGGCTTTATGATATGGCTGGTGGCTGACCCGGAGTTGGCAGGCAGGTAAAACTGATTTTTATCAATGTGGACAGGAAGCTTGTCCTGGGCACCGGCAATGGAAAGCCGGGCTTTTTTCATTTCAGGAAATAATTGATGTTTTTCCGGATCTGCTTTAATTCTATCCAGCGCTTCCACAAGCAACTCTGTAATATCTTCATACTGGCCCGGTGTAAAATCAGGTGTTTGATTATCAGGCAATATGGACAGGGCACCTGCACAATCTTCACCAAAATGTCCCAGAAATGCAAAAGTGTCTTTTTTATCAAAACGATGGTTAAAAGCAAGAATGGACCGCGCATTGTTCTCTGGAAGCAAGTTCTCGAAAAAAGCAGTACTGATACCAGGGGCATGTTTTTCCGACTGGCAGGGTAAAGACAGAGAAATGGGACGACCTTGTGTTTCAAGCCATTTTTGTGAATATTGAAATTGAACCCGGCCTCTTTTATGGGGAAAAAGGGTTCCCACCATTTCTTTATCCCAATGGATCAACAGTTTTTCCATGATCCTCCTCCAAGGGTAAAAGTCCGGTTGTGACATAGACCTGTAGGGAAAGCGCCCGGAGTAGGTCAAACACTTTGTCCATCTGGGCGGTTTCTTTACCCCGCTCAATGTCACTGATGAATTTTGTGCTGGTTCCGGTTATGTCTGCCAGATTTTCCTGGGTCATGTGCTTTTTTTTACGCATATTCTTGATGGTCTTTCCAAGATATCTGGGCATACGAATATGATATGGATATTGAATTTGATTCATTTAACACCTCCTTTTTTAACTGTACGGTAAAAAAATAGAGATGTCAAACAAATCTAACCGAACGGTTATAAACAAATCCTAAAACAAACTTTGGGCTTGGTTCTAACGTCGGCCACTTGTAGTAAGTGCTTAAATTAATTTAAAAAATTACCTCAAAGTGGCCCCTGTTATAACCAAGCCCGTTTTTATAATCCTGCCTTCATAACAAAAAAACCACCTTGAACGGTTAATTTTCCCGAGACAAGGTGGTTTTTTGTACGGCACAAATTGCTTTGCGGTGCTATGCCTGGATTGACCGATTGACCGATTAAAAATTAAAAACCTTTGCCTCGGCTGCCATGTCAATCAGATGCGGTCCGCCATCCAGTTGCATGCTGCTGAAAAAAGAAGCTTCATCAAGTCCACGATTCTTGGCACAAGGGGTGCAGATGCCCGTAGTCACTTCTTTTTCCACCAGATAGGGAAGGTAATCTGCCGGACAATCCCCCGTGACAGTCTTTATGCTCAGGTCTCTATCCTTATTGGCCCACATAACCCCCTCATCAATGAAAAACATATCCACATGGTGTCCCTTTGAATGGGCAATTTTGGCAAATTGAAAACATCTTGTGGCAGCTTCGTTGTCATCTTTACTGAGAACAAACAAAAAATTTTGCATGGTGTAATTCCTTTTTGATTGTAACTGGCCACACAATTCTGGTATTTAAACATGCAGGGAATTTCAAAATGAAAAATTTGATTTTCCTTGAACCGGATAATGTTTGACCCGTTACCATTCGTTGATGTTATCCTTTATGGGCTAATTCTCATTTCCATTGATACTTTTTAATCAAGCAATCCATACCTGTCAAGGTCAAACTATCATTTGGATATCTATTTTTTCCATAGTTCAAGAATTACCTGTATGATAAGCGTTAAACAGCCAGA
>CAYSSE010000530.1:0-2900 GCA_964433355.1 uncultured Desulfocicer sp.
GGTGGTAAACTCATGGTGAAGTTTATGGTTCGCGGCCACTGGCGCAGGGCAAACCTCAAATGGAAAGATCAGCGTCCAAGATGGATAAGCCCCTTTTGGAAAGGCCCGGATTTGGCCACCGTGATAGAGAGGCAATACCGGTTGACCGCGCCAACACCCCCTCCTGAATCAGAGATTTAGAAGGGGGTGTGACCGACATGGCCATAAACTTGCTGGTGAAAGTCCAGCTACAGCCCTGAAAGGAGGGACTGTATAGACAACGGCAAGGGTGTCCGAATAAAATCTCCAGATCTGCCCGAAGAGGGAATACAAATATTTTTTTCAAAAAAAGACTGAATGTTTTTAGAACTCTTGGAATTTGATTGTTAGAAAAATGCAACCATCGAAGACCTTGAGGAAAACCATCATTTAGAGGAAATCGGAGAAACAATATGGCAAACAATAATTGAAATCACCCATTGCCCATATTGTGGGGTAGAGTTGCCAATAGAACAGTCAAATGAAATAAGGGGCAAGGGGCAGTTTACACTGGGGTGTCCAAAAACCCACTTGTCCTTCCATGTTTTTTGCTTGGTTTTCAGACCTGACAATATTGAATGCAATCCCTGCTTTTAAGGTCTTTTCAACAATCATAGACGTATCCAGAAACCGAGCAAGAGAAGTGATGGATTTAGACACCCCAAGTTTACACATTATGATTTTTCAACTTGGTAATAAAACTTATTCACAGTAATATATAGAGTAAAGCATTGGTATCAACCTCATAACTATTCAGTATCAGTGCCAGTGCCTCAAAAAGTCAAAAGGCCAAGGCGTTAAAAAAAATCAAAAAGGTGAATAAGATAATCACCGAGTTGGAAACCTATGAGCGTTTTATATGAAAGTCTCAGCAACGTGCTAAAATTAAAGGACTTTCGTTTTTCGTTGTGGCTGGTGCTTACAGCCATGTATGTTTTATATGAAAGTCTCTTTCGGCACTGGAGCAGTTGATAGACAAAAAAGAAGGGCAGCTTATCATTACCTCCCATGCGGTGGATGTCTGGCATCGTTATGAAAACAGTGGTTTGAGAATCGACCTGAAACTCAAAGGTGATGAATAATGGGCAGAAGAATCACCAAACAGATCGAAAAAATCAAAGAAGAGCAGATCGGCGCAACATCAAAAAACGTTGTGCTTGTTGAAAGGCCTGATGACAAAATCGTATATGAACTGTTTTTTGCAAAACGTGATCCGGCTTGGGAAAGCCGATTTGCCGTAACCGAAGCAGGTGGGAAAAAAAGTGTTCTTGAAATTTTGGAAGAAGAACCGGAATGGTTTGGCATCGTGGATCGGGACGAATGGAGCCATGATATCCTCATCCAAATGCAAGACAAACATCCCAATCTTTGGATTACGCCGCGATTTTGTCTTGAAAATTACCTGATCGTTCCAGAGGAGCTGTGGTCTGCCTTTCCCCTCAAACAACAAAGTAAAATCCCGGAAGGAATATCCGGATTTTCTAAATATCTTCTCAACGATCTTCATCGATGGGTTGCGCATGGTGTGCTGTGGTCGGAGATCAATCCCCTCTGGGAGGGCCTGCGAGCGCGAGGATTCAAGGAAGATCTACTCTCGCCCGACGTGGCACTTGATGAAAAGCGCATCCGGGAGAAACTGAACGAATGACATGCATTTCTCTACCTGGAAGAAAAAATCATTGGCTATCTCACCCATACTGCCCAGGGGAATAATATTACTGAAGCGCAGGCAGATGAAGTCTTTAGAATGGTTTCCATTGCAAAGGATATGGAAAGCATGGAGGATATTATTCATCGAAACAGGATTCCTTTGATTGCCAAAAAAAAGAAGCTTAAATTTGATTTTTCCTTTGCAGGAAAAGAAGAATTACTCATCTACCATGGCAAGGTGTCAAAACAGATCAAACTCCTTGAGGCTGCCTTTAAAGAAAAGAATCCCAAACTGGCATTTAATATCATGAAAAAAGAAAAAAATATCTGGATCTGGAATCAAAATATCGGGCAAGACACCTGAAAAGGATTATCCTAAAAGATGAGGAATCCGTTGCAACCACTGAAATCCATTTGGAGCTCATGGATCTAATGAAGCAAATTTTATTGTATTCTGCCAATATTGCCCAGACCTATACCGGCACAACTCCTGAAAGAGGTGAAGACCATATTGTTCTGGAATAAAAACAGGAGAAATCCAAAATGGTATTATTGGCATTATTTAATTTCTTATGGTAAGGATGGATCTAATCTGCTCTCAGGAGGCAAAAAATGGAAAATCAAATTAAAAAACTCGATGGCCACTATATTGTTTGTGGCTATGGCAGGATTGGTCACTTGCTGACACAGTACTTGGTTCAGAAGTACATTGATGTGACGGTCATAGAAAAGGACTGTCAGCATGAAGCCCAGCTGGATGGAGATGGTGTCCTCTACCTGATCGGAGAGGCGGTTGATGAAAATGTGCTGATCCGGGCCGGTATAAAACGGGCTTCTGGCTTCATTGCAGGCGTAGGAACAGATGATGAGAATGTTTTGCTTGTTCAGTTGGCAAGGCAGTTGAATCCTGATATTTTTGTCGTGGCCCGTGCATCCCGGGATTCATCCAAAAAAACCCTGGAAGAAGCAGGTGCTCACAAGGTGATATCCCCCTATGATATCGGTGCCCGGCGCATGGCCCACGCGATTTTACGCCCTACGGTCATTAAATTTCTTGAAACCGCATTTAATGATGAATCAACCGAATTTCAGTTCGAGGAAATCCGTGTCAGACAAGGTGCAACGCTTGCCAATGTCAGCCTGGTGGATTCCGGGATTCGGCAGAAGATGAATCTTATTGTCATTGCCATACAGAATAAAAAAGGGGAAATGATGTTTAACCCCAAAGCAGA
>CAYSSE010000531.1:0-2888 GCA_964433355.1 uncultured Desulfocicer sp.
TTTAATTTCCTTAAAAATACGAAAATTGCGAATTATCAAAGAGGTAATCATTGCGCCACCTTTTCTAAAATATTATTTTTCAGTCGATTAAAACCGCATATCATTGCTGCCTGCAGAGATATCAATTATTCCAATACAATGTACTATAACTGCCACGGGCAGACCTTATTCTGATCTCGGCCCGTCCACAACAAAGCATGAAAATTGTCCCGATTTATCGGGATTTTTTTATAAACGGCTTTATTATTGAACCCTTACCCTGAACTGTTCCCTGACTGCCCCAAGCAGTTCATTTCTTACCCGGTCCACAAAGGCCTCCACATCTTCTTCCTTTTCAAGATATGTTTTTTTGTTGAGCTTTGAAAGCTTTATGTTTTTAACCGCTTTCACGGGCATTATGATATCATCAATCTGTCTGAATTTTTCATCAATGGCACCCAGTGCATCTTCATATTTTTTCTGGACCTCCCCCACGCTGTATGCAATCTGGGGGATGCTGCTTTCATGGGTGATCTTCTTTTTACAAATCTGAAGGGGATAGAGTGTCTTGTTCCTGAAGTCATCATCTGCACTGTTCTCATCCAGCAGGTTCATAAGATGTTCAACTTTTTTCTCAATTTCATTCATGACCGTGGATTGGTGGGCATTTACCTTTGCCGTATTGACTTTTTCCACCAATGATATCAGCGCACTGACATTCTTGAGCATCTTATAAGGTCTGGCTGATCCCCCAATCTGTTTTTGGGCTACCGCCATAAAGCGGGACCGCCTTTAAAATCAAGCGTTGTAGCAGCCTTGATTTTAGGGATTAAAAGCTAATTATCCACATAAAAACCCTTGAGAATATCCCGCCTTAAGTGGGTAGCCTAATGTTCAGGCATAAAAAAAACCAACCAAGGTGCGCGTCCAAAGGAGAGGCGTGGTGGGGATTCTTAAAGGAAAGATTAGCATCCCCATCGGATATGTCACCTAATTTATTTTAAAATAAACCCACTCATTAAAATAATTTCTGGTGTGAGCTTCATAAACCGCCCAGGTGGAATACCGGATCTTTGTAAAAGTTTTTTGAGTGAGCCCTTATCCTGTGAGATTAGATAGGTAACTCGGTTCCTTCGTTCATGATCCGAATGTATTCCACGTAGGAATAAAGGCGATTTCGCTTCTGACCGGTGATCTCTTTAACGACCCCCAATTGTTCAAGTTGGCGCAGACAGGCATTCACTGTGGCCGGTGAAAGTTGGGTTTTCCCCTGTATCCAGTTTGGTGAAGCCATAGGGCGTTCAAGCATGGCTTTGTGAATAAGATGTGCAGAACCTGAGATGCGTTTCAGCCCATTAATGCGTTGCCCATCCTCGGCAGACAACTTCATCAGTTGCTGGGCAGTATTAACCGCCTGGGTCGCCGTATGAATTACGGCATCTGCAAAGAAATCAAGCCAAGCCTCCCAATCACCGGTCAGTCGGACTTCATTGAGCAACTCATAGTAACGCTGACGATGCGTCTTAAAGTATAGACTCAAGTACAACATTGGCTCCTTAAGCACCTTCTCGGAACAGAGCAACAGGGTAATTATCAGCCGTCCCAGACGGCCATTCCCATCAAGAAATGGGTGAATGGTTTCAAACTGCACATGTGCCAATGCAGCCTTGATTAGAACCGGTGTTTTTTCCGGCAGGTCATGTAAAAATAGCTCCAGCTTTCCCATGCACTCTTGAAGATGCTCCGGAGGCGGCGGCACAAATGCAGCAGTGCCGGGACGAGTGCCGCCAATCCAGTTCTGACTTCTGCGAAATTCGCCGGGATCACATTCCTTGCCACGACCTTTCGACAGCAGAACACTGTGAATCTCTTTCAACAACCGGAGTGAAAGGGGAAAGTCCTCTCCAAGCCGTTTGAGACCATGGTTGAGGGCCGCCACATAGTTGCTGACCTCCTGAACATCATTCAACGGCACCCCGGGTTGACGCTCAAATTCAAATAGCAACAGGTCGGATAATGATGACTGGGTTCCCTCAATCATTGAGGAGAGAACAGCCTCCTTGCGCACATACATATAAAGGAAAAGTGAGGTATCCGGAAGCAGGACAGATACACTATCCAGACGACCAAGGGCCAACAACGCCTGGTCAAATTTTTCTCGAAGTTCTGGTGACCACTCAACGGGTGGGACTGGCGGTAACGGTGCCGGAACAAAAGCTTGTGCCCTCTCTCCAACCGTGGAAATTGTTATGTAATGTCCTTGCAGGTCTCTGTTCATGGCCTTATTTCACTTTTTGAATTAAAGTTTTTCTTATTTTAAATTTAACTGATATCTAAAATAAGAAGTTGAAAACGAATTGTCAAGGAGGCTTCTGGATTGTGCGGCAATATGTTCCAGTCATCCAGAGTCGCCTTGCCGAGGAATGAATGAAGGGGGACTACCCCTGAAGAAAAACACAGCCCTAACTCATCTTCTGCCCAGGGGTCTTGAAGGGCTTGATCATAACTTTTGCCCCTATTTTTTTCGGTTTACTAAAACTTGAAGCAACCACCCGGCGAAGGGTATTTGATGGCTGTGGACATTTTGCCGGGGGATATGGTGGCAATGGTCCCAGGTTCCGCTGGCAGGTAAAAAGCCTACCCCACAACGCCATATATAAAATTAACTTTGATTTCAATATCACCCGTTTAATAGCTTCGGCTCTTTTTAACCATTCTGCTTTGTTTTATGCCACATTGTAGTCATTTTGTTGAAAACGCTTCAAAAACAAAAGGCAACATCGTATACCATGTTGAAAACGCTGTTGAAAACGCGTATAAAACACGGGTAAAACGTTGAAAAAAGCTATAGTGTTGTTGAAAACGTTCCCTTTACCTTTAAGGTAAAGGAACGGTTTTAAATAACTTAT
>CAYSSE010000532.1:0-2885 GCA_964433355.1 uncultured Desulfocicer sp.
CCATCGGGGGGGGGCTCTGCTGAGGCTACTTGGACACTTCATTTTCATATAAAACATACATGGCTGTAAGACCAGCCACAACGAAAAACGAAAGTCCTTTAATTTTAGCACTTTGCTGAGACTTTCATATAAAACAACTTTCAGGTGAAATTTAAAAAAGGATTTATTAATATGGGAAAAGTGATTCGGCAGATTCTGCCCACAGTAACGGAATTCAAAGCCTTTTGGAAAAAACAAGGCCCCTTCAGGTATGCCCTGACAAGTCGGGAGTTTCCCCCCATTCTTCTGGAGTCCGAGGAGTGGTTGTTTTCCGATGATTTCATTCCCCTGCTAAAGGCGTTAATGAAGTGGGATGAGCGAAAAATGAAGATCGTTGCAGCCCCTTTTAATCGAAAAAAACAAAATATACTTAAGCCGGAAAGTCTCAGCCCCTGGAAAATCAATAATTTCCCCGGGGAGTGGGAATCAACGGTGTGCGATGCCTTTACGCCGGTGGGACATTTAACCCAGGCCGTGGTGCCGGAGATTGAACATATGGATGCAGAAACAGCCGAAGCTGCTTTTTTCAAATGTCTTGAAGGGGAAATCAATGGGATTGGGTATGTACTTTTGGGGCCGGAACCCTCTTTGGGAAATCCTTCAGCAGCCTTTGTGGATGAATATGTAAAGGAGTGGGAATTGGACGACAGCCCTTGTTAGCTATGTAAACGGGCATGTCCTGCTGGGCACAACGAATATTGGGTCGTAGACGCGGAGCCAAATGGTATCATGCCGCCCCCCCGACGGGCAATGGGCCCGGCCGGAACCGTAGACGGCACAATTGGCCGGTTCCTATTACCCATCGGGGGGGGGCTCTGCTGAGGTTGCCCAGAAGTTCTATTTTCTAATAAAAAAACCGGAACGGCTTAACCGTTCCGGTTTTTGGGACTGATTCTTCCCCAATAGATCAAAAGAATAATCATTGAGTATCAGGTTTGGGGGTTGATCATAACGTGGGCCACTTTGAAGTGATTTTTTTGATCTAAAAATAAAGTCGGTAATTACAGATAATTGACAATAATATATATTTAGTTCCCGTATAGTGGCCCATCTTATGACCAAGCCCCAGGTTTGGCTTATTGTTTTTTAGTGACACACACCTCTTTCTTTGAATTTTTCAGGGAGGCTTTGATAAATTCTCTGAAAAGGGGATGGGGATTGTCAGGTTTTGATTTAAATTCCGGGTGAAACTGACACCCCAGAAACCAGGGATGATCTTTTAGTTCCACAATCTCCACCAACTCTCCATCCGGGGAGGTACCGCTAATAACAAGGCCAGCCTCTTCAAGCTGTTTTCTATAAGCATTGTTAAATTCATACCGGTGCCGGTGGCGTTCTGAAATTTCCGGGGTTCGGTAAGCCTGCAGGGCAAAAGAGTCTGGTGCCAGCACGCATGGGTAAGCCCCCAGACGCATGGTGCCCCCCTTGTCTGAGGCATCATCCCGTTTTTCCACCTGCCGTGTCTGCTCATCATACCATTCGGTCATCAGGTAGATCACAGGATAGGGGGTGTGTTCATCAAACTCTGAACCGTGGGCATCTTCCATACACGCCACGTGGCGGGCATATTCGATGACGGCCATGTGCATGCCAAGGCAGATACCAAAAAAGGGCACTTTTTCTTCCCGGGCGTATTGAACGGCAAGAATTTTTCCCTCAATGCCCCGGGCACCAAATCCACCAGGTACCAGAATACCATGGGCGTTTTTCAGTTTTTCTTTGACATTGTCCCGGGTCAGGGTGCTGGAATCCACAAATTCAAGGTTCACCCTGGCATCATTGACAATGCCGCCATGGGTGAGGGCCTCGTTAAGGCTTTTGTAAGACTCTGTGAGATCCACGTATTTCCCCACAATGGCAATGGTCAGCGCATCCCGGGGATTTTTCATCTTTTCCACAATGTCCCGCCAGTGATCCAGCCGGGGGGCCCGGGCCCAAATGTTTAGTTTCTGGAGAATCTTATCGCCCAGGCCCTCTTTATTGTAAACCAGGGGAACCTCATAGATGTTGTCCACATCCTTGGCCGTGAACACGGAATCCTTATCTATGTTGCAGAACAGGGCAATTTTTTCCTTGATCTCAGGAACCAGATACCGATCGGTGCGGCATAGCAGAATATCCGGTTGAATGCCGATGCTTCTCAGCTCTTTGACACTGTGTTGGGTGGGTTTGGTCTTTACTTCCCCGGCCGTGACAATATAAGGAACCAGGGTCAGATGAATAAAAATCACATTGTTTCTGCCCACATCCCCCCGGAATTGCCGGATGGCCTCCAAAAAGGGAAGGGATTCAATGTCTCCGATGGTGCCACCAATTTCAACAATCACCACATCGGCATCTCCTGACACAAGGCTGATGCTCTTTTTGATCTCATCGGTGATGTGGGGAATGACCTGTACGGTGCCACCGAGATATTCGCCCCTTCTCTCCTTGGTGATCACGGAGTAGTATATTTTACCGGTGGTGAAATTGTTATTCTTCCCCAGCTTGGCATTGGTAAAGCGTTCATAATGACCCAGATCCAGGTCGGTTTCCGTGCCGTCATCGGTGACAAACACCTCGCCGTGCTGGAAGGGATTCATGGTTCCCGGATCCACATTAATATAGGGATCAAGCTTCTGTATGGTCACGGAAAGACCACGGCTTTCAAGAAGCAATCCGATTGCAGCCGAGGCAAGTCCTTTCCCAAGGGAGGACAATACGCCTCCGGTTACAAAGATATACTTCGTTGTTTCTGCCATTGATTCCTCACATTTGTTCATGGTGATTTTTTATATGAAAATAAAGTGTCCAAGTACCCTCAGCAGAGCCCCCCCCCGATGGGTAATAGGAACCGGCCAATTGTG
>CAYSSE010000533.1:0-2874 GCA_964433355.1 uncultured Desulfocicer sp.
GGGCGCATTCCCATTTTCCCGGTTGGAGATTCAACTCTTTGATTTGTCAAGATATTTCATTTCGTATCAATGGATGCTGACTTAATGAAATCAATGGGTTATATGATGAGCCGGGAAAATGGGAATGCGCCCGATCCCATCTTATGCACACCCTTATAGAAAGTAGAAGGAAAAGCCATGGGTAAAACAATAGCTGAAAAGATTTTTGACGCACATTTGGTGGATAATCCATCCGGGGATGTCCAGGTGCTTCGTCTGGATGCAGTTTTTTGCCACGAAATTACCACCCCCATTGCCATCACCGACCTCATGGCCCGGGGCAAAGATCGGGTTTTTGATGCCACAAAGATCAAAGCAGTCATTGATCACGTCACACCGGCCAAGGATTCAAAAACGGCCCTACAGGGTAAAATTCTTCGAGACTGGGCCCGACGACACAACATCATTGATTTTTTTGACATTGGCCGCAACGGAGTGTGTCATGCCATTTTTCCTGAAAAAGGATTTGCCCGACCCGGATACACCATCATCATGGGCGATTCACACACCTGTACCCATGGGGCCTTTGGTGCCTTTGCCGCTGGCGTTGGCACCACCGATCTTGAAGTAGGGATCTTAAAGGGGGTGTGTGCCTTTAAAAGACCCCTTTCCATAAAGGTGAACATCACCGGAACCCTTGCCAAGGGGGTCTATGCCAAGGATGTGATTCTGGCTCTTATTGCCAAAATAGGTGTCAATGGGGCCACCAACCGGGTGATGGAATTTTCCGGTAATGTGGTGGACGTCATGACCATGGACCAACGCATGACTCTTTGCAACATGGCTGTGGAGGCCGGTGCCACCAGCGGTATCTGTTCGCCTGATCAGGTGACTGTGGCGTATCTCTGGCCCTTTATTAAAGAGGAGTATGGCACAAAAGAGGCGGCCCTTGACGCATTTAAAGAATTTAGTCCAGATGCCGATGCCGATTACACGGATGTCATTGAGTTTGATGTCACATATTTGGTCCCCCAGGTCACCTTCGGTTTTAAGCCGGACCAGGTGAAACCGGTGTCTGCCATGGCGGGGGAGCCCATTCATCAGGTGTACATTGGTTCTTGTACCAATGGTCGGTTTGAAGACCTTGAAATTGCCGCAACAATCATTGAAGGCAAACAGATCAATCCCGGGGTGCGGGCCATTGTCAGTCCGGCCACGCCGGACATCTACAGTCGGGCACTTGCTGCGGGTATCATTAAAATTTTCATGGATGCCGGGTTCTGTGTCACCAACCCCACCTGTGGGGCCTGTCTTGGCATGAGTAATGGGGTGCTGGCCGAAGGCGAGGCGTGTGCCTCCACCACCAATAGAAATTTCAATGGCCGCATGGGTAAGGGGGGCATGGTACATCTCATGAGTCCTGCCACGGCAGCGGCATCGGCCCTTACCGGAACCATTTCTAACTCCCCCCTTTTTCAATCAGGAGGTGATAATTAATGAAAAACTTTAACGGCAAGGTCCTTTTTCTGGACAGATCAGACATTAACACCGATGAGATTATCCCGGCAAAATATTTGACGGAAAGCACCAAGATTGCCCTGAAACCCAACCTTCTGGAAGATCTTGTGCTGGATGGGTTTGATGCACAAAAAGACATTAAAGGAAAAGCCGTGGTGATCACCCGGGACAATTTCGGATGCGGATCTTCCCGGGAGCATGCGCCCTGGGCCTTTGAAGTTAACGGCATCAACATGGTCATTGCCACGGGGTTTGCCCGGATTTTTCGTCAGAACATGTTTAATTGTGGCATGATGGCAGTGGAACTGGATGCAGACGCTGTTGATGGTTTGTTTGCAGAATTCTCCGGTAAAGAGACCACCCTTGAAACGGATATTGATAAAGGAATCTTCACCATTTCTGCTGAGGGAACTTCCCAGCAGATTGCATTTTCAATCAGTGAATATGATCTGTCCCTGGTTAAGGCTGGGGGATGGGTGGAGTTTGCGGATCAGAATTATTAGAGAAAAAAATCAATGAAAATAATAGACCCTTATTTTGAAATACTGCACATGGCCGAAGAGGAGGAAGTATATCGCCTGCTGGAATTGGCGGCCCGGACCTGTTACAAGTCTGAAGATAAAATTGCCCAGGGCACGGCCAGGGATCTGTTGCGGCGGTTGATGAAAACCGGTCACGAAAGCGTCATTGAGCATATATCCATTTCTGTGCGCATTGTGTGCGATCGAGGCATTACCCATGAGCTGGTGCGCCATCGTCTGTGCTCTTTTTCCCAGGAGAGTACCCGGTACGCCAACTATGGCAAGGAAAAATTTGGCCGGGAGATCACCGTGATCCGTCCTTTTTTCTGGGCGGAAGGCACTCCTGAGTTTGACGCATGGAAGGGATCCATGGCTGAATCGGAAAAGACTTACCTGGAACTTTTGGACATGGGAGCAAAACCCCAGGAGGCCCGCAGCGTATTGCCCAACAGTCTTAAAACCGATATCATCACCACGGCTAACATTAGAGAATGGCGACATATCTTCAATCTGCGCTGCTCTAAAGCGTCCCATCCCCAGATTCGCCAGATCATGCTGCCCCTGCTGAATGCCTTTTACCAGCGCCTGCCCGTACTCTTTGAGGCCCAGTACGAAAAATACCAAACTGACATCGAGGTCTTCGCCAAAAAATAATGGGGGCAGTTCACAAAACCCTCTATTCGCTTATTTTTGTATAACTGCCACGGGCAGACCGTATTTTGGCCTCGGCCTGTCCACAACGAAGCATGAAAGAATATTAGATCTATCTACTTTTTCATATGACACCCATGCCCTAGCGGGCACAACGAAGATAGGGTCGTAGACGCGGAGCCAAATGGCTGTATGCCGCCCCCGG
>CAYSSE010000534.1:0-2872 GCA_964433355.1 uncultured Desulfocicer sp.
AGGATAACAAGAACTTCCTCACGTCCAAAATGATCCACAACTTCTTCGTTGTTGGAAAGGGCATGACGCAGTTTTGTACCGGAAAGGATAACCCTGTCATCTTTGCCATGGGGGCAGGTTCTCATGGAAGCCATACCATCACATTTCTTGCAATAGAAAGTCCAGTCAATTTTCAGGGGCTCACAGAGAAGGGCTTTGCCCTCTTCTTCAGGAGTCGGGATAGTATCAAAAATTTCCTGGGCCTCGAACAGCGTGTAGAAATCACCAACGCCCGCATGGTCACGACCGATGATCATCTTGTTAACGCCGTAGTTCTGACGGAAGGTGGCATGGAGAAGACCTTCACGGGGACCAGCATAACGCATATCAAGGGGATAACCGCCGTTGACAACATGCTCGGGAACAAAGTAATCTTGGATCAGTTTGTCAATGCACTCAATACGAACCTCTGCCGGAATATCACCGGGTTTGAGGTTACCAATGAGAGAATGGATCAGAACGCCGTCACATACATCAAGGGCAATCTTGCAAAGATGCTCGTGGGAACGATGCATGGGGTTTCTCAGCTGCATGGAAGCAACGTTGGCCCAGCCTTTTTCGTCAAAGATGGCACGGGTCTCTTTGGGGGTAAGGTAAACACCCTTAAATTTCTCAGGAAACTCGCCTTCGGAAAGTACTTTTACAGGACCTGCCAGACAGAATTCTTTTCGGGCCATAACCATCTGAACACCGGGATGATCTTCCATGGCAATTTTCCAGAACACGTCATCAGCTGACTCTTCGCCGTGTCCCTTATAAACGTTCTCACATTCCCATTTTTTATCATCTTCGGTCATCTCAAATTTTTCAGTGACCTTCATGGTGGCAAAAATCTCGCCGTTTCTTTCCAGGGTGATCTCGTCACCAAGGTTGATGGCAGCAGCATCATCTTTGGAAGCATCCAGCATTACGGGAACAGGCCAGAAGGTCCCATCGGCAAGGAGGAAATCGGCACTAACGCCTTTCCAATCGGCTTGTGTCATAAATCCGTTAAGGGGGCTGAAACCACCGATACCAAGCATGATCAGATCGCCTTTTACCTGGGAGCTGATTTCAATTTTTTTCAGACCTGCGGCTTTTTTCAGCTCTGCTTCAAGTGCAGCGCCTTCGAGTTTACAACAAACAAGTCCTTTTCCACCGTGGGGGGCAACTAATTTAGACATAACTACTAACTCTCCTTAATATAATATTAACTACAATAAATGTTTGTACCAAACATTTATACAAATTCCATCACCGATGCCGCATTTCTGTCCATAATTCTTTTCAAAAAACTGAAGGGAATTTTAGCAAATATAGGTAAGCTGTCAAGGAAAACCTTGCTAAAGTAAAACTTATATCCCCAACCTGAAAAATTGGATCTTACAGCCTAAAGGCAGATAGTATAATGATTGCACTTTTTGTCAAGAATAATTATTGTTTTATCCCGACTATATTACCAACCTGGGCCATGGTGGTGACATGGAAATCAGCATCAAGATCCTTATTCTTAAAAGCTATAAAGGGCACCCCTGCCTTGTTGGCAGCCATCTGGTCATATTGAGAATCCCCCACAAAAAGCATTTGCCCGGGGGTAAGGGAAAATTTTTCCATGATGGTGTGCAACTGCTCGGGCGATGGTTTGGGGTGTTGAACGTCGGCAGCGGTGACCACCATATCAAAGGCATTCTCTAAGTTGTGGGCCTTGAGAACCGCTTGCATGGTATTGATCCGATTGGTGGCAACCGCCCTTATAAACCCATTGTCTTTAAGGGCTGTCAGCAGTTTTTTCAGCCCCTTTTCCCGCTCCATATAAGGAATAAATTGAGCATACCCCATGGTACCCATGAAGGTGTACACCGCCTCCAGGGAGTCCATTTCCGGAAAAAGGTATTCCAGTGCTTCCTTTACAGTGAACATATGTACTTTAACAAACTGCTCCCGGGTCAAGTCAGGTTTTCCAAAATGTGTCAAAACCCTATTGTAATACATCTCATTGGCACTCGATGTATCAAACATAACTCCATCACAATCAAACACCACCGCTTTTATGGATTCCATATTTAAATTCATTCCAAAATATTTCCAAAGACATTAATCCTTATCTCCGGCTGAATGGTGCTGTCCGTGACAAGGGTAATCATATCAAAATACCTGCCCGGTCGGGTCTGCTTATTCGTAACCTTGATATTCCAAACCAGGTTATCCCCTTCAGGGGATTGCAGATCCACACCCAAGGTTTTCTCATTTTTAACGGAAATGCTTTTTATGGTAAAGGGATATTTTTCCATGGGCAGCACTTTCACCGTTGCTGTTATCTCTTCACTGGGTTTTCCGGTGAGGCGAATCGCTTTCGGTTCAATGATGACCATTTTTTCCACAGCACCCGACACTTTTAAAGAGATGATTTTATGATCGGGATCACTGGTATAAACTTGAATTGTCTTACTTAATGTTTTTCCACCATATCCAGAGGTGGAAACTGCGATGGTCACTTTACCTTCCCCACCCGGGGGAATCGTTCTGTCATAGGAGACAGCCGTGCAACCTCAGCCGGTTTTGACCTTGAGCACTTCCAGGGGAGCGTTGCCCTTATTATGGATAACATAAGGATGGGTTACCTTGGTTCCTTCTGGAACTAACTCGAACCGAAATTCCGGCGCAGAGACTTCCGCCACAGCCACAGGTACTGCCACCTCTTCTTTGGTCTCAAGAGACAGTACAGGCGTAGAAAAAGCCATGATAATCAGGGCAGTAAAAAAAAGAAATCGTATATTGTTCACTTTATTTCTCCCATTGTTTTTTATATGAAAATGAAGTGTCAAAGCACCCTCAGCAGAGCCCCCTCCGATGG
>CAYSSE010000535.1:0-2857 GCA_964433355.1 uncultured Desulfocicer sp.
AGATGCTTTCATTTTCTGCCTGCTATTCTCACTGTGGGGTTAATAAAACCATACAGAATGTCCACCAGGGTATTTACCATCACAAACACCGATCCCACCACAATGAGATAGGCAATGAGCAGGGAAATATCCGATCGCTCCACTGCTTCCAGGAACATATACCCCATACCCTGCCATTGAAAAACGGTTTCCGTTAAAATGGTAAAGGCAAACATGATACCTATCTGCACACCAAACACCGTGACAACGGGGAGCAGTGTATTTTTAAAGGCATGAACCAACCAGATTCTCATGGGACTCAAGCCCTTTGCCCAGGCATACTTGATGTATTCAGTTTCCAACACCTCCATCATTTCCGAACGAATGAGCCGGATAAAAAGAGGTAACATAATGGATGCAAGGGAAACACAGGGCAGAATCAGATGCTCCAGGCCGTCCAGGGTCAAGAACCCGGTTTGCCACCAGCCGTTACCAAACAGATCCACGGTGTCTCCCCTGCCGTAGGAGGGAAGCCAATGCAGGTTCACCCCAAAAATATAGATGAGCATGATGGCGGTGAGAAACACCGGCATGGAAACCCCCAGGGTGCTGAACCCCATGATAAAGCGAGACAAAGTACTCTGGGGCTTTAAAGCCGTATAAATACCCAAAGGCATGGAAATCAATATGATGATCAGAGCCGCACCAAAAACAAGCTCCAGGGTGGCCGGGGCCTTGCCCACAATCACATCAAGGGCGGGTTTCTTATAAAAAAAGGATTGTCCCAGGTCTCCTTTGGTAACATTTTTAAGAAAACGGATGTATTGGGCCGCAAAGGGGTCGTTGAGCCCCAGTCGATCCCGGATTTGGGCGCGTTCTTCCGGTGTCACCCGTTCACCCACCAGATCCCGCACCGGGTCTCCGATTTTATTTTTAATGGCAAATCCCACCATGCTGATAATAAGCATGACAAAAATAGCCTGGGTAATTCTTCTGACGATAAATGCAAACATAGCGGCTCTTCTTCATGTCTGGAGAGAACTCCACCGGGAAATCATATCATTGATCTGCCCGATGGAATTATCATGGATTAAGATGTAAGTCTTAACACTACAGCAACATTTAACGACTTGTATAAGCAACTCGTGTAAATTTACCTATTAAGTACCCGAGCATATATTTCTCAAAATATAATCCATAAATATCAATGGTATATATCTGCGGAATGCCGGAAAACATATGTGTGGGTACTTATGAATACAGACTCTTCTCATGAGAAACCAGGTACAAGACGATTTTAAGTCAAAATGTCGCTGTAACGTTAGTCAAACAGGCAAAAACTTTCACTCTTTTTTGCGGGCAGACCGGGTGACCAGATTGTTGTAAAAAATGGCCAGGTCTGCCCATGGCAGTTATTCAATAACAATATCGCCAAAGTAAGGAAAGTTCATGGCGTTGATCACTGGTGCAATGCCCAGCTCTTTTTTGCCAGCATAGGAGTGGTTCTGCCAATGGAAGGGAATAAAGGCAGCTTCATCATAGAGGATCTGCTCTATCTCTTTGAGCATATCCGCCCGTTTTGCCAGATCCACTTCTGCCTGGGCTGCAAGGGTCAGCTCATCCACTCGTTTATTGCAGTAATTGCCACTGTTGTATTGACCGTATCCGGTGGCTTTGTCCGGGCACATCATCAAAAATTCACTGAAGTTACCGGAATCTTCCGTGTCAGAATGCCATCCAATCAACTGGATGTCAGCGGCCTGGGCATCAAACTCATCCCAGTACTGGGCCTTGGGCATGGTTTTCAGGTTCACCTTGATGTTAATTTTTGCCAGCATCTGGGTGGCAGCTTCGGCAATTTTTTCATCATTGACATACCGGTTGTTGGGGGAGATCATGGTACACTCAAACCCCTTTTCAAGACCGGCTTCCTTCATGAGGGCCTTGGCTTTGTTAAGGTCAAACCGGGGGGTCAACCCAGGCTTATAACCGGCATATCCTTCGGGTCCCTGCTGGGCTGCAACAGTGGCGGTGCCCTTCATGATTTTTTCAACGATACCGGCATTGTTAATGGCATAGGCCATGGCCAAACGAACTCTTGCATCCTGGAATTCTGGAAGTCTTTTCTGATTGAGCTGCAGGGTGATGATGCGTCCCCCATTACAGGTAACCAGTTTGACATTGGCATCAGAATCAATGCGTTTAAAATCCTGGGGCGGCACCGGCGTAATGAAATCCACATCACCGGACAAAAGAGCCGCAACCCGGGTGGCATCTTCTTTAATGGGGGTGAGGATCATTTTATCCACATTACCCGGGGACTTTGTATCCCAATAGTCTTTGAAGCGTTCAAAAACGACTTTTACACCATGTTCTCTTTCTGTTACCACAAAAGGTCCGGTACCTGAGGCATTATTCAGGGCAAAGGAGGGGCCAATCTTGACAATGGCATCCTTGGGCTTACCGTTTTCATCATTTCCTGAGTAAAATTCACTGTCCATGGCAAAGAAATATGTGGCCATGTTCAGCACCAGGGGATAAGGTTTTGCGGTGACAGCATCTATGGTATAATCATCCACTATGGCCATGCCCACAAAGGGTTCAATGAGTCCCTTGTAATCCACACTTTTTCTCATGCGGTCAAAGGTCCATTTGACATCCTTAGCCGTGAAGGTATTACCGCTGTGGAATTTTACACCTTTGCGCAGATAAAAACGCATACGGTATTCATTGATGCGCTCCCATTTTGTGGCCAGGCGGGGTTCAAAGGTCATCTCCTGGGTCCAGCGAACCAGTGGATCAAAGCACCAATGGGAAAGTTGAAGCATGCCACCTGAAAGCTGAACATGAATATCCATGGAAACAGGATCGGCATCCA
>CAYSSE010000536.1:0-2852 GCA_964433355.1 uncultured Desulfocicer sp.
TGGTCAACAAAAGAAGAAAAAAACGTCGTACAATAAATTTGGCCATAGAAGTCTCTGTTTAAAGATTAACCGTTAGAATAGACTATCCTATCCATTTCGTTTGTCTTAAAAAGTAACAAAAAGATAAAGAATGGATGATCCATTGATATGAATTTTCGAAAAAGCGGCTCTAAATCAGGGTATCATTCATATCACCCCAAGCGTACCTTACATTTTGGGGGAGAATGATTCCCCCGATCAATGGGGGCAATTCTCCAACAAGAGTAAACTGAAAAATGAAGGATGCTTAAAAGAGTACGCTTTTTTTACCATGACGCACAATGAAATAGAAATTCATTTTTTGAGCAAGTAAAGTTAAACAAACTTTTCCGGAAAAAGCAACCCCTCTTCTGATATTTTTTTATTTAAAAATAAAATATCAGATAAGGGTTTATGAATATCAGTGACAAAGCACTCTACTGGTTGCATTCAAGATTGTCTTCTGTCAATCTGGAATAAAAGCAACCCATGATTAAATCTTATGGCTGACAAGATGCAAGATAAGTACCCGAGCATATATTCTTCAAAATAGAATCCAGAAATATTAATGGGGGCGCATTCCCATTTTCCCGGTTGGAGATTCAACCATCTGATTTATCAAAATATTTCATTTTGTATTAATGGGTGGTGGTTTAATGAAATCAATGGGTTATATGATGGGCCGGGAAAATGGGAATGCGCCCTATTAATGGTATCTGTCTGTGAAATACCGAAAAATATATGTGTGGCTACTTACTGGGATTGAAAAAGGATAAACAAAAATGGGAATTGAAATCGAACGAAAATTTTTGGTTAAAAAAATATCGGGAAAAATGCCCTGGCAAGCCCATGACATTGCCCCATTAATGCTTTGCCAAGGATATCTGAAAAACAGTAAAAACACCACGGTGAGGGTGAGAACATTAGATCAGAGGGGCTTCATCACCATAAAGGGGCCAACAGAAAATGCCACCAGAAAAGAATTTGAGTACGAAATATCACTGACAGATGCCCTGGAAATGTTTAATCTTTGCCAGGGGGCTCTCATTGAAAAAAAAAGATATTGCATGGTTTACAAAGGATTTACATGGGAAATTGATGAATTTTCAGGGGAGAATCAAGGGCTTGTTGTGGCGGAAATTGAATTAAATTCCCCGGATGAATATTTTGAGAAACCAGCATGGCTGGGACGGGAGGTCACTCCTGATCCCCGTTACTGCAATGCCTGCCTGGTGAGGCATCCCTTTCATGAATGGGAAAGAATGAAGGGTGAAGGGTGAAAATCATTGTACCAATCTCACCTCGCCATTCATGGAGAGAAGGCCGGGGGTGAGGTAGTGCGGCCGTTATTTCTTGTTGAGTCCCTAAACATCACACGCTCAATAATGCCTTTACCCGGGTGAAAATTTCATCCCGGATATCACATACCACTTCAAGGGACTGCCCTGCTGGATCAGGAAGCTCCCAGTCCACCACCCGGCACCCGGGAATAACGGGACACGCCTCACCACATCCCATGGTGACGATGCATTCAACATCTCCCTTAGCCAGTGCTTCTTCCATGGAACAAGGTACGTTAAATGCGATATCAATCCCCTTTTGGGCCATGGCTGCAACGGCCATGGGATTGATCTCCCGGACCGGACTGCTGCCAGCACTGATCACATCATATGCATCCCCGACCAACTGTCTTGCAAATCCGGCTGCCATCTGGCTCCTACCGGCATTTTCACGGCAGGCAAATAGAATTCGTTTTCTATGCTGCAACGGTGTTAATATCTTGTCTGCCAGATTTTTCACATCATCCACCACCCCGGGATGGTTTTCAATGGCTCCCCGATCATCAATGCCGGGGTAACACAGCTCATCGGCAAACGAACAATCCATTGCATCAAAAAAATAACGGGTGGTGAGCCGGATGCCATCAAACAGGTTTTTTCCATGGGTGGCCCCCACAGACAGAAGAATACCCCTGCGATGATCTGCTCCAGGATCTTTTAATCCCAAACGATATTTCCTGGACCAGAGGGTCTGGATTCGATCAATAATGCCCTTGATGCGGGCTGGAACCCCATAAAAGTAAACCGGTGTGGCCAACACAATAACATCTGCCTTACGCATAAGCGGAAAAAGATCCTGGGCCAGCGTATCCTTAATGGAGCAAACCCCTTTTTTTTCGCAATATCCACACCCGATACAAGGCTCATAGGATTCAAAGGCAGCATGGACTGTGTGGGTTGAAACCCCTTTTTTTTCAGCATGATCCATAAAAAGAGATAAAAGATAATCGTTGTTTCCCTTGCGTCGGGGACTTCCATTCAAACCTAAAATAAACATGAATTACCTCCTCTTTTTGCAATTCTTTACATCAACATTTTGAGGGTTGTCTATAATATACGCCTGATCCCTCCCCAGAGTGGTCTAAGAATCGAATGGGGAAGGTCAGATCTTTGAATCTGAAGTCTGAAAACTTATTTAATGCTCAACAATTCCACATCAAAGAGCAGTGTGGAACCCGGAGCAATGGCCTTTCCTGCGCCCCTGTCACCATAGGCAAGCTCCGAGGGAATAAACAACTCCCATTTAGAACCCACTTTCATGAGTTGAAGGGCTTGGGTCCACCCTTTGATGACTCCACCCACCTGGAAGGAGGCGGGTTTTCCTCTTTTATAAGAAGAATCAAATTCTTTCCCATCAATGGTGGTTCCCTTGTAATGGCATTCAACAGTGTCTGAAGCTTTGGGAATGGCACCGTCACCCGATGTGATCACCCGGTACTGAAGACCACTTTCCAGGGTCACAACCCCCTCTTTCCCTTTATTGGCAGCAAGGTA
>CAYSSE010000537.1:0-2850 GCA_964433355.1 uncultured Desulfocicer sp.
TCTACGACCCAATATTCGTTGTGTCCAGCAGGACATGCCCGTTTTATAAGAAAGTCTCAGCAACGTGCTGGAATTAAAAGACTTTCATTTTTCGTTGTGGCAGTGGTGACTGCCATGTATGTTATATGAAACTGAGCCCAACGCTCAGGAATTAATGCCGGGCCCGTTGGGAAGTTGGCCGACTCCGAAAATTCTTTTTCCGGGGGGTCATCGGGGGCCGAACAGATGGCGGAGGCGTTGCCCCGGGCCGTTCCAGCTCAAATCCGACCATGGTCTTCACAGGAATATCGTGCTTGAGCAAGCGCTGAATATCTTTAAGCAATTTTTGCTCATCCCGGCACACCAGGGAATGAGCCACACCCGTAGCACCGGCCCGACCCGTGCGTCCAATACGATGGACATAATCTTCGGGCACATTGGGCAGATCAAAATTGACCACATGGGGCAGCATATCAATATCAAGTCCCCGGGCCGCAATATCTGTTGCCACAAGGGTTCTTATTTTTTCGCTTTTAAAATCCGCCAGGGCCCGGGTTCGGGCTGTCTGACTCTTGTTGCCATGGATGGCCGCAGCCCCTATGCCATCCTGAATCAACTGCTTGGTCAACCGATTGGCACCATGTTTGGTACGGGTGAACACCAGAACCTTGTTCCAATCTCCGGTTCTGATCAACGTGGAAAGCAATTGTCGTTTCTGGGTTCTGGCAACGGGATAAACCGCTTGGGAAACACCATCAGCGGCCTTGTTGGAAGCTGAGACTTCAATAATTTCCGGAGAATTGAGTAGGGTATCTGCAAGGCGTTTGATGTCTGCGGAATAGGTGGCAGAAAAAAGCATATTCTGACGACGCACCGGCAACATTTTCAACACCTTTCGGATGTCATGGATAAACCCCATGTCCAGCATGCGGTCGGCTTCGTCCAGCACAAGGATTTCAACACGGGAAAGATCCAGAGTTCTTCGTCCAGCATGGTCCAGGAGACGTCCCGGTGTGGCCACCATGATATCCACACCTCTTCTCAGGCGATCAATCTGGGGGGTAATCCCCACTCCGCCAAACACCACGGCAGTCTTCAAAGACATGCCCCGGCCCATGCTATCAATACTGGCATGAACCTGGGCTGCCAGCTCCCGGGTGGGGGCCAGTACCAGACATCGTGGAGAGCAGCCTCTTCCCTTGGTGCGATCCAGCAATTGAAGGATGGGAAGCGCAAAAGCTGCGGTTTTACCGGTACCGGTCTGGGCGCCTGCAAGCACATCCTTTCTTTCGAGAACGGCGGGAATTGCCCGATCCTGGATGGGAGTGGGAACTTTGTAGCCTTCGGCGGCAACGGCACGTAACAGTTCGGCCCTAAGGCCAAATTTTTCAAATGACATATATAGTATAATCCTGAATCCGCCCACCCACCATTGTGGGCCAGTCCAGGCGAAATAAATATTATTGCATGAATTGGGGTTGATATAACCGCGACACTGCAGGCACTGACTGGAAGGTGCTAACTAAGGTTGAACAAAAGAGTAAGATAACACACACTGAAGGAAAAGAATACAAAAAAAATCACCATCTCAACAATTTAAATTCCCAGGGCCTATTAAAAACCAGCAATTCTAATTATGGATTTCCAAACGGCACCAATGGTGCGTAACGTGCTGAATTTACGTTAAGCGAAACCATAAATTTACAGTTTGGGAAGCCATCAAGTGTCATAATTAGAATTGCTGGTTAAAAATGGGAATGCACCCAAAAGGGTAAAATTATGGTATGATACTGCCATGAACCGATGGGGTCAAACCTACGCGCTATTGCGCTTTTCAGAACGGCCTTTGGCATAACATACATGGCCGTCACCACTGCCACAACGAAAGATGAAAGCCTTTTAATTCCAGCGTGTTGGTGAGACTTTGGCATCCTTCATATGATCCAAAAAATAATTTACAGTCTTTTGGGACCCCCTCCCTACAAAAAATGGGGAGTGTCCCCAAAAAGTGTAAAGCACTTTTGAAGGATGCCGAAACTTTCTTATAAAAGGCAAAATTTAACAAAGGATCAGAAGCAATGGCATTACCCTGGAAAACATTGGATCGCTTTGAAACTGACACTGAAATATTAGAATTACGCCAACGGGGTGCGCGTGATTTCATCATCACATTAGGTTCCCAGGTGCTGATGAACAGCATGGCCCAACGCTCGGAGATTGCGCTGGGCCGGATGGGGTGTCGGAACATCCGGGAACACCAAGCCCCCCGGGTGCTGGTGGGGGGGCTTGGTATGGGCTTTACCCTGGAAGCGACGCTGGCGGTTCTCCCCCAAACAGCGGAAGTGGTGGTGGCAGAACTCAACCCCAGGATCGTTGCATGGTGCCAAAAATTTCTTTTAGAACTCACCCATGGTGCCGTGTGTGACCCCCGGGTTACCATGGTACTGGGCGATGTGGCCCACCTGATTCAAGACACCGCGAACGACAGAAAAAAAAACCGATTTGACGCCATCATCCTTGACCTCTACCGAGGCCCCCACGCCCACACCGACAAAGAAAATGATCACATCTACGGCAACCGAGCCATCCAACGTACCTTTGCTGCTCTCAATGCAGGAGGTACATTTGCTGTCTGGGGGGAAGGCCAGGATGACGGTTTTGTCCGACGCCTGTCCCAAGGCGGTTTTTCCGTAACATGTGAACGTCCCGGTAAGGGCGGTTATCGCCATACGGTATTTCTGGCCACAAAAAAATAAGGAATTGGTCATAATTCGTCAGTTGTAACCTATTGATATTTAAAAAAGAACATAAGTACGGAAGTAAATATTCGGCCAGCACCCCATCTTCACTCATTTGGGCCTGCTCACATAG
>CAYSSE010000538.1:0-2846 GCA_964433355.1 uncultured Desulfocicer sp.
AACACTTAAATTAACTGTGCCAGCGCATAAACCGATCAAACGCTCTACTCTTTCCTACATCCTTAAACAAGCACATCTCACTGTCGAAGAATTGAACGCCCTTTTAAAATAGAAAAGACGGGGTCTGACCCCGCTAATCATTGGTGATGATGTGATTATTGGTGCCGGGGCTTGTGTGACCAAATCAGTCACTTCTGGAACTTGGTAAACCCCGATCCTGAGATATCTGAGAGTTCCAGCGATCGTTTCAGCCAGTGGCAATACCCGGAAATAGTGGATGGCCAACCAACAAAATACAACTGGGTGGTTCAAAATACCGAGAAATTTAAACTCGGTTATAAGACAGACATTGGGGCTTTTTCTTATATCAATGCCAAATATGGGGTTACTATTGAGGATTTTGTTCAGATTGGCTCCCATTGCTCCATTTATTCTGTGTCCACCATTGATGATAAGCAGGGGCAGGTAACCCTTTGTAAAAATGCTCGCCGTTTTTATAAAGAATATTGCCTTAAAAATGGGCAAAAAGGTTCTTAGATTGCACTTTTTGATGCTGAAAAGTGGCTTTTAAGCAAGGCATAGCGGGGTCAGGTTTGGCTTATTGGTGTTTCTGGATGGGGGGTAAAGTATACCCTTTTTTTCACTTTCACGGCGGCTGCGCCACCGTGAAACGCGGTGCTGACTTCGTCCACCTTGTCCCGGCGCTCCGCGCCTGAACAAGGTACTGTGCAACAAGCATTAAGCATAAAAATCAAATTGAAACCAGGCTTGAGGATATTTCCACGAGCTTGGCCTTTTTATTTGTCATCATCCTGATGATACAGGTGCCGCCCTTTTTTAAATTTATGCGTCTGCACTGAACTGGTGTGATGGAATTTGATATTTTGGGCAAACTGGTTTATAATCAGACAACATTAAAAGAGAGGGGATATCCTATATGCCAACCATTTCGATGTTTTACGGAATTCTGATCAGGATGTTTTTTTACGATATTGAAAAGCACAAGAAGCCACATATACATGCTGAGTACCAGGGTGAGGTTGCTGTATATTCCATTCCTGATGGAGAGATTCTGGCAGGTAAGCTTCCACGGAAAAAAGATAAGCTGGTCGTTGCGTGGATAGAAATTCATCAAGATAATCTCTTGGCCAACTGGCAACTTGCAGTAAATGGTAAGAAGCCATTTAAAATTCGGGGGCTGGATCAATGAATATAATTGGGGTTGTTCCAAAAGACAATTTTACACTTTATATTAAATTTGAGGATGGAAGAGAGGGGATGTTTGACGTAAAGCCTTATCTTGACTCCGAACCTTTTGAGCCATTGAAAGATAAAAGCGAATTTGAGCGAATCTATAACGGAAACTATTTTGTTGAATGGGATTGTGGGGCGGACTTATCTGCGGATACCATTGAAGCTCGATTGATGTGACGGGTGCCCGAAAGATCTGTAATGCGCTTGAGCAGCTCTTGCCGAAAAATCATATTGAACTGATCCGGGCCCGTCTGATGTTAAAAAAAATGAGGGTGATGTATTGAGACAGATCCGTAAAGGCGATGAACCGGTGGCTCTTAAGCGCTGGAAACGTCTGAATTCTGGGAAATCATACAAAGATTTGTCCTCAGATTTGAGATGCGCTATTGGGAATGCCTGTGTCAAAGAACAGTATTTTCTTTGTGGTTATTGTTGCAAACAGTATAGATGTCGACAGCAGTCATAATGAGCATTTGATTCCCCAGAGAACAGATGCCCGGCGTACCCTTGATTTTGACAATAAGTACCCATGCATATGTTTTTCGGTATTCCACAGAGATATGCCGTTGATATTTATGGATTTTATTTTGAGGAATATATACTCGGGTACTTATCATTGCCAGTTGCAACACAAACAAACAGTGCGGTAAAGCCCATGGATCGAAGACTTTGCCAATGACGCCTTTGATGCCCGAATGTGAGACAGATTTGAAGTATTATATTTCCGGTCTGGTTGAGGGGCTGACGGACAACGCCAGGAATATGATTGATGTGCTTAATCTGGGAGACACCCGAAAAAGAAACAGGCGTTTGGTTGAAATTCGGAAATGTATAATTTTTGCTCTTCTTTTTCAGCATGGCACTCAGCCGGAAGAACTTCAGATGTTGGATGCAGATCTTATCTGCTTGCTTATTGATGAATTTGAGAACCCTGATAATGGAAAACTTGAAGCCTATTCGCCTGTAATTGTAAGTGTTTTACGCGATATGAAAAGGGCTTTTTTATAACCGGGTTTATAACCGGTGACTATAGCAGGGTCTGACCCCGTTAAGATTTTGATTTCATAGGAAATGTTTGCTTAAATATAGCTCAAAACGGCCTTAGAGTGTACTTTTTGGTGCCAAAAAGGGGCTTTTAAGCAAGACTATTGGGGTCAGGCTTGGCTTATTGGTGTTTTTTGGGGGTAAAGTATACGGGTTTTCTTTGGCCTGAGGCGTGTTGCATTGTTTTTGAAAGCCCTTTGGGAGTTTTTCCCGACAGGGCTTTTTTTTATTCTTCGGCCTTTATGCCTTAAAATTCAGTCTATTGATGCATGGCAAGTATTTTCCGATGGCCACTTAACTACTTGTTCCCGGCGGCTGCGCCGCCAGGAACTCGGTGCTGACTTCGTCCAGCACCTTGTCCCGGCGCTCAGCGCCTGAACAGGGTGCAGGATCTGACATTCCACGCTGATCAGCATCTGGATTATTCATTCGTTAAAAACCTTGCCCTCCGGGCCAGGTTTTTAACTTCATCATTCCAATTGACTTGATAAATCGCAATATCAGGGCTATCATATAATCATAACATTTTTATTCTTCGGTGAAGAGCT
>CAYSSE010000539.1:0-2844 GCA_964433355.1 uncultured Desulfocicer sp.
AGCTTTATTATGTTCCTATGATATGCCTATTGGGAACAGTTGTCAAGGAGTGGGGTCAGGCTTCGCTTATTGTGGTTATTGAGGGGTAAAGTATACGGATTTTCTCTGGCCTGGGATATGTTGCGTAATTGTTGAAAGCCCTGTGGGAGATTTTTCCGGCAGGGTTTTTTTTATTTGGTTGGGGGCATTGTTGTTGTTTTTGGGGTTAAGGTTAAGGTGTTCTGTTTGTACGGTGGCTGCACCACTTTGAAACGCGGTGCTGACTGCGTCAGCACCTTGTCCCTGCGCTCCGCGCCTGAACAGGCTGCTGGGCAGAGAGCTGGACGGCGGGGCTTTCATGAACCAGGCCAGCCATTATGTGGATTTTCTGGAGTGGCTCATCGCCACCTATCTCTCCGTCCGGGACAACAAAACAGTCTCCCTTCCCCTGAAATATTGATGGGAGCTTTACCAAAAATTCTAATTATGGATTTCCTGGCATCACCAATGCTGTCTAACATGCTGAAATTACGTTGATCAAAACCGTAAACTTGCTGTTTGAAGAGCCATCGTGTGTCATAATTGGAATTGCTGGAGCTTTACCTTGAAAAAGGTCAACATTAGAGCTATTATTTGTTCATGAACATTGGTTTTACTAAAAGGGAGGCATTATTATGCATTCATTAATTCTTAATATTGAAAATAAAGAGCTCATGGACAAGGTGCTTTGGATGTTAAAGCGTTTTGAAAAAGATGGTGTTAAAATAGCTTCAAGGGAAGATGTTGAAGATTGGAAAATGTTGAAAGATACCAGATCAGAGACAACTATTCCTTTTACAGAGTACTTGAAAAATGAAAATTCACATCAGGAAAACTGCAGTTAAAGACTTGAAGCGTATTTCCGGAAAAGATAGAGATCGAATTCACAGAAAAATCATTAATCTTGAAGACTTTCCTTATGTGCCAAACATTAAACGGCTTACCCATTTTGATCCTGCATACCGATTGAGAGTTGGGAATTATCGCGTATTATTTGATGTCTATGGTGACATCATTGAAATTGGTCGTGTGCTTCATAGACGAGAAAGTTATAAATAATGGGGTCTGGGGTCAGGCTTCTCTTATTGTGGTTATTGAGGGGTTAAAGTATACGGGTTTTCTCTGGCCTGGGAAATGTTGCGTAATTGTTGAAAGCCCTGTGGGAGTTTTCCCGGCAGGGCTTTTTTTATTTGGTTGGGGGCATTGTTGTTGTTTTTTTGGGGGGGGTAAGGTTAAGGTATTCTTTTTGTACGGCGGCTGCGCCACCGTGAATCTCGGTGCTGGACTGGACACCCAACATAGACAAAATAGATCAGCATCAGGATTATTCATTCGGTAAGATTTTGTTTTTATCCATAAAAAATCCCGCTGACGATTTCATAAATGTCCCTGCGGTGCCCGATGGCATAAACGATGATCGTCTGATTCTCATTATTCACCTGATATATGGCCCGGTAACGCTTCATTTTCAGGGATCTGAGATGGACAAGCTCACCCTGCAGCGCTTTTCCCAGGTATGGGGCCTCGTAGAGTTTTCTCAGAATGGCTCTAATCTGTTTTTTGATGTCCGGGTGCAGGCGTGTAAACATTTCGGATGCGGTTGCCGTCAGTTTCACCCGGTACATTAAGCAATATCCTCCAGGTCCACCAGCGGTTTGTCTTCCCGGATATCGTTTTTTGAGCGCCGGATCTGTTTCATCATTCTTTCATCCCCGAGAATTATCATGGTTTCACGCATGGACTCGTATTGCTCCATGGACATGAGGACGGCCCGGGGAACCCCGTTTTTGGTGATGGCGATGGTATTGTCCTGATCGTTGATGACACGGATTATATCCAGCAGCGTGCTTTTTGCCTGTGTAACCGGGATGTAATTATCTATTTCCATAGCGTTTTCTCCATATATGGTCAAAATAATAGTCATTATAATTACCATAGCCCGAAATGTCAATAGATAGGTGGGTTTGGCCCAGTTAAGACTTTGTTTTTATATGTGCATATTGGGGTCAGGCTTGGCTTATGGGCGTTGTTGGGGGATAAAACACGGGAGTTGTGGGCAGGTTGGGTTTCAATAATGCCTATAAGCCAAGCCTGACCCATTACATGACCCCATTACATGGCGTTTTTCTTCCACGGTGGCTTGCGCTGCCGTGCCGTGGATTGCGATGCGGATTTTCGTCCGGCATCTTGTCCCGGCGCTCCGCGCCTGAACAAGGCCCTGGGCTGGACACCCCACGCCGATCAGCTCCGGGATTATTTAGTTGTTAAAGACCTGGCCCTCTGGACCAGGTTTTTTGTTTTATCATTTCAATTGGCTTGATAAAGCGTAATATCAGGGCTATGGAAAAAGGGGACAGATTTTTTACGGCAACTATCAACTTGTCAAATCTAACCAACTGAGTTATATTAAGACTACCCACCTAAGTCGGGACACTTTGTAAAATCAGGGACTTGCAAAGAGCATGATTTCGGATACCTCAAGACTGCAAATTGTCCCGCTTTAGACAGGTAGCCCATCTGTCAAACCGGCAAATCTTCCATAAAAACATACACCTTGACTGAAAAAGCAGAACCGGATAAAATTTCATCATGGCAGAACAGGAGAATAATATAAAAGTTATCAACCCCCATGACAAGCTGTTCCGGAAAACTTACGGTGACAAGGAAAATGCCCGCAGCTTTTTGACTAACTATCTGCCGGCCCAGGTACTGAAACTGAGTGGCCGAAAGATACCGTGCGGCTGACATCTCTGCTGTCCGGCCCGGTGGACGACCTTGCCGGATACGTCCCGGATTTCGGGTTTGAACTGTTCGACCTGCACCGGT
>CAYSSE010000540.1:0-2842 GCA_964433355.1 uncultured Desulfocicer sp.
TGTGTCATCATTCAACCCTATGACCAGGAAGTGGGGGCTGGCACCTTTCATCATGCCACCACCTTAAAATCACTGGGACCGGAACCATGGAAGGTGGCCTATGTTCAACCCTCCCGTCGTCCCACGGACGGTCGATATGGAGAGAACCCCAATCGACTCCAGCACTATTACCAGTTCCAGGTGCTGCTTAAACCCTCCCCCGCCAATGTGCAAACGCTGTTTCTTGATAGTTTAAAAAGCATTGGCATTGATCCCCTGGCGCATGACATCCGCTTTGTGGAGGATGACTGGGAATCCCCCACCCTGGGGGCTTCGGGCCTTGGCTGGGAGGTGTGGCTGGACGGCATGGAAGTCACCCAGTTCACCTATTTCCAGGTGGCGGGGAGTCTGGAATTGAGCCCCATTTCCGTGGAACTCACCTATGGCCTGGAACGGCTTTGCATGTATCTCCAGGGGGTGGACAGTGTGTATGATCTCATGTGGAACGACACCATCACCTATGGCGATGTCTATCACCAGCAGGAGGTGGAGCAGTCCACCTACAACTTTGAGGTGGCAGACACCGATGTGCTGTTTGATCTTTTTTCCAAATATGAAACCGAAGCCCTTCGCATTATCAAACAGGGGCTGGTGCTGCCCGCCTATGAATTCTGTCTGAAATGTTCCCACACCTTTAATCTGTTGGATGCAAGGGGGGTAATCAGCGTCACCGAACGAACCGGGTACATCGGAAGAATCAGAAACATTGCAAGGGAGTGCGCCAAGGCCTATGTGGCCCAGAGAGAAGCCCTTGGATATCCCCTTTTAAAACAAGATAAACAGGTGTAATCATGAGTGATCTTTTAATTGAAATCGGAGCGGAGGAGATCCCCGCCGGATATATTGTTCCCGCCCTTACCGCATTCCGGGAAAGCCTGCTTTCCGCCATGGTTAAAGCCCGGATCAACCATGGAACCCCCAAGGTGTATGGCACCCCCCGACGGCTTGCCCTGATCATTGACAATGTGTCAGACACCCAGACAGCAAAAACATCCACAGTCATGGGCCCCCCGGCCCGGGTGGGATATGACAAAGATGGCAATCCCACCATTGCCGCAGAAAAATTTGCACAAAAAGCGGGTGTCCCCCTCGCTGAGGTGACCCTCACCGAAACTGAAAAAGGGGAATACCTCACCGCCGTTAAAGAAGAGACATGCCTGTCTGCCGTTGACATTCTTTCTGAGGCTCTGCCAGGCCTTATTCTTGGCATCCCCTTTCCCAAACGCATGCGCTGGGGTAGTCTTTCCATCAGTTTTGCCCGGCCCATCATCTCTTTGACCGCCCTTTTGGGGGAGACGGTGATTCCTTTTTCCGTAGGCAACATCACCTCGTCCAATGAGATATTTGGCCATTTTTTCCTGCACCCGGGTAAATTCACCGTGGCATCCCCAGGAGATTACCGGGAATTGCTTCGTTCCAAGGGCGTAATTGCTGACATTGCGGAACGAAAAGCGCTGTTAATTCAGGAAATTGAAAAGGTGGCAAAAACCCACGACTGCCACATTATAGAAGACCCGGAACTCGTGGACATTGTCACCAATCTGGTGGAGTATCCCTATCCGGTGCTGGGACGATTTGATGGGGATTTTCTGGAAGTACCTGACGAGGCATTGATTACTGCCATGCGGGAACATCAGAAATACTTTGCCCTCAGTGATGCCAAGGGTGCTTTAAAATCCTGCTTCATTGCCGTGAACAACACCCTGGCAACGGATATGGATGTGGTGGCTGCAGGCCATGGCAAGGTGATTAGAGCACGCCTGGCCGATGCCAAATTTTTCTACAAGGTGGATCGTGAGTCCACACTGGATGATTTTGCCGAGAAACTTAAAAAGGTAACCTTCCAGGCAAGCCTTGGCTCCATGTATGAGAAACGACAACGCCTGGAGACATTGAGTGCTTGTCTCACCGACCTTGCATATCCAGATGGTAATGAGACCCTCAAGACAGATATAGTTCGGGCCGCCCAGATTTGCAAAGCGGATCTGGTGAGTCAAATGGTCATTGAATTCACCAAGCTCCAGGGGGTGATTGGCCGGGTATACGCCGAAAAAGAAGGTGAGAACAGCGAGGTTTCAGGTGCCATTGAGCAGCACTATAGACCGGTTCATGCCGGTGCAGAGTTACCGGAATCAATTACCGGCAAACTCCTGGCCCTGGCAGATAAAATAGATACCATCTGCGGCTGCTTTTCCATTGATCTGGTGCCCACCGGGGCCTCTGACCCCTATGCGTTACGTCGCCAGAGCATCGGTATTGTCCAGATTATGCTGGCCGCAGGATTTACCTTTCCACTCATGGAATTGGTGGTAAAAGGGGTCTCTTTGTATGTGGCAGATAAAACAAAGGCCGCGCTTGTTGTAAACCAGGTTCTGGTCTTTATCAAGGGTCGGATGGGTAACATGCTTGTGGAACAAGGCTACTCCCGGGAATCGGTGAACTCAGCTCTTGCTGTCTCCTTTGAGAATCTCCCCGATAGCCTGCTCAGAATCAAAGCCCTTAATGCCATGCGTCAGGAACCTGATTTTGAACCCCTTTCCATTGCCTTTAAGCGGGTGGTGAATATCCTTAAAAAAGCGGGTATCCACAAAGCCCTGCCAGTGGATGAAACCCTGTTTGAAGACGCATCGGAAAAAGCCCTGAACACCGCTTGTAAGCAGGTGGAAAAAAGTGTTAAATCCTTCACCGTGGCTGGCGAGTATGAAAAGGCTTTAAAAGAGATTGCCACCTTAAGACCTTTTGTGGACACCTTTTTTGATGAGGTCATGGTCATGGTGGATGATGAGGCAGTGAAGCAAAATCG
>CAYSSE010000541.1:0-2841 GCA_964433355.1 uncultured Desulfocicer sp.
TACATACCTGTGTGGAGGAAAGATGGACTACAAGAAAACGTTGAACCTGCCGGTGACCAAGTTTGCCATGAAGGCAAATCTTGCCAATAAAGAACCCGGCCAGATGAAAGAGTGGGAAAAAAACGGGCTGTACAGCAAATTGCGGGAAGCTTCCAAGGGTCGCCCTTCCTTTATTCTTCATGATGGCCCTCCCTATGCCAACGGTCACCTCCACATCGGTCATGCCATTAATAAGATATTGAAAGATATTATTATCCGATCCAAACAGATGGACGGGTTTGATGCTCCCTATGTGCCGGGATGGGACTGCCACGGGCTTCCCATTGAGCACAATGTGGATAAAAAACTGGGATCAAAGAAAAAAGACATGACCCCGGTGGAAGTGCGCCAGGCCTGCCGGAAATACGCCGCAGGCTTTGTGGACATCCAGCGGGAAGAGTTCAAACGGTTTGGCGTGGCCGGGGAGTGGGACACCCCCTACCTGACCATGAATAATGCCTATGAGGCCCGTATTGCCAAGGAGTGCGGCGAGTTTGCTTTAAGTGGCGACATGTTTTTGGGTAAAAAACCCATCTATTGGTGCTGCTCCTGCCAAACGGCCCTGGCCGAGGCAGAAATTGAGCACCATGACCATGGATCGCCCTCCATTTATGTGAAATTTCCTTTGAAAGACGACATCTCTGATCTCGTTCCTGCATTGAAAGATCTGGATGCAGGAGCTGCTGGGGAAAATGTCTCCATGGTGATCTGGACCACCACCCCCTGGACTATTCCGGCCAACCTTGGCATCTGTCTCCATCCCGATTTTATCTACGCTGCCGTTAAGACCCCGGAACAGGGTGTCATGATCGTGGCCCGGGATCTCCTGGAAAAAGTGATGGCAGAATTTGGCATTGAAGCGTTCACCATCCTGGGCGAGATTGCAGCAAAGGATCTTGAAAAGAAACGCTGCACCCATCCCATGTATGAGCGCGATTCCCTCATTATCCTGGGGGAACATGTCACATTGGAGGCGGGTACGGGCTGTGTCCACACCGCCCCCGGACATGGTGCAGATGATAATATCGTGGGCCTTCGCTATGGTCTAACACCCTATTCCCCTGTGAATGACAAGGGATGTTTCACCGACGAGGTGGCCGATTTTGAGGGACAGTTCATTCTCAAGGCCAACCAGGGAATCATTGAAAAACTTGAAGCCCTGGGTGCTCTGGTGAAACATGTCCCCATCACCCACTCTTATCCCCACTGCTGGCGGTGTAAAAAACCGGTGATTTTCCGGGCCACCCCCCAATGGTTTATCTCCATGGATAACAAGGGGCTGCGTAAAAAAAGCCTGGAAGAGATCGACAACGTCAACTGGATTCCTGCCTGGGGTAAGGCCCGGATCTACTCCATGATCGAAAACCGACCTGACTGGTGCCTTTCCCGACAGCGTTCCTGGGGGGTTCCCATCCCCGTGTTCCACTGTGAGGACTGCCGGGAGGTGTATGTCACAAGGGAGTCGGTGGATAAAATACATGGACTGTTTCTGGAGCACTCTTCGGATGTCTGGTTTGCCAGGGATGCCAAAGAGCTTATGCCAGAAGGCGCGGTGTGTGCAAAATGCGGTGGTAGCAATTTTCAAAAGGATCACAACATACTGGATGTCTGGTTTGATTCCGGCGTGAGCCATGCTGCTGTTTTAGAAGAGAGAGAAGGGCTCCAACGCCCGGCAGATCTTTATCTTGAAGGCAGTGACCAGCACCGGGGATGGTTCCACTCTTCCCTTCTCACCGCCGTGGGCCGTACCGGCCATGCCCCCTATAAGTCTGTGCTCACCCATGGGTTTGTGGTGGATTCCCATGGCAAGAAAATGTCCAAATCCGTTGGGAATGTGGTGTCCCCGGAAAAGATCATCAAACAGCACGGGGCTGATATTTTAAGGCTCTGGGTGGCCTCGGCCGATTACAGAGATGATGTCAGAATATCAGACAACATTGTCCGTCAGCTCTCCGACGCCTATCGCCGCATCAGAAATACCTGTCGGTTCATGCTGGGCAATCTGTCTGATTTTAATCCAGATACGGATCTTCAACCCGTGTCGGCCATGACAGACATGGACCGATTTGTGCTTCACCGGCTTGCCACCCTCATTGAAAAATCCTTGAACGCCTATGATACCTATGAGTTTCACACCATTTACCATGCCATGCACAATTTTTGCGTGGTGGAACTGTCCGCCTTTTATCTGGACATCAATAAAGACAGACTTTACACCTCGCCCCCCGAAGCCACAGTGCGGCGCAATGCCCAAACTGTGATGTACCATCTGCTGGATGGCATCATCCGGGTTATGGCTCCCATTTTACCCTTTACAGCAGAAGAGGTGTGGAAGCACATGCCCGCCTTTGAGGGTAAGGCAGAAAGCGTCCACCTCACCTCCCGGCCCGTGGTGGACCCGGCATGGAAGGATGATGCTCTGGGCCTTAGATGGCAGAAAATTTTAGATGTCCGGGCCGAAGTGACCCGGGCCCTGGAAGAGGCCAGAGCCGCCAAGCTCATTGGCCATGCACTGGATGCCGCCATTGCCATCCATGTGGCCGACGACGATGTCAGAGAGATTCTGGCTGGATTTGGGCCGGATTTGAGGGATATTTTCATTGTCTCCCAGGCAACCTTGCTGGATACCCCAGGGGATGCCGGATTTACCAGTAAAGAGATCCAAGGGCTGTTCGTGTCAGTTGCCAAGGCCGACGGAGAAAAATGTGAGCGGTGTTGGCGTTACGATGACACCACTGGAAATCGGGAAGATCTGCCCGGTACCTGTTCTCGATGTTCTGGAGCCCTGGACATCATTGGTGT
>CAYSSE010000542.1:0-2824 GCA_964433355.1 uncultured Desulfocicer sp.
GGTTTGCGGCCCGGGAGCTTGCCACCTCCCACTGGTTTGACATTTCCCGGGCAAAACAAGATTTGGGCTATGTTCCCCTGGTCTCCACGGATGAGGGGCTGAAACGCATGACGGCCTGGCTGAATAAAAGGCGTCAATGATGCCAGGAGTCAACATGGCAAATGGGACTCCCCGGCTTTGCTGATCTCAGCTAAATGTATTGAAAGTTATTTTTTCCAGTTGAAGGGATTCCCTGGGATGGGGAGCTTTTTCTTCATCGGCATAGCCCACGGCAAGCATGGATTCCACCTTGAAGTTTGCCGGGATATTTAAAAGGCTGCGGATATATTCCTCGGCCGTGGTGGTTTCGTCGTGATCCCGTCTGCGCACCTGAATCCAGCAACTGCCAAGGCCCAGATCTGTTGCGGCAAGGTGAAGAAAAGTGGTTGCTATGGCAGCATCTTCCACCCATACATCGGTTTTTTCAGGATCTGCCAGGATCACAATGGCCAGGGGGGCATTCTTTAGAAAGGTGGATCCACTGGGCCGGGCACTGGCAAGTTTTTCAATCAGATCTGGTTGATTTACCACAATAAAGCGCCAGGGGTTGCGGCTCCGGCCGGACATGGGTCTTAAGGCCGCTTCAATGAGTTTGTTGACCTTTTCCCCCTCAACGGGAATTTGCTTGAACTTACGGATACTTCTTCTCTTTTCAATGAGTGAAAAAAACATGGAGTTCTCCTTTTCCAGGATTTAGTAATAAGGGGTGTGTCGGCCATCGACACAACGAAAATAAAAAATGGTATTATACCGCCTCCGAGGATTACCCTGATCGGAACGCAAACGTCGGGGGGGTAACAATACCTATTTTATCACAACCGGGTGATGTCAATGGTGTTGTTGGATGCCCATTCATCAAATTTTTTTCTTAAAAATCGCTTAAAGGCATTGCGGCTCACCGGCCACAATAGCGTAAGCCCCATGGCATCGGTGAGAAGCCCGGGGGTAATGAGGACTATCCCGGCTATGAGTATGATCAAACCATCCAGAAGATCTTCTGTGGGCATGACTCCCTGCTGCATGTTGGAACGGACCCGCATCAAGGTATTCATCCCTTCCATTCTGGCCAGCCAGGCCCCCAGAAATCCACTGATGATCACAAGAAGAATGGTGTTAAAACCCCCTATGGCACTGCCCACCTGTATTAATAGATAAAGTTCAATCATGGGGATCAGGGTAAAACACAAAAATAGTCTGAAAAGCATGGAATATCTCCTTCAGGAATAATTAGGGAGCCTCGTAATACGGTCTTAAACATTCATTGTTGGAATTGTTGTTGCTTGACGGGGTCAGTCTTGTTTTATTGGAGGCTGATTTTTTAACAGACCCCAAGTTTTTCGGAGTTGCGTATCGCTGTTGGCATTTCTTAAAAATGGCAAAATTCCGAGAATTAAATTTTTAGCGGACGCTCTTAAGGAGGACTCTAAATCAGTGGCATAAAAATTTATTGATACTGAAATCATTAAAAAAAAGTCATTTTACCTTTCACCTTGCAGGTGAAGTAACGAATAGATTTTCCCCAATAATTTTAAAAAATATCAAAAACTGTGCCACTGATTCATAAGGAAGGGGGGGCATAAAAGGACAGACCTTGATCAATTGTCCAGTGTGATATCGGTACAAAATATTGAAATCACGGCCATCTTCCCAAAGACCTCCATGGGTCAATGGTATGAAGATGGCCATGAAAATATAATTGTCAAGCAGTATTAGACCAAGGGTTCGTGGATGGCCAAAATCATGCCATACCCCCCCTGGATGTTAAAGGAGTTGGTGATGCCATGGGCCGCCAGAATCACCTGGCACTCATAGGAGCGGGGACCCGTGCCGCACAACATGTAGACCGGTTCATCCTTGGGGATTTCATTGAACCTTTGTCTGAACTCATCCTGGGGAATGTTTATCCATTGATCCCCATATTTTTCCACAAAAGGGTCTGCCTGAACTGTACTTCTGACATCCACCACCCGGGCATTCTCATTCTTGAATTTTTCAAGGAATTCCCAGGTATCAATGGATTTGAGGCTTCCATTCAAGGTGTTATCAAGGGCATTACCCGCGTTGTTTACAATGTCCATGGCCGAGGCATAGGGCGGGGCGTAACTAACCTCCAGGTTGGATATTTCATCCACATCCACCCCGTATTTCAGCAGCGGTGCCACGGCATCCACCCGTGCCTTTACGGCATCTCCCTGGGGACCTGCTGCCTCCACTCCCAGTATTTTCCGAGTTTTTCTATCGGCAATCAGTTTCATGAACATAAAATCGGCATCGGGAAAAAAGTGTGCCCGGTCGGACTGGGCCACCACCACATCCACGGGATCAAACCCGGCCATGGTGGCCTGTGCTGTGGTGAGACCTGCCTTGGCCAGGCCCATGTTAAAAATTTTAATGCAAAAGGCACCCACAGCTCCGGGAAATTGTGCGGCTCCCCCATTGATATTGGTGGCAATGATACGGCCCTGGCGGTTGGCCAGAGACCCCAGGGGCATGAGGATTTCCTGACCGCTGATGAGGTTGGGAAATTCAGCACAGTCCCCGCCGGAAAAAATGTTGGGATCCGAGGTCTGCATGCGCCGGTTCACCAGAACGCCACCGCAACGCCCCAGGGCAAGGCCTGCATCTGCGGCCAATTGGGAATTAGGACGAACCCCGGCGGCCAGGATGACCATGCTGCAGGGAATGGTTTTTTCCTGGGTTTCCACGGACTGAACACCGGTTTTAGCATCCCCGTTGATTTTCATGACCCGTTGGGACAAGAGAAGTTCCACCCCGTGTTCCCGGA
>CAYSSE010000543.1:0-2824 GCA_964433355.1 uncultured Desulfocicer sp.
TGAGAAACAAACCTGAAGATATGGGCTTTGTGGCACCCAACACCTATGATGCTTCTGCTTCCAATAAAAATCCTTCGGGAAACTGGCTTCAGCAACTGGGCAGTGTGGTGAAAGTGCTGCGGCTCTGGCCGGGGTTTTGGGTGCAGTTAGGGATGATCGGCGGCCTGTATTCATTCATGGGGCTGTGGGGGATTCCCTATTTACGGGATGTCCATGGCCTGTCCCGGGGGGCGGCCGCGGATTACATGACCGTCATGCTTATGAGCTTTGCCGTGGGAGCGCTTTTCTTCGGCTGGTTTTCCGACCGCATCGGCAGACGCAAACCCGTGCTGATGTCAAGTGTCTTTGGCTACACCCTGTCATGGCTGGTGTTGATGTATGTTCCCTGGTCTCCGGGCTGGTTCGGATTTTTTATTTTTGGATTCATGGGCTTTGCCGGTTCAGGGTTTGTGCTCACCTTTGCCGCTGCCAAAGAGATCATTCATCCGGAGCTGTCAGGCATGGCCGTCAGTGTGGTCAACACCGGCTGTTTCATCGGTACGGCGGTGATGCAGCCCTTGTTTGGAACCATTGCCGATACCACATGGTCCGGTACTCTGGTCAATGGTGCCCGGGTGTATGCCGCCGCCGATTATCACAACGGTTTTATTGCCATGGTGCTCTTTGCTTTGGTGGCCATGGTGGCCTCATTTCGTATCCGGGAAACCCATTGCCGAAATATTTATATCTAAATTTGGCATCCTTCATCTGACCATAGAAGTAATTTACAGTCTTTTGGGGAAAAAACCCTGCAAATGGGGAATGCCCTAAAAAAGTGTAAAGCAGATTTGAAGGATGCCCTAAATTTTAAAGGAAATTAATCATGGTTAAAGAATTAAGACGAAAAGAAAAAATGATGTCCAAAGAAGAAACTCTGGAAATTTTAAAGAACGGCCGGGAAGGCGTGCTGGCAACCCTGGGTGAAGATGGTTACCCCTATGCCGTTCCTTTGAATTACGCCTGCCACAATGAAAATATCTATTTTCATTGCGCCAAAACCGGACATAAAATCGACAATCTGGCCCATCATCCAAAAGTCTCGTTCTGCGTGGTGGTGGATGCCGAAATTATTCCGGATAAATTCAGCACTCGATTTAAAAGTGTCATAGCCTTCGGCAAGGCAGTAGAAGTTTTTGAGGATGAAAAAGAGGCCGGTTTGCTGGCCATGGTTCAGCGCTATTCCAGCGAATATCTTGAGGAAGGTAAAAAATACATCGCCAGTGATATGCATAAAACCAAGGTATTTAAAATTGAAATTGAACATATGACCGGTAAGGCCACCCGATAATACTTGTAGTCCCTGGGCATCCTTCAAAAGTACTTTACACTTTTTTAGAGCATTCCCCATTTACAGGGGCTTTTTCTTAACAGACTGTAAAGTACTTTTGAGGTGATATGAAGGATGCCCATCCCGGCATCCTTCATTCCTACTTTACGCTTTTCAAAGCAAGTTCCCATTTGGGGGAGTGTCTTTCAAAAAAGTGTAAACTACTTTTGGGGGCATATGAAGGATGCCGAAAATCAGAGATAAGAATCTAAAGCTCTGACCGGGAAAATGGGAATGTGCCCTTATGAGCAACCCCAGAACTTATGAATTCAATGACTTAACAAAAACCCGGCTTTAAAAGGATCTTTGTTATCTGCTACAAATTGATGAAAGCCGGTGATATAGGCTCTGCCGGTGATTTCGGGCACTATGGCCGGCCTGTCTTTCACACGGGTTTCTGCAACGATCTTTCCCGTAAAAAGGGTATTCAACATACTGGCATGGCGATAGGTGTCTCCCACACCAATTTGTCCAATTTCATGAAGCCAGGCCATCTTTGCACAGGTACCTGTGCCGCAGGGGGAGCGATCCACCTGCCCGTTGCCAAAAACAACCATATTTTTCACGGGATCACCGTTTTGGTATATTTCCGTAAGATCCACCCGGGCAGGCGTGCCCGTACCGGGATGTACAATGAAAATAGAATCATTAACCCGATCACGGATTTCAAGGCCCAGGGCTTTTAATTGATCCAGGTGTGACAGCTCCAGGGGCATCTTAAGCTGATCCACATTGACCAGGGCAAAAAAATTCCCGCCATAGGCGATATCCACTCGAATTTTTCCCACCGCTTGCAATTGAATTTCCACGGTATCATAATAAAAGGCGGGCACATTCTGAACCGTCACCTCGTCTGCGCAGCCATCCTGGATCTTCACCCGGGTCGTGACCATTCCGGCAGGGGTATCCAGTATAATTTCTTTTTCCATGCCGTTGCCAAGGCCATCCACAGGCACCATCCCGGTATCCACCAGCACGGCAGCCGTCCCCATGGAACCATGACCACACATGTCCAAGTACCCGCCAGAATCCATGAACACAACCCCGGTGTGGGCATCCTTAGAGGCCGGAGCCGTTAAAATGGCACCAAACATATCCTGGTGTCCCCGGGGTTCCCACATGAGCATTTTACGAAGATCATCCAGATGCGCTTGTATCCACATTTTTTTTTCTGTCATGGTTTCACCGGGGATATGGGGGATTCCCCCGGTGACAATGCGCGTAGCCTCCCCTGCTGTATGGGCATCCACTGTGGTTACTAATTTTTTAATATTCATTTAACCCCGATATGTTTTTTATTACATCGTTTTTTTATATGAAAATCTCAGCAACATGCTAAAACTAAAGGACTTTCTTTTTTAGTTGTGGGCAGGCCGAGACCAGAGTACGGTCTGCCCGTGGCAGTTTATAAGAAAGTCTCACCAACATGCTGGAATTAAAAGACTTTCATTTTTCGTT
>CAYSSE010000544.1:0-2817 GCA_964433355.1 uncultured Desulfocicer sp.
AAAAATGAATATAGCGATCGCTCTCCTTGATGACGGAGTAGAAATTCTTGAGACCATCTCGCAAGGTTTTGGCTCGAGAAGGAGTCTCGATGTGATCCAGAATGGGTTTATCGTACTCATCCACCAGGATCACCACTTTTTTACCGGTTTTCTTCCACACCCCCTCAATCAATTCGGCAAAACGATCTGCTACCAGTGCATCATGACAATCGATACCATGATATACCGCCTGTTCCGAAAGAAATCTGTGGATGCGCTGGTCCAATTCATCCCTGTCTTTCAGAAGCCCCCTGCCGAAGCTGATAAAGATGACGGGATGGATATCCTCCCAATCCCAATGGTATTCAAGGTACAATCCCTGGAACAGCTCCTGTTTTCCTTCAAAGGCACATTTCAGGGTATCCACAAAAAGGCTTTTACCAAATCGGCGAGGGCGGGAGATAAAAAAGTATTTGCCTGAGTCAAATAGCTGACGGACATATCGGCTTTTGTCAACATAATAGAAGTTTTCTTCAATGATTTCAGAAAATGTCGAGATGCCGATGGGTAATTTTTTCATTATCTCTCCCCTTTTTCATTTACTGCCCTGAACCCGGACGTCAGATCCATCCTGGGGTCCGACCCCGATAAGTATTTGTTATTAAAGTTTAATCTCTTTAAAAAATCCCTATTCATCTCTTAAAATCCACTTTTCGGGGTCAAAAACAGCATTCTAAAGCTCTCAGCAATTTTCATCAAACTTTGTCAGATTCTACCTCAAAGCGCACCATATTGCGTTCTTCGCTGGAAAACTCCACCCCGATCAGGTGGATTGTCACCCCATCGGTACGGTACTTGTCGGCATAGCCTTTGTCTTTGATCTGCTGCAAAGCGCGGCCCTCGGCAAGAAGTTCCACAACTTTAAATTCAAAAATATAGATATCTGTGCCCAATTTCACCGTCATGTCAATGCGCCCATGGCTTGTGGCGTCTTCCACGCATACATCCAAGCCCAGGGCAGCAAAATAACAATAGACAATGGAGGCGTAATAGCCTTCATAGTTGGCCAGTTGATTTTTGCGATACCAGTCATGGGGGATGGAGGAGAAAAACGCCTGTAGGGTCTGCTTAATGGCATCAAAATTATTGGCAATCAGGGCTTCATATAAATTGAACTTGTTATTTTCCTGGGCAACGGTGCTATCGGTGAGAAAGGAAAGAATATAATCGGTCAGGCTCTGCCGCACTTCTTGATTGGGATAGCCAAGTTGAAACCAACGCATATCTCCCATATGCCGGGTTTCCTTTATCGTCAAATAACCTGTCTGGAACAGAAGGGTTTCGATCTCCAGGCGATCCACATCAAAACTGCCCAGAATCTTTTCACTGGCCCTTAAATCATGCAATGCCGGAATAAAATATTTTTTCTCCTGCAGCATGCGGATCAGAAACGTCGGGGTAGCGGTCTCAAACCAGAAATTCCGGAATTCACCACTATCCAGATAAAGCAGAATATCAAAGGGATTGTAAACCTCCCGGCCCAGCCAGCTATAGCCGTTGTACCAGGTCTTGACCTTGTCCAGATCCATATTATCGCCTATCCAGCCGGAAAACACACTCTCCAGCTCATCCTGGGTATAACCGCAAATATCTGAAAAACGCTTGTCTATGGAGATGTCCTTGAGATTATTCAGTCCACTGAAGAGAGAAACTTTACTGAATTTGGAGACACCCGTGATGAACACAAACTCAATGTAAGGGTCGGCATCCTTGATAACGGAATAGAAATTTTTGAGTTCCTCGCGAAGGGCAATGGCCATTTCCGTGTTTTCAATGTTATCCAGGATCGGCTTGTCGTACTCATCCACCAGCACCACCACCCGGCGACCGGTTTTCTCATGCAGGGTCTGAATCAGCTCGGCAAATCGCCCCTTGCGGCTTGCCTTGTGATATTCAATGCCAAAGGCCCGGCTGTGGTCGTACAAAATTTCATCACAGGTTTCCTGAAGTTCTTCCACACTTCTGGCCACCCCGGCCCCGAAACTGATATGCACCACGGGATTGCTCTGGCTCCAGTCCCAGTTATCATACAGGAAAAGGCCCTGAAAAAGCTCCCGTCGACCCTCAAAGGCAGCTTTAAGTGTACTCAGAAACAGGCTTTTTCCGAACCGTCGGGGACGGGACAGAAAGTAATATTTTCCCTGGCTGGTCAGTTTGTGGATAAAAGGTGTTTTATCCACATAGAGATACCCTTCCTCAATAAGATTGGCAAAGGTCTGAATACCAATGGGGAGTTTTTTGATTTTTTGCACGGGACACCTCCGAGGGGTTTTGATGACGGCCACTTCTCCATTATTATCATGAAATCTTCTGTACTTCTATTTAAAACTTGACGTCATGGTGGAATACCTTATTCTATAAAATAAGGAGTGTCCTTCATATGACCCAAAAGTACTTTACACTTATTGGAGAATGATTCCTGAAAAATAAAGTTATTGGTTCAACAAGTGTAAATTGATAAATGAATGATGCCACAAAAAGGGCTTAAAGTGAAAATAAAATTATACAATGACATTGTGTTTAAATGGATTTTCGGCCGCCAGGAACATACCGGTCCACTTCTTGCCTTTTTGAATGCCATGGTGGGGTATGATGGTCATGAGCATCCGTCCGGCCCAAAGTTTACAAATGTTTTAATTATGAATCCCTATGATCAATCAGAGCCCTTTACAATAGAAAAACAGGGGATCCTGGATCTCCGCCTCCAGGAAGTGGACAGCAAAGAATGGATCGACCTTGAAATGCAGGTGCTTTACAGTGCTGATTATACCCGACGTT
>CAYSSE010000545.1:0-2806 GCA_964433355.1 uncultured Desulfocicer sp.
ATGTGACCATCTCACTCATTGCAAAACAGCTGGAAATAACCCATTCCGGGGCAAGTCAGATGGTGACGTCCCTGAAAAAAAAGGGGTTTGTTGAGATAACCCAGGTGTGTGAGGATAAACGGTTGAAGACCGTTACCTTTACCCCCCGGGGCAGAGAAAAATTAAAGGAAATTAAACCGGTGTGGGCCGCACTTCAGGAAAGTATGGTTGATCTGCTCACCCCCGGAGGAGAGCGTTCCAGGGTTATAGGGCTTTTAGAAGAGTTGGAAGAGGACATGGCCCGGATGAATTTGGTGGCGGTTGTTCAACAAAGGCTTTTGTTCAATCAATTTCTGGCAGAGATTGACATTGTCGCTTACACAGAGATGCTGCATGAGCCTTTCATGGCCCTGGTGTTCAATTGGATTGCTGAAAATCCCCATACCATTCCCCGGGATGTCAGTTGGATGAATGAAACTTGTTTGACGGTTTCCAGGCCGGGAACCCCCTTTATTTATATGGCGGTTCACCGGGGTGAGGTTGTCAGTGCCTGTGTGGCAACCCTTGATCCCTTGGTAAATGGGGTTGAATTGTCCCTGGCTTTTGACAACGCCCGGTTTTCCATTCCCCTTATCCAGGCGCTGCTGGATAAGATGTGTAATGATCTGGAAAAAAAGAATGTGGGTCTTGCAACCATAAGAACTGATATCACCCATTCGGCTCTTTTAAAAATATTACAGAAAAATGGGTTTAAACTCACAAAAGTAGAAAAAAAAGATGCACAGAATAAGACCTGCATGGGCTTATCCCGACATTTTAAATAACTGCTACGGGCAGACCGTATTCTGGCCCCGGCCTGCCCACAACAAAATTACTACAAAACCGATTTCATTGTCTGAAAAGGAAAAATGATATGATGAAAAATATGGATGTATCCAATGCAATGAGCATCAAGATGGATGACATTTTTGCAAGTCTTCCGGAGATGCCCGATTTTGAGGAAGGCATCAGAAGAGCCCCCAAAAGACCCCTGCATCTCAATAAGGCAGAAATTGCCCTGGCACTGAAAAATGCCCTGCGATACCTGCCCGAAGCCTGGCATAATACCCTGGCACCAGAGTTTTTGGATGAACTTCTCACCTATGGACGTATCTATGGATATCGTTTCCGTCCGGTGGGTCGTATTTGGGGAAAGCCCATTGACGAATACCAGGGGAAATGCGTGGAGGGAAAGGCTTTCCAGGTGATGATTGAAAATAATTTGAACTTTGACATCGCCCTGTATCCCTATGAGCTGGTGACCTATGGTGAAACCGGTCAGGTGTGCCAAAACTGGATGCAATACCGTATTATCAAGAAATATCTTGAAAATGTCACCCAGGATCAGACCCTGGTGGTGGAATCAGGTCATCCCTTGGGGCTTTTTAAATCCGCTCCCACCTCCCCCAGGGCCATCATTACCAACGCCATGATGATCGGGCTTTTTGATGACCAGGAAAACTGGGAACGGGCCATGTCCCTGGGGGTTGCCAACTATGGACAAATGACGGCCGGGGGGTGGATGTACATCGGCCCCCAGGGCATTGTTCATGGCACCTATGGCACCCTTTTAAATGCGGCCCGCATGGAGCTTGGGGTGCCCGAAGATGGGGATATGACCGGAAAACTTTTTGTCACTTCGGGCCTTGGGGGCATGAGTGGTGCCCAGGGCAAGGCCATTGAGATTGCCAACGGGGTGGGCATCATTGCCGAGGTGGATCTCTCCCGTATACAAACCCGATTTGATCAGGGATGGGTGAGCCAGATCACCTGGGATGCGGCAGAGACCTTTGTTGCGGCAAAAAAAGCGGTGGCAGAAAAAAAGGCTGTGGCCATTGCCTTTCATGGTAATGTGGTGGATCTTTTAGAATATGCCGTTGACAACAACATTCCCATTGAGCTTTTGTCCGATCAAACCTCCTGCCATGTGGCCCATGGTGGGGGCTATTGTCCCCAGGGCTTAACCTTTGAGCAACGCACGGACATGCTCAAAAATGATCCCGAGGGCTTTACAAAAAAGGTGGATGCTTCCCTTGTGCATCATTACACGCTCATTAAAACCCTGGTGGAAAGAGGAACTTATTTTTTTGATTACGGTAATGCCTTTATGCGGGCGGTTTTTGATGCTGGGGTCACCGAGATTTGTAAAAATGGGGAAAATACCCTGGACGGATTTGTTTTTCCCTCCTATGTGGAAGATATCATGGGGCCGTTGATGTTTGATTACGGCTATGGCCCTTTCCGTTGGGTGTGTCTGTCCGGCAAAGAGTCGGATCTCTTAAAAACCGACCAGGCAGCCATGGCCTGCATTGATCCAGATAGACGATCCCAGGACAGGGACAACTATATCTGGATCAGGGATGCACAAAAGAACAAACTGGTGGTGGGCACCCAGGCCCGGATTCTCTACCAGGATGCCATGGGCCGGGTGACCATTGCCCTGAAATTCAATGACATGGTTCGAAAGGGCGAAATCGGCCCTGTGATGCTGGGAAGAGACCACCATGACACCGGCGGCACGGATTCTCCTTTTCGGGAAACGGCCAATATTAAAGATGGCAGCAACATCATGGCTGACATGGCCATTCAGTGTTTTGCAGGCAACTGTGCCCGGGGCATGAGCCTTGTGGCCCTGCACAACGGTGGGGGGGTGGGTATTGGTAAGGCCATCAACGGCGGATTCGGTCTGGTGCTGGACGGCAGTTCCCGGGTGGACGACATCATTCGTCGGGCCATGCTCTGGGATGTCATGGGCGGGGTTGCCCGGCGGTCCTGGGCCCGGAACGAA
>CAYSSE010000546.1:0-2804 GCA_964433355.1 uncultured Desulfocicer sp.
GGGGACTTGCCTTTGGATTTGACCGCCTGGCCATGCTGCTGTGCCAGGAAGATTCTATCCGGGACGTCATTGCCTTTCCAAAAACCCAAAAAGCTGCTTGTCTGCTCACCGATGCCCCGTCCCAGGCGGGTCCGGCCCAGCTCCAGGAGCTTGCCATAAAAGTGGTGAAAATAGAAGAATAACCGCCATGGCGAACCGATATTCTAATCTGGGTCCGCCCGCAACAAAGCGTAAAAAAGGAGGTGGCAATTCATCCCCTCCCCCAAGAACGACAGGGGATTTTGCCATATTTTTATGAAGGCACTCAAAAGAGAAATAGAAAAAAACGCCCAATACCTGGGAGATGGCATCATCAAGGCAGATGCCTTTATCAATCACCAATTGCTTCCTGGGTTGACCACTGACATGGGCCTTGCCTTTGCTGAAAAATTCCGGGAAGCAGGCGTCACCGGTGTCACTCGTATTGTCACCGCCGAGGTCAGTGGCATTGCCCCGGCCCTGGTGGTGGCCCAGGCCATGGATGTTCCCATGGTGTTTGCAAGAAAGAAAAAGCCTGCATTCATGACTGGTGGTCTATTCTCTGCCCATGCCCAAAGCCGGACCAAGGCAGAGGCGGTGACATTGTACATCTCTGACCGCTTTCTTGGCCCCCAGGACAAGGTCATCATCATTGATGATTTCCTGGCAACGGCCTCCACCCTCAAGGCGCTGGTTTCTATTGTGGCGGACAGCGGCGCACAACTTGCTGGAGTGGGATGTGTCATTGAAAAAATATTTGAAGGGGGCCGGGAAAAACTGGCCCATCTTAATATTCCCATTATCTCCCTGGCCTGCATTGATCTTGTGGATCAAGGGAAATCATTCATTGTATCCTGAGCCAGGCAGCAATGAAAGAGAAGTCTATTTAGAAGAATTAAACCCCTCTATTCGCTTATTTTTGTATAACTTATTGAATTTGTTAATACCAAAAAGTTGACCATTGAAAAGCCAAGGTATTATTTTATATTAATTACAGGCTGTTATAAAAATGAGCGAAACGTGGGTTAAACATCAAGTATCAGACAAGGGGGACGCCATCAACCCGTCGTCTAAAAAGGAACGTGAGAAAATCTACCTGAAATGGAGAGAACAGGCAAGGCAGATCGTTATGGATCTCCCCCGTCCCCATTTCCATCGTGTTTGCTCCCGTCAGGTGGCCATTTCACGGGAAATGCTGCAAAATGATCCTCTAATTCAGCGCATAAAAGCCAAAATCTATCCCCTTTTGGAAAATGACTTTGGCCATGGTATTCTCCACTCAGAGTTGGTGTGTGTGGATGGGGCTGCTATCATACAAATGGAAATGAACTCCCCGGAAAAAGACACCGGGCTGACCAGGGGAATCATCCGAAACATGCAGTTAGTCCAGATTGCCGGTCTGCTGCACGACACCAAAAGAAAAGAACCCAATCATGCCGAAAAAGGGGCCTGGTTTGCCCTGCAATTTTTCAAAGGCAACCCACTGGGCATGACATCTCTGGAAATTGAAACCATCAGCACCGCCATTGAACAGCATGAGGCATTTCAGATTCTCTCCCCGGATGCCGCAAGCCCATCTCTGATATCCGATGCCCTTTATGATGCAGATAAGTTCCGATGGGGCCCTGATAACCTGACCCACACGGTTTGGGATATGGTTATCTGTAAAGATATACCCCCCCGGCAATTTTTGAATAAATTTCCCGAAGGAATGGAAAAAATGGCCCAAATCGGGCAAACCTTCCGCACCAATACCGGCAGGCAATTTGGACCTGACTTTATCAATATCGGCATGGCAGCAGGTGTACGTCTCTTCAAGGAACTCCAGAAAGGGAATATTTAAACAGGTTCATAAGTACCCGGGCATATATTCCTCAAAACAAAACCTATAAATATCAATGATATATGACTTTAGAATACCAAAAAACATATGCCCGGGTACTTAAATCAGCCCCAGAACAGTAAAACCCGATGATTAAATTTTGTTATTGACTAACCTCCGAACGGAATCAGGCTTTTGTGGGTCTTCGTGGATTAGTATTATTTGCATAGATTGTGGTTCGTAATTCTAAGTGTTTACCCATTGGGAACTATGAATGACCCAGTTGATTTAGTACAGATCTCTGGATTATAGATACAATATGTTGAATATTAAATCATCCAATATCAATATGCTGTATGCTAATTTTGCAAAAAACGACTTAATCAACAGGCTCATGAATGTTCACACAAATCCGTGATGAACCGCCTTTTTTTATAACTTTTTCCCCCCCCCCTTATCAGCTTTGTCAGGTACGGCACTGCCAAGTTCTTTTTTGACACAAAGAATCGGGGTGTTAAACGCCAAAGTAGAGAGATCTTTATCCCTTTGGAATTGAAGCTGAAGGGCCTCCCGATCAATTTCGAAATATCGAGAAATCACCTGGATGATATCACTCTGTAGATTTATTAATATGGAATCATTCACCTCCAACTGGTCGCATATCAAGGTAATTTTCAATCTTTTTTTGGCAGCCTCTCTGCTGGGCGGATGACCCGTAAATCGTTTCAAAAACGAATTTATCATGAAATTGTCCTCACTATTTTTGGCATCCTTCATATAACCATAGAAGTACTTTACAGTCTTTTGGCAAAAAGCTCTTGCAAATGGGGGATGCCCTATAAAAGTGTAAAGTAGTTTTGAAGGATGCCCTATTTTTTACCAAATTTACGGGCTAACATTCCCCACATGCCCTTTTGGTGATTCGGCACCTGAATGGGAAGATCAGACTCGCCATTTATACGTC
>CAYSSE010000547.1:0-2797 GCA_964433355.1 uncultured Desulfocicer sp.
ACGGTTCCGGGCCGGGCCCATTGCCCCTCGGGGGGGGCGGCATGATATCATTTTCAATATTCGTTGTGGCTGGCCTTACAGCCATGTAGGTTTATAGCAATAAATTTAATTTGTTATAAAAAAATGGCCGATCTGATGGTTATGGGTGTAAACCCCATTAAAATATCATCAAACCCACCGTCACATGGGCAATACCTTTACCATGGTGTCTTTTTCCAGTCCTTCCACATTTTCACCGATTTCAAGGAGGGCCCGGGCCATGACCATGGTGCGGATAAGACCGGATTTCCCCAGCACCGGGGCTGCATATAACTGACCCTCTTTCTCCTGTAAATCCACCCGGATAAAATCCGTACGTCCCTGGGCAGAGGCCACATTGCGGGTGAGAATGGCAGGTATAACAAGGCCCTTTTCGGCCCAGTCCTGTTTCCCCATGAGTTTTTTTAAAAAAGGCAACACTACTACCTTAAACACCACCATGGCAGACACCACATGCCCGGGAAGGCCCCACACCGGTTTATTTCCGGAACGGGCCAAAATGGTGGGTTTACCCGGACTGATGGAAATACCGTGGAGCAACAGTTCTGTTTCCGGAAGATCGGAGAGCACATCCACCGTAAAATCCCTCATTCCCACAGAACTGCCACCGGAGATAAGCACCATGTCCGCCTTCTCAACAGCCTGGCTACAGGCATCAAAAAGATCGGCCCTGTTGTCTTTGACAATGCCCATTTGAAGGGGAATGGCCCCGGCTTCCTGAATCAGAGCTGCCAGGGTGTGGGAATTCATATCTCGAATTTTACCCGGGGCCGGGGTCTCTTCCACAGGTACAATTTCATCCCCTGTGGAGATAATGGCCACGGTGGGGCGCTGAAACACCTCTATATCGGTCACACCAAGGGCTGCCAGCACACCATTTTCCTGGGGGCGAATCCGGGTTCCTGCCTTTATAATTTTCTGACCCTGGCGATAATCTTCAGCCCGATCCACCACATGCTGCAAGGGAGCCACGCTTTTATAAATCTCCACGGTGGCTTCATCAACCGGCTCGCTATGCTCCACCATGACCACACTATCAGCCCCTTCGGGCAGCATGCCACCGGTGGAAATGGGGGCCGCTTCATCCGGGGCCAGTGAGAAAGACGGGGTTTCACCCATGGCAATGGTACCGGCTATCTGTAGCCAGGCAGGATTCGCCTCTGATGCACCAAAGGTGGCCCCGGAATGCACGGCATAGCCATCCATGGTGGATCTACGAAAACTGGGCAAATCCTGATCTGCAACAATATCTTGGCCCAATATCCGAGCAGATGCCGCATTCAGGGGTACCGTTTCCAGGGGCATGGCCGGAAAACCGGGGGCCAGCCCCATCACCTGATCCAGCCCCATTACCTTAAAGAAATGGTTCATTTCAGGGCCTCGGCAATGCGAATCATTGCCTTTTCCACATTTTCACGGCTGTTAAAGGCACTGATACGGATGTAACCCTGACCACAACTGCCAAACCCGGCACCCGGGGTACACACCACGCCGGCCTTGGATAGCAGCAGATCAAAGAACTCCCAGGAATCCCGGCCCTGGCCATCAATCCAGATGTAAGGAGAGTTATCGCCCCCCACAAAGGTAAATCCAAGCTCCCCCATGGCAATGCGGATAAGTTCGGCATTTTTCAGATAATAGGAGACCAGGGCCTTGACCTGGATCTGTCCCTCCTGGGAATACACCGCTTCCACTGCCTTTTGCACGGGATAGGAGACCCCGTTAAACTTGGTGCAATGACGTCGGTTCCACAGGGCATGCAAGGAGACTTTTTCTCCGGCGTCATCATAAACCATGCACGCCTTGGGTACCACGGTGTAGGCACATCGGGTACCGGTAAACCCCGCAGTTTTGGAAAAACTTCTGAACTCCACAGCCACCTCTTTTGCCCCTTCAATCTCATAGATGGAGTGGGGCAGTTCCTCATCCCGGATAAAGGCTTCATAGGCCGCATCAAAGAGAATCAATGCCTTGTTTTTCCGGGCATAATCCACCCATTTTTTAAGACCTGCCTTGGTGATGGTGGTTCCGGTGGGGTTGTTGGGAAAACACAGATAGATCAGATCCACAGGCTCTTTGGGAAGTTCTGGAAGAAAATTATTATCCTTGTTGGAATCCAGGTATACAATGCCCTGGTATCTGCCGTCCTCAAAGATGCCGGTGCGGCCTGCCATGACATTGGTATCCAGATATACCGGGTACACGGGATCGGGAATGGCAATTTTAATATCCTGGGCAAAGAGTTCCTGGAAATTACCGCAGTCACATTTGGCACCGTCGCTGACAAAAATTTCATCGGCGGCAATGTCTGCCCCCCGGCTGTTGAAATCAAACTTGGCAATTTTTTCCCGGAGAAAAGCGTACCCTTGTTCCGGGCCATATCCCCGAAAGGTGGCATCATCTGCCATCTCATCCACGCCTTTGTGAAAGCCCTCAATGCAGGCATGGGGCAGTGCCCGGGTGACATCTCCGATACCAAGACGGATCACCTCCTTATCTGGGTTTTCATTCTGGTATGCGGCCACGCGTTTGGCAATGTCTGAGAAAAGGTAAGATGCCTTTAATTTATCGAAATGTTTGTTTGCTCGTATCATGTCATATTCCTGAATTTTTTTATAAGAAAAGAAAACTTCCGAACACCCTCAGCAGAGCCCCCCCCCGATGGGTAATAGGAACCGGCCAATTGGGCCGTCTACGGTTCCGGGCCGGGCCCATTGCCCGTCGGGGGGGGGGCGGCATAATGCCATTTGGCTCCGCG
>CAYSSE010000548.1:0-2795 GCA_964433355.1 uncultured Desulfocicer sp.
GGATCCCCATTTTTAAAGGTGATATCAATTATTTCAGGCACGTCCGGGGCATCCTCGGGACGGATGGACATGGTGTACATGTCATCGGTGGCCTGGGCCCAGGGATCTTCCAGCACGCCGCCCTCATAACTGATGTGGAGCATGTTACGGTCAGTGCTGTAAGGTTTTTTGGGGGTTTGGGGCACTTCAATGCCGTGTTGGTTAGCGAACTCCATGAGCCGGGTCCGGGAGGTAAGATCCCAGTCCCGCCAAGGGGCAATTATTTTAATGGCCGGATCAATGGCCAAATATCCCAATTCAAACCGCACCTGGTCGTTGCCCTTGCCCGTGGCACCGTGGCTCACGGCATCGGCCCCTTCCTTATGGGCAATTTCAATCTGGCGTTTGGCAATGAGGGGACGTGCAATGGAGGTACCCAAAAGGTACTGCCCCTCGTATATCACATTGGCCCGGAAAGCAGGAAATACGTAATCCCTTACAAACTCCTCCCGAAGATCCTCCACATATGCCTTGACTGCGCCGGTTTTCAGTGCCTTTTCTTCAAGGCCGTCCAGCTCTTCTTCCTGACCCAGATCTGCGGTGAGAGTCACCACTTCGCACTGGTAGGTTTCAATGAGCCACTTTAATATCACCGAGGTATCAAGCCCACCTGAGTAGGCAAGCACCACTTTTTTTATATCAGCCATGTTTTTTTCTCCTTATAAACAGCCATGCCCAGAAGGACATAGAATAACAATCCTTATGAATGAGTTTTAAATAAGTTACCCATTTGCATTTGCGCTTAGGGGGTCATATTTTTAAATCTGTCCCCGCCTCCGCTAACGCGTTTTCAGGATCAAAGTTTCCAGAATCGCCTTGTGCATATGACGTTTGTTTTCCGCCTGATCCCAGAACACAGCCCCCGGTGCCTCAAGCACATCTTCGGCAATTTCCTCGTCCCTGTGGGCTGGCAGACAATGCAGCACAGTCACATCTTTTTTGGCATGGGCAAGTAAGGCTTTGTTGACCTGGAATCCCTTAAAAGCAAGCTCCCGTTTTTTTTGTTCCTCTTCCTGGCCCATGCTGGCCCAGACGTCGGTGTAAACCACATCGGCATCCGTTACTGCGGCCACGGGGTCATGGGTAAAAATAATCTTTGATCCTCCCCTTGCAAGGGATGCAGCTTTAACCTCTTCTGGAATCCCATACCCATTGGGGGTGACCACCACCAGTTCCAGATCCAGAACCGCTGCGGCATTCACCCAGGAGTTGGCCACATTGTTTCCATCCCCCACCCAAACGATTTTCTGTCCGTCATAACCGCCCTTCACTTCAATAATGGTCATGATATCGCTTAAGATTTGACAGGGATGAAAAGAATCAGTCAATGCATTGATCACCGGGATACTTGCAGATGCGGCAAACTCGGCCACAAGAGCATGGTCAAAGGTTCGCATGGCCAGGGCATCCACATACCGGGACAACACCCGGGCCGTATCAGAAGCAGGCTCGTTACGGGAGATCTGGGTATCCTGGGTACTCATATAGATGGGCGTTCCCCCCAGCTGAATCATGGCAGTTTCAAAGGCCACACGGGTCCGGGTGGATTTTTTATCAAAAATCAACCCAAGGCTTTTTCCAATAAGGGGACGATCGGCAATACCCTGTGCAAATCGTTTTTTAAGCTGCAAGGCCCTGTCAAACAGATGGGTAAAATCATCCTTTTCCAGATCAAGCAACGACAGTATATCTTTCTTCAAAACAAAATCTCCTTATGCCAGAAGGCTATCCAGCACCGCCACCAAGGCGTCTATTTCTCCATGACTGATGATCAAAGGCGGTGCAAAGCGTAAAATATTACCCTGAATTGCGTTAATAATAAAGCCTTTTTTCAGACATTCTTCAACAATTTTACCGGCTTCCCCGTCAATCTCCATGCCCACGAGCAATCCCTCCCCCCGGATCTCTTTAATGGTCGGATGGGCTGATTTAAGGGAAGAGAGCTGTTTTTTAAAGTATTGGCCCTTTTCCACCACCTCCTGCAAAAACTCCGGCTGGGAAATAATAGAAAACACCTTCAGGGCCGTCGCTGCCACCAGGGGGGTTCCGCCAAAGGTAGTGGCATGGCTGCCCAGGGCAAAGCCTGTGGCTGCCTCTTGTGTGGCCAGCATGGCTCCCATGGGAAGCCCATTGGCCAGGGCCTTGGCCAGGGTCATGATATCCGGTGTTACCCCATAAAGCTCATGGGCAAAAAGCCGACCACAACGTCCCATGCCAGTCTGCACTTCATCAAAAATCAGGAAAACGCCCTTTTGGTCACAAAGGGCACGCACGGCCTTTATATATTCAGGGGTGGCAGGTATCACACCACCCTCCCCCTGTATGGGTTCCATCATCACAGCGCACACAGTATCATCCAGGTTCGCCTTTAATGCATCAATATCATTAAAGGGGATGTGGATAAAACCCTCCACCAGGGGGGCAAAGCCATCCTTGATTTTATCTTGACCTGTGGCAGACAGGGTGGCCATGGTTCGTCCATGGAAGGACTGGGACATGGAGATAATCTTAATCCGATGGGGCTGGCCCTTTTTATTGAAATATCTCCTGGCAAGCTTTATGGCTGCCTCATTGGCCTCAGCTCCGGAGTTGGCAAAAAAAACACGATCTGCAAAGGAAGATGTCACCAGTTTTTCGGCAAGATCTGCCTGGGGAGCCGTGTAGTAATAGTTTGAAACATGGGTAAGGGTGGCTGCCTGCTCTGCCACTGTCTTTGCCACTTCCGGATGGCTGTGGCCCAGGCTGCACACGGCAAT
>CAYSSE010000549.1:0-2791 GCA_964433355.1 uncultured Desulfocicer sp.
CCAAGAGCAGTGCCGAAGATAAGGTCAAAGGGCTTCGCTGCGGGGTGGATGATTACCTGGCTAAACCCTTTGATCTGGATGAATTTTTATTGAGAATTCAACGTCTTCTTGAGAGACAGTCATGGACGCTGTCAGATAAGTCAGCTTCATCCCCGGAAGAGACCGATGTATTTACAGGGGACGAATATCAGTTTGGTGATAATGTGGTGGATTTTATCACGGCAAAAGCCAGTGGCATTAACGGTGATATTATTCTAACGGAACAGGAGGTGATGTTGTTGCGGGTGCTCATTGCCAACCGGGGAAGGCCTGTCCCCCGGGAAAAATTGTTAAAGGCGGGCTGGGGGTATTCGAGTACCACCACCACCCGCACCGTGGATAATTTTATGGTTCGTTTGCGAAAATATTTTGAAAAAGATCCCAAAAAACCCGTTTTTTTTAAAAGCAGGCGGTCTGTGGGATATATTTTTGAAGGATAGTTGCCCCCTTCTGCTTTGGTTCATGGAGGGAGTGTGCTTTTTTTGCTGTATTCTCCCATTTCAACTTTTAGAGATGGCTTGGAGACGAGGGGTTGAGCAAGCTCTTTTTTCCGGATTAATATAGAACAGGGTACACTCCATGGGGGTCGGCATTGGGAGTGATTTGATTTAGTTTTTTTAGAAGTTCGTCTTGAATTTAAGGAGAATTGAAATGGATATGAAAAAAATTTCACAAAAAACCAGTCGAAGAAGGGTTAATTTTTCATTTCATGCACCCGGGGCCAATGAGGTCCTTCTGGTGGGAGATTTTAATCAGTGGAATCCCAAAAAGCATATGATGAAAAAGGCAGGGCAGGGGGATTGGGAAAAAATAGCAGTTATGAAACCCGGCACATATGAGTACAAGTATATTGTTGACGGCCACTGGCAGGAAGATCCTGAAAAACCATTGGGGGCTTTGAACTCTTTTGGTACATACAACAATGTGATAACGGTGATTCTCCGGAAATAAGGTCTGCTATCATTAATTGAAGGGGTGGACTGGGGATATTTATAGAAAACCCCTGAGTCTTTATCTCAGGGGGTGTTGACTGTGTTTGAAATAACACACCGCCATCCTTTGTCCAGGTCGTATTCTGGGATAAAGTCCAGCTCTTTTTGTAATTTATCTCCGGAAACCACAAGGCTTTCCATCTGTTTTTCCGCTGCGTTGAGAAAACGATTCAATGGGTTGGAGTTATTCTCTTTGTGCTTTAAACTTATGAGTTTTTGCATGAGAGTTTCTGGAATTTTAATGAACAAGGAGTTTCGGCCCATGGCCTGGCACATGGAGTGGACAATCTCCTGAAACGTATGAACCGAGCCATCTGTGATATTATATATTTTTCCGTTTATCTCGGGATGTTCAAGGACTTTCAGGGATGCTTTGGCCAGATCTTTATCAAATATCAGGGTTCTTTGATTTTTACCGCTTCCCAAAAGTAAAAAACCTCCCTTTCTCAAATAGTGGATCAACAGGTTGTAGTTCCCCTTCATCCTTTTTCCATAAACAGCAGCCACTCTCAGGATAACAACGGAAAATTCAGGAGTACACTGCCCTGCTTCAAGGATTATTTTTTCTGCCTCCAGTTTTGATCGGGAGTAGATTTCACAGGGGCATGCAGGGGAGGATTCATCAAAACACTGATTCGGATTTGAGGCCCCATAAACATTAATAGTACTGAAAAAAATAAAGCGTTTTACTCCGGCAGCACGGGCTGTATTCACAAGCAACCTGGTGCCTTTTACATTGGTTGTTAGATAGGTGGCTTCCAGGGAAAGGCCTTTTGTATCATGGAGTTTTGCTGCAAGGTGAAAGATAGCGTCAATATCTTTCATGGCCAGTGAAACGGCTTCCGGGTCAAGGATGTCTCCCTGGAATCGCTCCACTTTGTTGGAAAGGCAGTTATGCGCCAAGCAGTGCCTGGAAAAAACTCTGACTTGGTACCCTTTTTCCAGCAGTTGCTCTACAATGGCAGGACCGGCAACCCCTGTGGCACCGGTGACGAGGATTCTTTTGAATTTATTTTTATGCTTTACCATTAGACTGCCCTTTGGACGCTACATTGATAGATATTCACGTAAACGTAAAATTATGGGAGGTGGGTGAACTTAGCGCCCTATCTGGCGGGCTTTTTATAACCTATTGATTTGATGATAATTGATAAAATGGAAATTCTTATACTATAAATCTAAAATAACTTCAGTAAATCTGTCAAATCTTGAAATCAATCGTTTTGCCTGGGATCTTGAAAGTAAAAATTCGCCTTCTTGCTGCATAAGCTTTATTGGAATGCGCGTTTTGTGAAAGCTGGGGTCTTTGTCTGGATCGACAAACTCATCAAAAATTTCTTTTAACAACCTTGGTGATTTTTTGTCAATTGTCATACAAACTATGGTTCCCAGTATATTTTTTTTCTTCCAGTATAGTACTACCATCTTTATTGATCCCTGACAATCTGAATGACTGAAGTGTTAATATGAATATATAAAATTCCTTGATTTTATAAGAACAGAGTGCTTATGGTAAAGAATGTCTTTAAATGTATTTAGAACAATTTAATAACCATGGGGTGATCTATTTATGCGCAATGCTACTATTCTCTCAGTTTTATGGCTCATCGGGGATTAGTGTGAAAATCATTAAGACAAACAGTTTTCTAAAAACTGAATGTTTTGAATTTATTGAGTTGTCATAAAATTGAGTGAAGCTTTTTGTCATGGAATCACACTAATCCGCGATGAGCCAGTTTTATTTACAATCATGGCTCTGT
>CAYSSE010000550.1:0-2790 GCA_964433355.1 uncultured Desulfocicer sp.
GTACGCAAATACCCAGCACCCAAAACCCAGTACCCAGCACCCAAAACCCAGTACCTGCTTTTAAAAAAACAATTCAGAAAGAGGATATATCATATGTATAGACAGGAAAATTCCACCATCATGTCACTTTATGCAGTTTCCCCCGTTCATGCCGGATCAGGCACCTCCATGGGGGTTGTGGATCTGCCCATCCAGCGGGAACGTCACACCAACTGGCCCCATATCCAGGCATCCGGGGTAAAAGGGGCCATGCGACATCATTTTGAGAAATTTAAAAATAACATTAAAAACAGGGATGAACAGGCCCAGCTGGATCAGATAACAGAAAAAATTTTCGGCACGGAAAGTTATGGAGACACCGGCACGCTGCCCGGAGCCATTGCCGTTTCTGATGCCAGGCTCATTGCCTTTCCCATCCGTTCTTCCAAAAGCCCGTTTGTGTGGATCACCTGTCCGGCCGTGCTCCAGCGCCTGGAAAAAGATCTGGATCTTACCGGGAAATCCGGAGAAATGACCATTCCCGAGCCGGGCAGTGACGAGGCATTTGTGATCAATGGAAACATTCCCGCTGAAGAAAAAATATTGCTGGAAGATTACGAAGTGATCATTAAAAAGACTGACTTTGAACTCTCAGACACCGCCAAAACACTTTATCAGAAAGCCAGAACCCTGCTGCTGGTTTCCAATGAAATCTATCATTATGGGGTATCCCACTGCACGGAAATCCGCACCCAGATCAAGATAGACGACAAAACCGGCACTACCGTTGATGGTTCACTGCGCTATGAAGAGGTGCTGCCAGCGGATTCCTTGATGTATGTGGTGTTGTTTTATGGTGCCACCCGGGATGCGGACACCACCATACCGGCAGATACATTAATTTCCTACATGAAAGAGGATGTCATCAGAAATCATATCCAGATCGGGGGCAATGAAACATTAGGTTGCGGACTTTTTCAGATTGAATGGATATAAGGAGACGATGATATGATCAGCAAAGAACAAAAACGATCCAATTTTGTACTCAATGAACTGACCCGTCTGGAACAATCCCAGCCCATTGACAAAGAATTTGCCAATTTTATTGTGGGCACGCCCACCATGATTCTGGAAAATGGGTTTGCCCAGACCATGGCCTTTCTTTTGTCAAAATGTAATGACAACAGTAAACGAACGTCAGGCAACAAGCATTATTTTACCTTTCAAGCCATTGCTGGATGGAGCCATGAAATTAACAGCAATATTCCCACAGAACCCAGGGCATTTTTCAGTGCGGTTTCAAACCTTGACCAGCGCGACTATCTGACGATTCAAGAAGAGGCGTTGAAGATGCTTCAATGGCTGAAACGTTATGCCAGGGCATTTCAAAGGGGGGAATAATGGCAGTGATACAGCAAGGAAATCCGGAAAATCCACTGTCTCCCCTTCCGGGATACCTGGAAGCATATCGGGATAAGGTGACAAATTTCGGTCTTTATTTTCAGAAGTTCTGCAAATATCATATTAACGGAGATAAACTCGAAACCCAGGAAACCTGGAACAATGGGGAAAAAGGGCCGAAACGACAGGATTATGAATGGTCCCTTGTGAATAATCAGCGGACAAGCGCAGTAATGATGAAAAGCGCAGCCGGACTGCTCCCATCCATCCATAAAAAACAGAAGCTGGCTCTACAGGAAATGCATGAACTGGGAACAGGCATTGTGGCATTTTCCGCCACAGCCGCCACCCGGTTTCTCACCGGCATTGGCCAGACAAGCCCCACGGAAGTGGGTATGCTCTTTGACCGAAACACCGGCCTGCCGTATCTGCCAGCGGCATCGGTGAAAGGGGCTGTGCGATATGCCTATTGCATTAACTTTGCCCTGGCCCACCCAGAAAAAGTATATTCTGAAAAGGAAGACCCGAAAAATCAGACCCTGGAAGAAAGTGATGTGCCGGGCCTGGAGGAAATGTTTGGTTCCACCGACGCAAACAAAAGCGCCAGGGGTGGATTTGCCTTTATGGACGTCTATCCCGAAGAGGTACCAGATATAGTGGTGGATATCATGAACCCCCATCATGGTGCATATTACCGGGGGGAGAGCCGTGAGGGGCCAGTGGAGACGGAATCCCCCGTTCCCATCAAGTTTCTGGCCGTGGAAAAGGGATTTGTTTTCAAGTTCAGGGGCTTTTTTCTCACCCCGGAGGCCCAAGTTTATCGGATACAGCTCATGGAAGCGTTTAATTTTGCCATGACCGAACTGGGTCTCGGGGCCAAAACTGCTGTGGGCTATGGGCGGTTTGAAAATATTCTGGATAACACAGAATCGTTAATTCAAGATATTGCAAATAGAAAAGCCGAAGACTTGAAGAGGGCACAACAGGAAATAGAAAGAAGGAAAGCCCAGGAAAAACTGGCTCGTGAAGCAGCGGAAGCAGCAAAAATAGCCGCAGAAAAGGAGGCTGCAAGAAAAGTTGAAGAAGCCAGAAAAGAAGCCCTGGAAGCAGAATATCAGAAATCATTGGAAGATGCCGAAGGGATTGATCTTGCGATTCTTCAGTTGGAAAAAGGCGATGAAATCATGGCCATAAACCTGTTTGATAATTTTCTAAAATCTGTGAAAACCCTTGATGAAAAAGAGCGCAGGCTGGCGCTGTTGATAAAAGATAAATTTAAGAACATGAATAAAAAAGCAAAAAAGAGTAAGTTGAATCGTAAAAAGCAGGTTGAAAAATTGCTCAGGTCAAAATAGCGAAGGGCCTTTATTTGTTTTAAATTGTTCGAATTTGTTTTTTGCATTTTTGATA
>CAYSSE010000551.1:0-2787 GCA_964433355.1 uncultured Desulfocicer sp.
TGACCGATTTTCTGGAATCCAAAGGCTATGTTCTGGATTTTGCCATGGACGGCATCGGCGGTCTGCACCTGGCACTGACCCAAGACTATGACGTCATTGTACTGGACATCATGCTGCCAGGCATGGACGGCATAACGCTGTGCCGGAAATTACGCCAGGAGGCGAACAAACAGGTTCCGGTGATCATGTTAACGGCCAGGGATACTCTGGATGATAAACTGCTCGGTTTTGAATCCGGGGCCGATGATTACCTGGTCAAGCCCTTTGCCTTAAAAGAGCTTGAGGCTCGCATAAAAGTGCTGGCCAAAAGACGAGTGAGCACCAACAAGATCTTGGCAGTTGATGACCTTCGTATGGATCTTGGCACCTTTGAAGTGACCCGTCAGGGGGAAAAAATTGAGCTGAATAATACCTGCTCCGCCATCTTGAAGTTGCTCATGGAATCTGCCCCCAATGTGGTGTCCCGCCAGGATCTTGAAAACCACCTCTGGGGAGACATGCCACCGGGCAGCGACGTGTTGCGTAGCCACATGTATTCCCTGCGGAAAAAAGTTGATAAACCCTTTGGGAAGGCCATGGTCGAAACCGTCCATGGAAAAGGGTTCAGACTCAAGGAAACACAGGTATGAAATTTTATCAAAGCATCCGGTTCAGAATGGTGGTCAGCATCCTTTTGTTCGGCACCCTGCTCATCACCCTCAATGCGGGAATCACTTTTTTTGTGATTGGCAACAACATGAGCAAGATGATTGCGAATCTCATCGATACGGAGATGGACTCTTTTATCTATAAATACGAAAAGGATCGGACAACGCCACTGCCCCATTCCAAATATATTGATATGTATAAAGGGTTTGAAAACATGCCGGGACATTTTAGTGAATTGGTAAAATCGTTGCCGCCTGGCGTTCACATCATTGATGATCCGAAAAAGAAGCACCCGGTCAGCGTGGGGGTGATCCAATTGCCGGACAAGGAATTTCCCTATTTCATGTTTTTCCACGGCAGGGAATTCTTTGAGGAAAATTCACTGCTGCATCCCAAACAGATCCTGATGATCTCCCTGGCCCTGTTGCTCATTCCCGGCATCATTATCGGTTATTTCACCTCCCGGATGCTGTTTGCACCGGTGGTGACCCTCATGGCGCAAATTAACGGCCTGAAGCCTGAAAACATACCGATCCGGTTTTCCCATAAGAACGCCAACAACGAAATCGGAATGCTTACCCGAACCATTGAAACAACCATGAACCGGATCAACGATTTTATCCAGCGGGAAAAACAATTCACCCGGGATGCCAGCCACGAACTTCGGACCCCATTGACTATTGTCAAAGGGGCGGTGGAAATCATGGAGACCCAGCCGGAGCTTGAGACTAACCCTTTGTTGAAAAAACCATTGAAGCGGATTTCACGCTCGGTAAAAGACATGGAAACCACCATTGAAACTTTTCTGTGGCTTGCCAGAGAAGAAGGCGGGACCCAAGAGCCCTGTCAGGTGGAACCGGTGGTGAGACGTGCCATTGAAGACAACCAACACCTCATCAAAAATAAGAATATTCAGCTTCACATGGAGGTGTTTTGTGCCAAGATGGTCAGGGTCAGGGAAGAAGTCCTTTATATTGCGGTGACAAATCTGATCCGTAACGCCTTTTATTTTACAGCCCAGGGATCGGTCACCATCACCCTTGACCAGGCCCATATCGGCATCCAGGATACGGGGATGGGCATCAATCCAGGGCAGCTTGAATCTGTCACCCAGTCCCATTTCAAAGGGGAAATGAGTCAGGGTTTTGGTCTGGGGCTGAGCATCGTTTCGCGTCTGTGTAAACGTTTTGGCTGGCATCTGATCATTGAAAGCCAGGCAGGGCAGGGTACTGGTGTCAAAATTATGTGGCAGGACACCTGAAAACCGGGTCGTAATTCTGGGTGGTAAAATAAATTTGTAATTTTCACAATTTTTTCACAATTTTTTCACGACCGGTTCACGCCGATAACGCCATAATCCCAGAATGATTAACAAAAAAAGCAGATCCGTTTTTATTAATAAAACTCGATGTTCAAGTTTTTGTGCAACCATTGTAAACACTATGCTTGTGGGTGATGTTTTTTTGTGACTTCAAATTATCAACACAACATAAGTTATTAATATTGTTATATATTAAAAATCATGCCAACATAATATTTATTTAGGAGACTAAGTAATATTATGTAATTATATTAAAGGTTTAAAAAAAACTTGAACATCGAGTAAAAGGAAAAAGAGATGACCATCCAATCTATTAAAGGCTGTATCGGTTGCGGGACATGCGTTGAAACCTGTCCCACAGATGTGATCCGGCTGGATCCAAAAACAAAAAAGGCGTTCATCGCATACCCGGCGGATTGCCAGATATGTCATCTGTGCAGGATGTATTGCCCCGTGGACGCTATTACTATCTCACCTGAAAAATCTATTCCGGTGGTGGTTTCATGGGGGTGAAAATGAATAACTTTATCACGAGCCGTTTTTTCAAACAGACATTGCTGGTATTTACCGGAATACCGCTGCTGATCTGGGCCATGGGCAATTTTCCGGAGCGTTCGGCGTTGAAAGAATCTCTTTCTATCATAACGATTCTGGCCTTTTGCCAGATGATTGGACAGTTTTTTTGGACACGGATGAATAGAACCGCTGTTAAAGATTTTAAGATGACTCTGTTGATAAAATACCATAAAATTATAGGGTATATCTTTGTCATCCTTCTGTTGTTCCATCCGCTTTTTTTGGTGATCCCTCGGTTCTTT
>CAYSSE010000552.1:0-2786 GCA_964433355.1 uncultured Desulfocicer sp.
CCGTAACAACGGGCAGTCGAGATGTCGGCCTGGTCAAAAGGATTAAAAATGGTTGCTGCCTGCTCAGGGGTCATACCGACACCGTTGTCTGCCACCGTGAAGTGAAGCAGGTCTCCTCCCTGCTCTGAGGCATTAACTGCAATGGTGATATTGCAGTTTTCTGAAAACTTGATCGCATTACCGACTAAATTAAAGATTACCTGGCCCAGGCGGATTGCATCTCCGAAATAACAGTCGGAGAGATTACCATCAAAATGAAAATCAAGGGTAAGACCTTTTTCTTTTGCCAGAGGCTCCAAGGTTGACAGGACCTTTTGGATTGTTTGCGGGACATCGAGGCAAGTAATTTCAAGTGCGAAATTGCCATTCTCAAGTTTGCTGACATCTAATATATCGTTAATAATTGTCAATAAGTTGCGTGCAGAACCGTGAGCCATTTCAAGGTGTTTTTGAAACTCATCAGAGAGCACATTGCCCTCCAGTACAATTTTGATAAAACCGAGCACTGAGTTCATGGGCGTCCGAATTTCATGGCTCATGTTGGCAAGAAACGCCGACTTGGCCTTGGTCGCTTCTTCGGCTTTGTCTCTCGCTTTTTTTAATTCCACCTGTTGTTCATGCAGCTGGGTGATATCCCTGCTTATTCCCAAAAGACCCAGCAGTTTTTTATCATTGGAATAAAATGGTGTTTTCAGAGTGTCCATGAATACTCTCGATCCATCAGGAAACCCCACCCATTCTTTATTTCTTCTGGCCTTTTCGTGTTTAAACATTTCGGTATCATGGTATCTAAATTCATCAGCTACATTTTTCGGGAACATTTCATGATCATTTTTACCTACTATTTGCTCCCTCTTAAGGCCTACTAATTTCTCAAAAGCAAAGTTTGAGATTATGTAAGCCCCCTCCTGATTCTTGGAAAAAACAACATCCGGAATAGAATCAAAAACAGATTGCAAAAACGTTTTTTGTTCTTCTAATGCTATTGAGTATTTATTCAATTGCTCAGCATTTTGCTGTAATTCTGAAGTGCGATCCGTGACCTTTTGCTCAAGTTCATCCCGGGCACGCATCAACGCCCGGCTGGTACGTTCGCCGATGATGAGTACGAACAGAATGGCACCCACGGACAAAAACAGGGTAAAGCCCAGGATGCTGAAGATCATCATTCGCGTCTGGAGATAATAGGCCAACGCTTCGTCCATATCCTCCTCCACCGCCAGGCCCATATTTAGATCCACACTCCAAATCCAAGCCCCAAAGACCGGCACTCCCCGGTAATCCCGGTAGCCCTGAATGTTTGATGCAACAAATGACTGCCCTTGCTTGATTTGCGACTTTTCCACCTGCTGCATTTGTTTGAGCGCCTGTGCAGCCATAAACGTCAGGGGTTGCTGTGATCTTTTTATTTTGGGGCGATACCCTTCAACTAAATTGCCGCCCGGATCACGAATTTGAACGTTCAAGGCACTGCTTTGATTTTCTTCCAACAGCCCTATACTGCGTAACTGATTTTCAAACCGGCTGGAGGAAAGTAACCAACCGTTGCGATCAAAGGCATAGGTTTCAATACTTTTCATCTCCCAAAAGGGATGAACAGCCTTTGTAAAATCCTTCCAGGGGTCCACCCGCAGGGTCATTACTGCCAGGACGTTTCCAGCGGAATCTATGATGGGTCCTATAAAAAACATGGTGGGTTGTTTTTTATCATTTCCCAAAGCAGATGAATTATCCAGATTAACATCTGATGTCATGGGCGGCACAAACCCCACGTCTCCCCGGTATGCACGCAAAAGAATTTCCGGATGCTGCTCTGAAATGAGATTACGAGTGCCGATATTGACGTCCCGCATGGAGCCAATACTGATATGATTTGGATTGATGATAAAAAAACCGATATTGCTGAAAATATCCATGTCTTCTTTTTTAAAAAAGGCACGCGCATCCTTTAGTTCTCTGGAACCAAGAAGACTGTCTGTATCAGGTGTAACCTCAAGGAGTCGCTTGGTGATGGTGGCAAGCGCAGGGTCACGCCCCAATCGTGCCATATCAGAAAGTCTTTCCGACAGCCACAGGTTCAAGCGATCCTGGCTCAGCAATACTTGTTCTCTTAGCTCTTCATCTATTTTATGCTGGATTTGCGTTTTATTCTGTTCAAGATAATACCACCCTGCAAATGCCACGGTTAAAACAAAAAAAGTCAGACCAGCCAGTACAATTCCCCTGAACCAGACCGATCCAAAATTAATAGCGATATTCTCCTTTTTCAGGATTCGAATAAGGATAAAAGTCAGCAAACTGATAACCAGAAAAATGATTAACCCATAGAGCAGCAGCTTCTGATAGCCAATGACCTTGATGCTGGGATGGCTTTGAATGTAGGCACGCTCTTCGAATGTCAACTCAATTCCCGGTGTTTCGGCTCTCGTCCGTCCCAGCCATTTGTGGCTGATTTCCAGGGCAGGTGTCCACGTGCGGGAAATGGCGCTCTCTTCGGCTGTCAAGTCGACAATGTCTTTTCCTACTACGGTGGCGGCATTACTCTGGGCACCCATAGCAATGAATCCAAACATAAGTGCAATTATAAAAATTGAAGATAGGCTATAAAATTTCCTCATAATATTTTCCCAGAGAGTTCGGATGAAAGCCGCCTTGTATTCCCATATTATGACCCGTGTATTGTCAAAGCAAAATATGGAGTTGATCATAAGATGGGCACCCCTATTTTTCTTTTAATACCTTGCGGATGGCCGCATCAATATCTTTCCGGATCACCGGTTTGAGGA
>CAYSSE010000553.1:0-2782 GCA_964433355.1 uncultured Desulfocicer sp.
GCCATGGCCGGCGCATCGTTTACGCCGTCCCCCACCATGGCAATTTTTTTGCCCGATTGTTTAAGTCGTTTGATAAATTCGGCTTTTTCATGGGGCAGCAATCCGCCATGGGTATGCTCTGCCGGGATCTGCACAAAGGTTCCCGCAGCCAAGGTGCTTTTTTCAGCATCTCCTGAAATCAAAAAACAGGAGAACCCCATTTTATGAATATCTGCAACAAGCGTCTTTACGCCAATTTTCATGGAATCTCCCAGATGGATAGCTGCGACAATGGTATCATCTAAAGATAAAAATACCGTTGATATGATCTGGGCTCCTTGCCTGGAACGGGAAACAAAAGAGGGGTCTGCCTGATGGCTTTTATCCACAAAAGCCATGCTCCCAAAATAATAAGATTTATTCTGAAACCGGCAACTGACCCCGTTGGAATGGTAAATAACATCTTCCAAATCAAGCAACGGTATTCGTCGGGTCGTTGCGTAAGCTGATATGGTGTGGGCGATATAGTGGTCCGACCCTTGTTCCATGGCATGGATTATTTGCCAGGCCTTTTGAGCAGGAAATTTTTTTGCCGTGTCCATGCCCAGCACTTTAAGTCGGCCCGTGGTCAATGTTCCCGTCTTGTCAAAAACGATGGTATCCAGCCCTTCAACGCTTTCAAACGCTTCAAAATCCCTTACCAGGATACCCTTTTTCCCCGCAGCAGACACCCCAGCCACAAGGGCAAGGGGAATGGCAATCCCAAGGGCACAGGGGCAGGAAATGACCATGACGGATATCCCTCGGTTAAAGGCCTCATATGAGCTCAGCCCGTACAGTTCCCAGAAAAAATAGGTCACCACAGACAACCCGATAACCGATGGAACAAAAAATTTTAAGAGGTTCTCAAACCGCTGGGTCTGGGCGGTGTTTTCGGAAAGACTGTTTTCCATGATGGCAAGCATTCTGCCAAGAATTGACTCCTCCCCTACTTTCACTGCTTTTACCTGGATCTTGCCGGAAATAATCCGGGTGCCGCTTTTGACCGTGTCCTGCGGACGGACATTGGCCGGTTTTGCCTCCCCAGTGATGGAGGACTCGTCAATGACGGCGGTGCCCTTGGTGACAATGCCGTCTGCAGCCAGGATCTCTCCTTCTTCCGCCAGAAACGCGTCCCCCTGGGACAATTGCTTTATGGAAACATACCGCCCCCTGGGAAACTGCTCTGCACAAATTCTGACTTTCTGGGGAACCAGAGAAAAAAAGCCCCACAACCCTTCAGCAATTTTATTTTTGGCGGACTGTTCGAGCATTTTCCCGGTGAGAATCAGCAAAATAAGCATGGAGGCGGCATCAAAATAGAGATGGATGCTTCCCTTGTAAAAATGAAACAGGCTGTAAATATAGGTGGAGAAGGATCCGGTGGATATCAAGGCTTCCATTCCAGGCCATCCGGATGTGATACCCACAAATGCCCGTTTGTGTATGGGATATCCACCGTAAAAAACAACAACGGTGGCCATGATGCATACCGGCCAGGCCAGAAGCTGAACGGAACGAGGTGACAGCTCAATAAAGAATCCCGAATAGATGGCCCAGCTGAGCATCATGACGTTCATGGTTAAAAACAGGGTCACACAAATACGGATAAATTCTTTTCTGTTTTTTTGGGGTGTCTGATCAATATCAGCAGAAGGGTATCCCAGTTTTTCAATGGTGGCATAAATTTTTTCCGGAGAGGTTTTTACGGGATCATACATCACGCTTCCCCGGTCGCTGGAAAAATTACACGAGGCGGTTATCACGCCCTTTGACCGGGTAAGCGTGTTTTCAATTATCCATGCACAGGCCGGACACCACATATTTTGAATCTGGAGATTAAGGGTCAAAAAATTATCGGAATCAATGGGAACCTCCCCATCCGTCCCGGATAAATCGTCGGCAGAGGTTTCAGAAATTCTTTCCCATGATGCCGATGTCTCTATAGACGTGTCCGGGACAATACCTGCGGCAACACATTGTTTGTACAGGTCAGTATCCTTGAAGTCTTTTGTATCTTTGTACTGATCTGATTCCATGAGCATGGCATGGACCATTTTGCAGCCCTGGCAGCAGAATATCTCTTTTGACGTAGCTTTAGAAACCTTAACAGTCAGGCCACAAAGGGTGCACGGAACTTGTGTTTTCATTGTCTGCTCTTTTTATAAGAAAATACAGCCTTAAAGTACCGACTGCAGAGCCCCCGGCGGGGAATGGGACCGGCCAATTGGGCCGTCTACGGTCCCGGGCCGGTCCCATTGCCCGTCGGGGGCGGCATAATACCATTTTCAATATTCGTTGTGTCCATTAGGACATGTGGGTTATACAGAGTGGGGGACATCATACATCCTAACCCAGCCGAGCTGGATAAGTATAAGTTGATCAGCGGTCGGCTTTCTGTATGTGTCGGATATACCGGATAACCGCATTCCGGCTTTCAACAGACATGGAACTTGCCAGGGCAGGCGCTTTTTTGCCGCCATAGCTGATAAAGGCAAACAAGTCCCCATCACTCATGGCGACGGTTTTCTCGCCAGCCAGGTCTGTGGGCAGGGGGGAAAAACTCTGTCCCACGGTGCCAAGCCCGTCCATATTGGGACCGTGGCAATGGGAACAGAAGGCCTGGTAATCCTTTTCACCCTTTGCCAGCATGGCCTCGGCAGATCCAGTGATTGTCAGGATAAAATCAGTTTTCAGCAGTTCCCTTATCAGTGCTTCACTTTTTGTGTTGGCAATGGTTCGTTTGTCCATTATAAGTTCCGGC
>CAYSSE010000554.1:0-2770 GCA_964433355.1 uncultured Desulfocicer sp.
ACAAAGCAAGGCTTTATGCACCTACTGTCTTGGACAGGCAAACAGTAATTTATTTATATCTGTTCAGCAGCACCCCATATTCACCCACTCAGGTCTTCTTGAATAGCATTAGTATGCTTCAAAATCCTGAGTCCGCGAATATGGGGGGCACTGTTAAACAGATAGTGAATAGTTACATTTATTTTTCTATATTGAGTTATATGACTCAACTTCCCAGCAAAAACAATCAATCCCTAACTGGGCAGTCAAGACAAATGGGGGACACCCTTTACACCATCACAAAAAATTATTTTTTTCCTTAGATGATTCCCGAAAAACAGAGGAAGGGGGAAAGGCTTACCCCCCAGGGGATAGGTTCCAATGACAAATAAAGCATGCCCGCTATTAAGCACAATTAAAATTTTATTTAATTAAAAGTGGATCTATTTTGATACCAGGCCCCATGGTAGTTGAAACGGTTATACCCTGGACATAGGTTCCCTTGCTGGCAGCAGGCTTCAGTGCAACAATCTTTAGGATAAAAGCCTTGACATTTTCAACCAATTTTTCAACACCAAAGGAAGCTTTTCCCACAGGCACATGGACAATACCAGCTTTTTCCACTCTGAAATCAATTTTACCTGACTTAAGTTCCTCAATGGCACGGGCTACTTCAAAGGTAACGGTACCTGTTTTGGCATTGGGCATCAAGCCCCTTGGCCCCAATACTCGGCCAAGCTTGCCAACGGTTCCCATCATATCCGGTGTGGCAATGGCACGGTCAAAACCAAACCATCCCTCTTTAATTTTCTCCACAGTCTCTTCATTGCCAATGAAATCAGCCCCCGCATCAAGGGCCTCTTTTTCCTTTTCGCCCTTGGCAAACACCAGAACCTTAACCTCTTTTCCCAGACCGTTGGGAAGGATCACTGTCCCTCGAACCATTTGATCGGCATGTCTTGGATCCACACCCAGCTTCACTGCAACATCAACAGTTTCGTCAAATTTTGCAAAGGATGAAGAGAGTGAGATCTCTATAGCTTTATCAAAATCATATCGTGCTTGCCTGTCGATCTTTTTCATTACTTCCGTATATTTTTTACCATGCTTAGGCATCTTATATCACTCACTCCTTGAATAACAGTTAAACAACCTCTATCCCCATGCTTCTGGCGGTTCCGGCAATAATATTAACAGCAGAGTCAACATCATTGGCATTCAAATCTTCCATTTTTATATTTGCAATCTCCACCAGTTGATCCCGGGAGACCGTTCCTACTTTATTACGATTAGGTTCACCAGAGCCCTTGGCAATATTGGCCGCTTTTCGAAGCAGCATGGAAGCTGGCGGGGTTTTGGTTATAAAGGAAAATGTTCTATCCTGAAAAACGGTAATAACCACCGGGATAATCGAGCCCGCATCGTTGGCTGTCCGGGCATTAAATGCCTTGCAAAAATCCATTATATTCACACCATGCTGACCCAGAGCTGGACCAATTGGCGGAGAGGGGTTGGCTTTTCCTGCCACAACCTGAAGTTTAATCTGCGCCATCACTTTTTTTGCCATCTTCTTTACTCCTGACACACACGTTAATGTTTCTAAGTTTTATACTTTTGTCACCTGGACAAAATCCAGCTCCACAGGTGTTGCCCGGCCAAAAATACTGACCAGCACCTTCACCTTGCCTTTTTCCGGATTGACCTCTTCCACGGTTCCATTAAAATTAACAAAAGGACCATCGGTCACCCGGATATCATCTCCAATTTCGAAAAAATATTTAGGCTGGGGTTTGGATTTCCCAAGTTCCATGCGCTGGATAATATCGGCAGCTTCTTTTTCACTGATGGGCGCAGGTCTGTTTTTGCCCCCCAGGAACCCGGTCACCTTGGCTGTGGATGTAACGATATGCCAGGTTTCATCATTGAGCTCCATGTTCACCAGAATATACCCGGGGTAAAATTTCCGAGAAGACTCTTTCTTCTTGCCGTTGACGAGTTCAACCACATGTTCTGTGGGCACCAGGACTTCGCCAAATTTTTCAGAACATCTTGCGTTTTTAATCTGGTCTTCCAGCGCCAGTTTTACTTTTTGCTCATAGCCTGAATACACATGAACCACATACCATTTGAGAGACAATTTCAACTCCCTATCTTATGCCAGAACAATCTGAACAAGCTTGGACAAACTGATATCCACCAACCCGAGAAACGCACCAAGAATAAATACCAGAATGATAACCACAACAGTGGAACCCGCAGTTTGCTTACGCGAGGGCCACGTCACCTTTTTCAACTCCACACGGACTTCCCTTAAAAATTCCATCCCCTTTTGAATGAAATTGGGATCCGAAGGAACTGTAACTGCTGCCGGACGGCTATCCCCACGTTTCTGACCCGTTTTGACAGGAGGCGCTGCCGGGCTGTTATTTTCGCTGGTTGGCATCCCTGGAGATGTCTCACGTTTTCGAGCCTTATCTGACAATACTTTTTTTTTCTGCAACCGTGCCATAGCGCTCCTGATAAAACACAGCAGTGTCGAATTTACAACCCACTGTATTTTCTATCTTAAATTGACTCATCGCGGATTAGTGTGAAAATCATTAAGACAAACAGTTTTCTAAAAACTGAATATTCTGAAATTATTGAGTTATCACAAAATTATGTGAAGCTTTTTGTCATGGAATCACACTATTCCGATATGAGCCCTTAAATTTACACAAACAATCCACAAATAAAAATGGCAGGTCAGGAGGGAGTCGAACCCCCAGCATCCGGATTTGGAGTCCGGCGC
>CAYSSE010000555.1:0-2753 GCA_964433355.1 uncultured Desulfocicer sp.
GGGGTGTCGGTTTATCAGCAGGCAACTTGTCCAAAATATCCTTGCTGATGCCCATCTCCTGTGAAAGAAAAAAATGATGCGCTTCAGGGGACATGGCCGTTCGCTTTATATTTCCCCGGGAATCAAAGGAAAATCTGTCTCCAAATGCCACGCCGGTAACGGTGTCCCCCTGATTAATTCGAAAATAAAGAGAATAGTTAAAAGGCCCCCATTTTCGTGTCTCTTCATTCAATTTCATAAAAGTGTTATGGGAGGCGTTTGTATCACCAATGCGGCAGGTGCATCCACCCAGCATATGAAACGGTCTACACCGGACATACCAGTCCCCTTTTTCCGGATAGCCATCAATGCCCCAGGCTGGATGATCAATTTTTGTGGAAAGGTTATCGTCTATTCGGATGGGAGTGCCGTGCAGTATGGAGGTATCTACAAGAAAACGTTCTCCATCACAATTCACAATAACAATTCCGTGATTGGGGGGCGCTCCCGATGCGATCAACATGGTTCCCGTGGCCCTGTAGACCTTGAATCCAAGGGATGAAAGAAGGCTGTAAAGGGCATTGCTGCCAGCCCAGCAGGTACCACCCGTTCCGAATCGAAGCCATCCCTCAAAAAATTCTGTGGGATTATCCCCGGGAAGGGGAGCCGGGTTCCCGGAGTCAAGATGAATAAGTTTTTGTATGTTGTCAAAGGATATTTTCTTGCACCACGCCCCATAAATAGCCTTTAGCCCTTCCAAATCAATGGACAGGGACACACCGTCTATACCCAATTTTAACAACACAGCCTCAACCAGTTTTCTTTCAAGGCCATTTTTTTTTATTGTCATTGAATTTCCCTTGGAATATGTAATGCTTTGACCGTTAAAAGCTTCTCGACATCAAAGATAAAAGAGATTACTCTAATCTTGTCATCTATGTCAAGGAGCCCTTAATGGTGGAAAACTCAAAAATGCACCCTGAACGTACAACTGCTCCCCTGAAAATCATGGGAATAATAAGCGCCTGTGGCGGGGGAGACTGGCCCCCACTTCTTTCTCTGGCCTTTGGTATGAAGGCCCGGGGACATGATGTGTTGATGGTGTGCGATGAAGGCACAAAGGCCGCCGTACTTTCGGCGGGCCTTTCAACTTTGTGTCTTCCTCATAAGTTTAATTTATCCGGCTTGTTTAACCCGGTACTTCAACGTATCTTTTCCACAGGGGAACCCCTTACCTCCATGACACCTAATCCGCTACAGGAATGGGCGAAAAAAACGGCAATGTATGTGGAGAAAAAGCTGGGGAAATGGAAACCGGACTGCATACTCGGGTCTTTATTATGTATAGAATCAGGGCGGGTAATGGCCGAACGATTTAAATGCCCCTGGTGTTTTGTCAATCCTGGCTTTCATTTTGGAGATACAACCGCACGTCCCCGGAAAATGGATTTTTCTTATATCGGGGCGTTGATGTATGAACACTGGCTACTTCCCCCCCTTCAGGAAGCGACGCTGGTTCTCCATGCCACAGACCCCATGTTCGACAACGTTCATGCCTCTCTTCCATCAAATCATTTTTATACCGGTCCGCTGTTCTGGGAGATGCCTGCCCGGATTCCAGCATATCTTAATGAACCCGGCCCCCCATGGGTTTTAATATCTCTGAGCACTGCCCCACAGGTGGAAGAGATAAAAATTGTACAGGCCAGCCTGGGCGCACTTGAAAATCAGGCGGTGAGGATACTTGTCACCCTTCCCCCCGGCCATGAACAACTCCCGTTTCCAACTCTATCCGACAATGTCTTCATGGAACGTTATGTCCCCCACAGTATTGCTCTGCAAGTCAGTAGCCTTGCAATCTGCCATGCGGGGCACGGCATTGTCATAAAATCCATTTACCAGGGTACTCCAATGGTTCTGGTGCCCTGGGGGCGGGATCAGCCAGGGGTGGCATCCCGGGCCAAAGCCATGGGGGTTGCTTCTGTGGTCAATCGAAGGGACTGCAATGCCGCCACTCTTCAGAGGGCAATACAAAAGACCATGGCATCGCCCGAAATTATTTTACGCTCCCGGTGTGAATCACGTCGACTAAAAAAAATGGATTCCCTTGCATTCGCCTGCACCAGGCTGGAAAAAATCAACTCTTAAGGAATCATTTTTGAATCATTTGAGGTTTTCTTTTGATTCCATCACAGTATTAGGCTACCCACTTAAGATTGGATATTTTGAAGGCTTTTTATGCGCTTAGGGGACAGATTTTTAAATCTGTCCCCGTCTCGTCTGTCCGCCTCATAGATAAGGATAACCGGCGGCAAGAGCTACCCAAAACGTTAACTGTCCCAAGCATTAATAGGCATGACTGGCCTTCTCCAGAACATTGGTAGCCCACTGGTTGATACTTTTCCCGCTGGCTTCGGCAGACGAGGCAACCGCAGCATGAATTTCCGCCGGGACTCTCAGCATGAGATTCCCGGAATAAGGCTTGTTTGGTTCCTGTCCCAGCTCGTTACAGGCCACCAAATAGTTATTAACCGCCTCCTGAAATGCTGTTTCGAGTTCAGTAACGGATTCGCCATGAAAGCTGACAACGTCACGAATGCCAATGATGCGGCCAACAAAAATATGATCTTCAGGATCAAACTCAACTTTGGCATAGTAGCCTTTATGATTCATTCCTTTCATGGTTTTTCTCCCAGTTTGGTTAAAAATTCACGTGCTGCCTTGATGCGGTACCGCAAAGCGGCCTTATCCGGGTGTGGCCTGTGGAAATATGC
>CAYSSE010000556.1:0-2752 GCA_964433355.1 uncultured Desulfocicer sp.
CCCCAACCCCAGTTCCGGTTCCATGCGACTGATCCAGCGTTGTCCTTTTTTAAATGACACCTTTCCTCCTGTATTTCTTAAAGAAAAAAATAGGACTTATTGCAGGGTTGATATAAAGAGTCAACCTCTTTCAATGGACTTGAACAACTATCATTTTGAATATTTGGGAAAAATGTTTTTGGTGGTTGTATTGAAAAAAACAATATGACATAATACAACCTATATGACAATAAGCGCCCACCACAACAAACAAAATGAAACTCTTATTATTCCAGAATTTTGGGCGGAGGCTTACCAAAATATTCAAAACCCACAAGTTCTCATACCATAAGCACAGGAGTTGGCTGTGAAATTCACATCTCCCTCAACACTTCCAATCAGAAAACTTCCCCTGCGAATCAAATTATTTCCTTTTTTACAATGGCTTCACCTGATCAATTTTTCCTCACTGCGGGCAGATCTTGCCGCAGGTCTCACCGGGGCATTTATTGTTCTTCCCCAGGGGGTATCCTTTGCCCTGGTGGCTGGACTGCCAGCTGAATTTGGTCTGTATACGGCTATCATTCCGCCTATTATTGCAGCGCTTTTCGGCTCATCCATGCATCTAATCAGTGGCCCCACCACGGCATTATCCATCATTGTTTTTTCCACCTTGAGCCCCCTGGCAGAGCCTGGTTCTGCCAATTATATCACCCTTGTATTATCATTGACCTTTCTGGCCGGTGTTTTCCAACTGATATTTGGCCTGGCCAAACTGGGTACAGTGCTTAATTTTGTTTCCCATTCCGTCATTGTGGGATTCACGGCCGGGGCCGCGCTGCTTATTTCCACCGGTCAGCTCAAATACGCCATGGGCATCCACATTCCAAATGGATCATCATTCCTGTCCACCTGGTCCGTTATCATTGCGTCCACCAGTGACATCAATGGGTACGAACTGGGCATTGCCCTGACCACCTTAATTTGCGGTGGTATTTTAAAAACCTGGCGTCCCCATTGGCCGGGCCTGCTCATCGCCATGATCATGGGCAGCCTGTTGGCCATTATTTTAAAAGGCGATTCCCATGGGGTCAGATTTCTGGGGTCTCTGTCGGGCAACCTTCCCCCATTGTCACGGCCGGACTTAAATCTGGATACTCTGCGCCTTCTGGCACCGGGGGCTTTGGCTGTGGCCCTTCTGGGGCTGATTGAGGCATCCTCCATTGCCCGATCCATTTCCATGCATTCCAAACAACACATTGACGGCAACCAGGAATTCATCGGCCAAGGTCTTTCCAATATTATGGGCAGTTTTTTTTCCGGGTATGCCAGTTCAGGCTCTTTCACCCGATCCGGGGTTAATTACGAATCCGGTGCCAAAACCCCGATTTCCAGCATCTCTTCGGCCCTTTTCCTTGCAGCCATCATTGTGCTCATCGCCCCCTTGACAGCCTGGTTGCCCCTGTCCGCCATGGGAGGAGTCATTTTGCTTGTGGCATTTAAACTCATTGATTTTCATCACATCCGGGATATTTTTAAAAGCAGCCGATCAGAATCCATGGTCCTTGTGGCCACCTTTTGTGGAACGCTTTTGTTTCAAATTGAATTTGCCATTTACACAGGCGTGCTGCTCTCCCTTGCCATCTACATCACCCGGACCTCACACCCCCATATTGAATCCCTTGTGCCAGACCCCGGAAATCCCGGGCGGCACATGAAGGAGAACATCGACCAATCGCTACCGGAATGTCCCCAGCTTAAGATTATCCACATTGACGGCTCCCTGTTTTTTGGAGCAGCCAATCATATTTCCCATACTTTTGAAGAAATTGACAAGGATGCCCCCCGGCATCTGCTTATTGTGGGAACGGGCATCAGCTATATTGACGTATCCGGTGCCATGGTGCTGACTCAGGAGGCAGAGAGACGCAAAACCCTGAATAAAAGTTTGTTTTTGTGCAGAATTAACAGTGAAGTATATCATTTTTTAGAAAAGGGAGATTATCTTCTGGAAATCGGAGAAAACCACATTTTTGACTCAAAACAATTGGCCATCTCAGAAATTGTTTCAAAGCTTGACCCGTCTATTTGCCACACATGCCCCAACAGAATTTTCAGTGACTGTCCATCACGTGGGGATAATGAGAACTATAGTGCCGGTCATATGACCTGATACTGTTTTTGAATCATAACTCATTTTTTTATACTCGTGAGTCCTAAGTTTTATAAAAAGATAACTACTTGTTTTAATTAGGATTGTTATTTTTAAGATAATATTTTAACGTTTTTTGTTGATAGATTTGGCACAAAGTTGGCACAAAGGGCCAAAAAGAAATCATTTGAAAAATATTAAAAATATCTTACTCACTGAAAATAAAGGATATTCTGTTGTGAAAAAACTTAGGACTCATGAGTTTTATATTATTTTAAGGTTAATTTTTGGTGTCAAGTCATGTGACCGGCACTATAATTGCTATCAAAAAATCATGCCCTTAAATTTCCCTGTGATCCCGACCGGTTTTTGAAAGGTAATACTCGTAATCTCCTTTGTAATCGGTCATTTGCCCCCGATCTATCTCTAAGACTCGATTCACAAGGCAACGCAAAAAATGGCGATCATGGCTCACCAGAACAATGGTGCCGGTGAATTCCTGTAGGGCCATGAGCAAAATTTCCCGGGACTGGATGTCCAGATGGTTGGTGGGCTCATCCAGGATAAGAAAATTAATGGGCCGGCCCAGAAGGGTTGCCAGAACCACCCGACTTTTTTCCC
>CAYSSE010000557.1:0-2747 GCA_964433355.1 uncultured Desulfocicer sp.
CATCTTTTGAAATTCTATAACTGATACCAACAGAACCAGCACGTGAAACCAAAATATCATTAACTTTCAAGATATATTTATCAACGTTATCGGGCTCTTTTTCGCAAAAAGGTACTTGCTCCCAATTAATTTTCCCGTTCGAAACATCTGTTGTCCTTAATAATTTTATTGCACCCTTTTTATTTGAGCGACAAGTCCATCCATATTGAGGGTGGGTGGATACGTTCCCAAGTGAAGAAATAATCCAACCCTTCGGAAGCGTCTCTCTCATTCCCCACCCCCCAACTCAGCTTCAATCTCATCAATACTCGGCAGAGCCGATTTAAACTCATCCGGCAGGTTTTGGGTAATGATATATTCACTCACGCCAATAGGTTTATGCACATCTTTAAGGGCGTACTCCACCACCGTCTTGTTTTTTGATTTACAGATAAGAATACCAACCGTTGGATTATCCCTTTCGGTTTTCAAAACACCATCAACTGCTGAAACATAAAAATTGAGCTTCCCGGCAAATTCAGGTTTAAATTTTACGGTCTTAAGCTCGACCACCACATAGCAATGCAGACGGACATGATAAAACAAGAGATCGATGTAAAAATCATCCCCGCCAATGGTCAGTTTATGCTGCCTGGCGATAAACGAAAAACCAGCCCCCAGTTCCAGAAGAAATTTTGTGACCTGCTCCACAAGTGCATGTTCAAGCTCTTTTTCATCATGTTTTTCTCTGATAGTGAGAAAATCAAAATTGTACGGGTCCTTAATGGTTTGAATTGCCAGGTCAGATTGTGGACGAGGCAGAGTTGTCTCAAAGTTGGTAATGGCTTTCCCTTCTCGATTAAACAGATCGCCTTCCATCTGATGGGTCAGTACAGATCGGGACCAGTTATTCTGGATCGTTTTCTGAACATAAAACAGGGCTTCTTCATAGCTTTGCGCTTTGTTCAAAATAACGAGGTTGTGGCCCCATGGAATTTGGGCAACAGCTTGTTGCCCAATTGAAGATGTTGCAAACCAGAATAAATACCATTGCCGGATATACTTCAAATTACGAAGAGAAAAACCTTTCACCTCAGGAAATTCTTCCCGTAAATCCTTACTCATCCGGGGGAGGAACCCATCTCCCCAGGATGTTTGTTTTTGTTTTTCAACTATTTGTTGACCCAGACGCCAATACAATTGAAGGAGTTCTTGATTTACAGAAACAGCCGCTTTTATCTGGGCGTTTTGTACTTGCTTTTTTATTTCTTGAATAAAGGTAAAATATTCTTTGTCTTTCCCGATCAGATCATTCATTCCGCTTCCTCCGCCTCAAGCAGATCCAGTATCGCCTGCAATTCATCCACACAGGCATTGAGTTCGGTAATGGCATCGCCGGCCAGGACCTGTGGTTCGGGAAGTGAATTGGGGTCTTCAAGATTGGCATCTTTGAGCCAGGCGATATCAAGATTATACTGACGCTCTTTTATGGCAGATAAGCTGAACTTGCGGAACCGCCCCTCTTCTCCCCGGTCTTTTCTTTTGGACTGGCCGTTGGGATCTTTGCCGTAGCACTCTTCAAACCCGGTAAACATATCGGCTGTCAAAGGCCGGTCTTTCTTGGTGACCCCCGGGATATTGGTACGGCAGTCATATATCCAGCAGTTTTCGGTCTGAAGTCCCTTCTGGAAAAAAATCACATTGGCTTTTACTCCCTGGCTGTAGGGGGTAAAAGTTCCATTGGGCAGGCGCAACAGCGTATGCATATTGCAGTCTTCCATCAAATATTTGAACACATCCCCTGCCTGATCGGAAAACAGCACATTGTCCGGTAACACCATGGCGGCCCGCCCGCCGGGTTTCAGGATAGTCACCACATGCTGGATAAAGTTAAGCTGTTTATTGCTGGTACTCACTGTAAAATCATCCCGCACCGGTGCCTGGTTGGCCCCTTTGGTGCCAAAGGGCGGATTGGTCAGGATACAGTCATACCGCTCGCCGCGTTCGGGTTCATAGATACTGTCCCCCAGATAAATCTGGGGGACAAGTCCATGCAGGAACAGGTTCATCAAGGCAAGCCTGCGGGGGCGGGGCACCAGTTCCTGGCCAAAGTAGGTGTTTTTCTTGATCCGCAGGACATCTTTTCGGTCCAAAGCGCCTTTGGTTTCAGCCATCAACCATTCATAGGCCATCATTAAAAACCCGGAAGTCCCGCAGGCAGGGTCACAGATTTTATATTCTTTGGCAGAACGGGGGTCGGGCTGCATGGCATTGACAATGGTATTGATAAGCACACGGGGGGTAAAGTATTGTCCGGCTCCTTTTTTCCCTTCTGCTGCTGATTTTTCCAGAAGTCCTTCAAAGGCAGCCCCTTTGACATCAACCTCCATGGCAGACCAGTCCTCTTCATCAATCATATTAATGACTTTTTTCAGGTTGACCGGGTTGGTAAAGCGGGGCATGGCCTGGGTGAAGATATCGCCTAACAAACCCGACTGTCGGCTTAAGGCCCGCATGATCTGTGCAAAGGCATCAATGAGATCGGTGCCGGACGTTTCTGTAAACGGCTGCCAGGAACAATCGATTTCAACCTTTTTCTTGTTTTCTTCATATTCCATTTTTGAAAGGTCAATACCCCTTTCATTGGCCATTTTCAAAAACAGCAGATAGGTGAGCTGCTCGATATAATCACCATAATCAATACCATCATGGCGCAGGGTGATTATATCGAGCAGCTCACCTATCTGCTGTTTTTGAAAATGACCAAT
>CAYSSE010000558.1:0-2745 GCA_964433355.1 uncultured Desulfocicer sp.
GTGGCAGGTCCCAGGGCCTTTCCCCCATTTAGTTATTATGAAGCAGATGGCACTTTAAAGGGCATGGCTGGGGATTATATCTCATTTGTTTTTGACCGACTTGACTTGCAGGTGGAGATTCAAAGTAATCTTCCCTGGCCCGAGATACTCAAAGGGGCAGAGGATCGACAGATTGATTTAATCTTCTGCTCTGCAAAAACCATTGATCGTGAGACGTATCTGGCCTTTACAAATCCCTATCTTTCCTTTCCCCTGGTGATCATTGCCAGAACCGATACATCATTCATGTCAGGGATTCAGGATTTGAGTGGGAAAGAAGTGGCCTTTGTGAAGGGGACTGCCCCCTTTGAATGGGTCTCTCGGGAAAATATTCCCCTGATTTCCCATTTTGTAAAAACACCTCTTGGGGCATTGCAGGCAGTTTCTTTTGGCCGGGCCTATGCATGCATTGACAATTTGGCCGCAGCAACTTATTTGATTCAGAAAAATGGACTGAGCAATTTGAAGATTGCGGCCCCCATATTTTCGGAAAAATATCATTTATATATGGGGGTTCGTAAAGATTGGCCCCAACTGGTTTCCATTCTCAATAAAGTCATGGGCTCAATGTCATCCCAGCAACGCATGGAGATTCAAAGACGATGGCTGGCTGTGAAGAGTGATGTGGGTTTTTCCAAACCCATGGTTGTTAAATGGTTTATGGGGCTTTTACTCATTGCGGTTGTTTTCATTGGGATGATTTTGTTCTGGAATAGACGATTGGGCAGGGAGGTCAAAAAGCGAGATCGTGCAGAAAAAGAGCTTATCCGCAGCCAGGGTAAATTGAAAGAACACAATGACATGCTTTCATCGATTTTTGAAACTGCTGCCCAAGGCATTTGCGTGTGTTTCAGTATTGATGAATTTCCCTTTGTCAAATTTTCCCAGTGGAATAGAAAAATGGAAACATTGACTGGGTACACCAAAGCGGAAATCAATCGTCTGGGGTGGTATCAGACCCTTTCTCCCAATGAGGATGTTCAAAAAAGAGCCATTACCCGCATGAATGCCACGCGGGAAGGGCAGAATATGAGCAATGAGGAATGGAAAATCATCACCAAAAGTGGTGAAAAAAAGCAGGTAAGTATTTCCACTTCCTCTTTAAAATCCCGTGACAACAAAGTTTTTATTTTGGGCATCATGCACGACATCGGTGATCAGAAACGATATGAATTAGAGCTTATATCGTCCCGGAAAAAATGGGAAGACATCTTTAATGCCATTGGTCACCCTGCCATGATTCTGGACAAGAATCATCGCATAGAAAATGCCAACCTGGCCACATTAAAAGTCACGGGATTGACCCAAGATCAGATCAAAGGAAAGATCTGCCACGATATTTTCCATGGAACCAGTGAAGCGCCAAGGGGATGTCCCCTGGAATCTTTGTTAAACAACGGTTCTTTTGAAACGGTGGAAATGCACATGGAGACCCTGGATGGCCATTATTTAGTGTCATGCACTCCGGTACTTGATGAAGATGGCGAGATTGACAGGGTGATTCACATCTCAACGGATATCACTGAAAAAATTAAGCTGGAACACCAGCTTCGTCAATCACACAAAATGGAGGCAGTGGGAACCCTGTCCGGTGGTATTGCCCATGAGTTTAACAATATTCTGGGCATCATTTTGGGAAATATCGAATTGGCCATGGATGATCTCCCGGACTGGAATCCCACCCATAACTTTTTATCTGAGGTACGCAAGGCAAGTCTGCGGGGGCGGGATGTGGTTCGACAATTGTTGAGCTTCAGTCGCAAAACATCGCATAAAAAACGTTCCCTGGATATGAGTGCCTGCGTGCAGGATGCGGTTAAATTATTACGGGCATCCATCCCCACACAGATTCAATTTAAAGAAAATTTTACACCCGATTGTCATACCATTCTGGCGGATCAGACCCAGATGCAGCAAATGGTGATTAATTTGTGCAATAATGCAGCCCATGCCATGGAAGAGGGCGGCGGTGTGTTGGAAATAGGGCTGCAAAATACAACGGTGAGTCATGGCCAGATTTTTTTAGACCAGGTGCTGGAACCGGGTGAATATGTTGAACTGACGGTGTCCGATACTGGACATGGTATTCCCGACCATGTGATGGAGCATCTGTTTGATCCCTTTTTTACCACAAAAGAGGTGGACAAAGGTACCGGCATGGGGCTGGCTGTGGTCCATGGTATTGTCCATGGCCATGGGGGGTTTATAAAGGTTGAAACTGAGCTGGGAAAGGGCAGCACTTTTTTCAGTTATTTTCCCGTTATCAATGCCATTGTGGATGAAACGGTTGAGGGGGATGACATCCTGCCCAGGGGGAATGAACGCATTTTGATTGTGGATGATGAACCCGCATTGGTAGACATGGGCAAACAACGACTGGAACGCCTGGGATACCGGGTGGAAGGGGCCACGTCCCCGGAGTTGGCATTGGAGATATTCAAAGCCCATCCTGGACAATTTGATCTGGTGATTACGGACATGGCCATGCCCCACATGACAGGGATACAGTTCATCCAGGCATTGATTGACATCAGGCCGGGTATTAAAACTCTTTTGTGCACAGGATATAGCAATAAAATTGATGAACAATCAGCCCTTGAATTGGGGGCCACCGGTTTTATCATGAAACCCATGGATCAGAAACGTCTTGCTGAAATTGTCCGAAGGGTTATAGATACTTCAGCGTCTGATTGAAATAAACTGCCA
>CAYSSE010000559.1:0-2731 GCA_964433355.1 uncultured Desulfocicer sp.
GCCCTGTCCATTGATTCAACAGACAGGCGGGTACGGATTGGCATGATGTATGTAAGTTATATGCCCAATCAAAAAGTTAAAGAGACTAAAGACCTTCTGGAGAAACAAAATAATAATCCAGCTATGGATAAGGAGGGTCCAACAATTGTTTTATACGAACCCTCAATACGCCAGGGATTACGTATCATTACCATTCAGGCATCTCAAATTTCAGTACGAGGGTTAGTTAAAGACATCAATGGTGTGGCTTTTGTACGGGTCAATGAAAAAAATATTTTTGTTGATGATGAAGGAAATTTCAAAACAAAAATATTACTTCACGATGGGGAAAATCCTGTGATAATTGAATCGGTGGATGGGGTCGGTAATTATTCAAAACAATCCTTAATTTGTCAAAAAGACAAAGAAATGAATGAACCCCATAAAACACTTATTGATTTGTCAAAAAAATATTATAAAAAGTCCTTTGCCATCGTTATTGGTATTAACAAATACACCTATTGGCCACCGCTTGAATTTGCTGTTAATGACGCCAATGAGGTCAAACAGACCCTTATAAAGACCGGTTTTGGCAAAATTCACATGCTCCTGGATAAGAAGGCAACCAAAGAAAAAATTTTACAGACCCTATTTTATGATCTTGTTAAGGAAATAGGAACTGAAGATCGGGTGATAGTGTATTTTGCCGGTCATGGACAAACTGAAACATTGTCCGATGGGAGCCGGATGGGATACATTATTCCAGTTAATGCAGATACAAGGGATCTTTCTACAGCCATTTCAATGAAACAAATCAAGACTTTGTCATCCAATATCTCTGCAAAACACATCTTGTATGTTATGGATTCATGTTATTCAGGGCTTGGTTTAAACCGTTCTATTGGTATTGTGCAAACCGAGAACGATGATCGATATTTAGAAAAAATGGCTTCCATGAGAGCCGTTCAGATCATTACCGCAGGTGGTAAGGGAGAGCAGGTTTTGGAACGTGGAGGCAATGGGTTGTTTACGAACTATTTTCTGCAGGGGCTTAATGGTATGGCTGACATTAATAAAGATGGTGCGGTGACGGCAAGTGAATTAGGTACTTATTTGCGACCCTCAGTCTCAAAAGCATCTGAATACACCCAAACGCCCTTGTATGGACGATTTGAGGGTGAAGGGGATTTTATTTTCACGCTTCGGTAATTCAAATTTTCTTGATTTTTGTTCATTTTTTCGTTTTATATTTTTACCTCTGACGTTCATATTACTTTGGCAGGAGGATCAGAACATCTATTTGGTTCCTACTTGTTCAGGTTCGGTAAATTCCTGAGTTATGCACTATCCCATTCAGAAACAAAAAGGAGTCCATGTTGAAAAAAGCAATTAAAACGATTTTTTATTTGACACATTTGTTAATCATCCTTCTTGCGGTGCTCCTCACTTCAGGATGTGTGGTATCAAACCATGGCTCCCAGGGCACAGCACCTCCCCAAACCACCTATAAACCCATGGAAAAAGCGGCAAAGGAAATTGTCGCTGAACTTAACCGGAACTATCCCATAACAGGGCTGACATTCCAGATCACACCGAACAATTTCTGCCAGAGCGGCACCCGGCTGAACCTCCCTTTTTCCGAACAGGTCAGCGACTTTATTTCCAATGAAATAATCAGCAGAGGCGGCATTTTGAGCACCCAGGAAATAGAAAAAAAACCCATCCGGGTCCTGGGCGCGTACCATGTAGATGATACCGAGGTAATTCTCTCCGTAAAATTCAGGGAGATGGGTTCTGCAAATTCCAGGGACCTTTCTCATGCCCAGACCCACATTGAGCGCTCCCTATTAAAAGACAGCCTTTTTGAACCCCAATTCTCCCGCATCGGCAATACCTTGGTCATGCTGCTGGAAGACAATTTTCAAGGGTCTAATTCATTAAAAATAAAAGTAAAAAGACCTGTGCCGACGTCCGGCACCGACCATGAGATGGTGGTGGGTGAAGAGCTGCAAAAAATTCTGGAGCACAGCCTCACCAACTCGGATATATTTTCATGTGATACCGGCAATACCCTTCCCACCACCGGCAGCATCGGCACCCTTACCGGCCGATACGGCATCACCGGGGACAACCTTAATATCCTGCTAAGCCTGACCGGTTCCGGTAACGCCCTTCTCTCCTCTGCCAGCTATGACATCCCCCTTCACGACATCCCACAAGAATATATGGAGTCCACCATCCATTCCCTGGATGACCTGGCAGCGGACCTGTGCCGATCCCTTTCAAAAACCTGTGAAAAGAATGGCGTTAATCTCAAGGGAGAAACCCTCCTGGTCAAGCCGGACTGGTTTCTGGACACCCGTGAAAATGCCGTGCTCCCCTTTTCCAGGGAGATGTCCCAGAGACTCGCATCGGTGATTATGGGAAAAAACAAGTGCGCCGTGGCAAATCAGATGAATATGAACACCCGGTGGCTCCTGGCCGGCAGTTATAATCGAAATGGTGAAATACTTTCCATGACCATCACCCTTTTTCAAGTAAATCACGATGCCAATCAAAAAGGGATTTCCTTAAACCAGCGGGCATGCGCCAACGGCACCATACCTGTCAACAGATGCAATCCTGCCTGGTTCCAGAAGAATTTAAAAGGGGTGATCCAGTGCCTGCTGAACCGACTTGAAAGGAAAAGCCTGAAAGATATCCCCTTTAATGGAAAAGAAAAAAGCAAGGTATTGGTAAAAAAAATAAAATA
>CAYSSE010000560.1:0-2720 GCA_964433355.1 uncultured Desulfocicer sp.
GGCATGCGGGTACTGGTGCCCTTTGGCCGCCGCAGGATCACCGGATACATCCTTGGATTCCAAAAGGACAGCGGCGGATACCAGGCAAAAAATATCCTGGATCTGCCCGATGAGGTTCCCTTATTTCACCCCTCCATGATTCCCTTGTTTGAGTGGATTTCCCATTATTACATCCACCCCCTGGGTGAAGTGATCAAAACAGGCCTGCCCGTGGGACTCAACAGGTATGATGTGTCTGTACTCAGCATCACCCCTGAGGGGGAAAATGCCCTTGCCACTAACACACTTACCCCCCGGGAATGCGAAATCCTCCAGACATTAAAAGAGAAGGGTTCCCTGCCACTCAAGGGATTTACCTCGGCAAAAAACAGCACCGGAATCCATGCCCTGGTGAAAAAGATGACGGCCCGGGGGGTGGTCGTACTCTCTTCAAAATTAAAAAAAGACCAGATCCACATGAAAAAAGAGGCTTTTTTTCGCCATGTTCAGGGGGTTCCTGCCACGGTGAAGCTCTCTGTCAAACGGCAGCTTTTACTGGATCTTGTGGCCCGGGACGGAGAGATTGCCCTTTCTGAATTAAAAAAAGAGATCCCCACGGCCCCAAAACTTGCCAAAATTCTGGAAACCCAGGGCTATATCCAACGTTTTGAACGACAGGTATTTCGAGACCCATTGGGAGAACCGGTGATCCCGGACATCCCACCGACCCTCACCGACGAGCAGCAGATGGTGGTGGATCAGGTTCAGGAAAAAATGGACCAGGGATTTCACACCTATCTTCTATCCGGTGTCACGGGCAGCGGTAAAACCGAAGTGTACATGCGCCTTGTCTCCCTGGCAGAAGAGAAGGGAAAAGGGGCCATTGTGCTGGTGCCGGAAATTTCTCTGATCACCCAGACGGAACGACGATTCCGGGCACGATTCGGCAACCGCATTGCCGTGCTTCACAGCAAACTGACCAAGGGAGAACTCCTGGATCAGTGGCACCGAATTCTTAAAGGGGATGTTTCCATTGTCATTGGGGCGCGTTCGGCCATATTTGCCCCCCTTAAATCCATTGGTATCATCATTGTGGATGAGGAGCACGACTCCTCCTACAAACAGGAATCCGGCCTTCGGTACAATGCCAGGGATATTGCCGTAGTGCGGGGCAAATTTTGTGACATCCCCGTGGTGTTAGGATCTGCCACCCCTTCCATGCAGTCCTACTACAACGCCTGCCAGGGAAAATTCACAGAATTGAAGCTCAAAAACAGGGTGAACCAGCGCCCCCTGCCAAAAATTCACATGGTGGATCTGAAAAAATACAAGGATTTCAGGGGAACGGAAAAAATCATCACCCCGGAGCTTTCCCGGGAGATCCATCTGTGCCTCACCCGGGGGGAGCAGACCCTGATTTTTCTCAACCGACGGGGATTTGCCACCTTTCCCGTGTGTGAGTCCTGCGGTGAAACCATCAATTGTCAATTTTGCGATGTCACCATGACCCTGCACAAGGATGCTGATGAATATAGATGCCATTTGTGCGGATTTGCCACCACCATCTTTAAAAAATGTACCCATTGCGGTGCCTCCCGGGTAAAGCCCCTGGGATTTGGCACAGAAAAAATCGAAGCCATGCTCAAGGTCATGTTCCCCGAGGCCCGGGTGGCCCGCCTTGACCAGGACACGGGCAGTAAAAAAGGGGCCACCATCAATATCCTCAAGCAGGTGCAGAACCGCACCATTGACATCATTGTGGGGACTCAGATGCTGGCCAAGGGTCATGATTTTCCTGCCATCACCCTGGTGGGGATCATTTGCGCTGACATGTCCTTGAATTTTCCTGATTTTAGATCCGGAGAAAGAACCTTTCAGCTCCTGGCCCAGGTGGCGGGCCGGGCCGGTCGGGGGGATCTGCCAGGCAAGGTGATCATGCAGACCTACACCCCGGATCATTTTAGCATTGAGGCATCAAAAAACCAGGATTTCATTGAATTTTACACCCAGGAATTTCCCTTTCGCCAGGCCCTTTCCTATCCCCCTGTCTCCCGGATCATCCAGTTGAAAATGTCTGGGATCAACAAGGATAAAGTTGAAAAACATGCCCTGATGGTGGGGCAACTGTGCCAGAGCCTGATCCAGGAAAAGGTGCCCCCCTCCCATGCTATCCAGATGTTAGGGCCCATTGAGGCCGGTATCCCCAAAATTGCCCTGCGGTACCGGTGGCAACTATTAGTTAAAAGCCCCTCTGCAACGGCCTTGAACCAGCTAATCACCCAGATGATCTCAGATAAAAAAGCCTTTGCTTCAAAAGAGGTCAAGGTGTCCATTGATGTAGACCCCTATTTCATGTTGTAGGAGGTAAATATTCGGCCAGCACCCCATCTTCACCTATTTGAGCCTGCTCACCTAACATTAGTATGCTACGCAGTCCCAAATAGGCGAATATGGAGCACTTGCCAAACATTTACATTCCCAACCCGAATATTTACTGTAGGAGAAAAGATGTTCCCCAGCCCTTCCATACCCCATAATCCATCTCCCAAACTGCTCGTGATTGACAATTATGACTCCTTCACATACAATCTGGTGCAGATGTTCACCCGTTTCAACCTGGACATCGTTGTGAAACGGGCGGACAAAATAACCGTCACCCAGGCAATTGCCATGTCACCGGACTACATTCTCATCAGTCCAGGCCCCAAAGATCCTGCCCATGCCGGTGTTTCCATGGAGAT
>CAYSSE010000561.1:0-2719 GCA_964433355.1 uncultured Desulfocicer sp.
CCCATCGGGGGGGGGCTCTGCTGAGGTTGCCCGGAAGTTCTATTTTCTAATAAAAAGTTCACCTGGTGTGACTATATAAGCCAATAAGAATTAAAATCATTATGATTTCAGTCCATTAGATTGATTCTTATGTAAAAAAGCCAAATCTGATCTTATTATTATAAGAATGCATAAATGCATATCTATGCATTTATGCATAGGTATCAACAATAATATTACCAATAATGATAAATTAATAATAATTAATGAAATTTTCTTCTTGAAAGAGATATCTTCACTACTATAAAAAGATATCATCCTCACAATGTAATATGCAACCTTGCATATTGATTTCCATTTACCACGACATTCCACCTGTTCAGATCACCGATAAACGGGCATTTCAGACATTAAGTATTATATGGTATATACTTTGCATTTAACCCATATACCTATAGCATAGATCATTATTAATCAATGATGCTGTGTGCCTAATTACACCTGAATTTCACAGGTACTTCCAAAAGGAGCTCAAAATGATCCACAAAAGACGAATTGTAATGTTATCTGGACTTTTTCCGGTACCAACGCTGGGGATTGGAGTGACGGAACAAAAGTAACGAACAGGTCATTTAAAATCAGCGGATTGACTTTGATGAAACCCAAAGAAGGTAAAATCGCTTACTCAGGAGATTACTATGATGCGTATGGATTCTACCAACAGTTGGGCTTAATCAAGTGATCCTTTATATATTTGAACCGAATGATTTGACTTTTCATATTTTTAAAATTTTATCAAAAACAATACATACTTAAGGAGCTGATATGCCTGCTAAATCTGACGACCTTGCCTCAATGATAGAAATCGAAACACAAAGAAGAATTGATATTTACCATGATTTTTCGCCTGGAACCTCCGAATGTGAAGTTGAACCGTTTACAATACAGAAAATTATACCGGCTATTATTTTCTCATTTTTACTTATTGGCTTATTCATTTGGGGGGGGGTGTTCATATTTCCAAAATATTTCCCAAGCTGATATATCGCTGAACGTTGACATCGCTTCAGGTGAATGCCCGACATCTTGGTATGGATATGTTTTGAATCGGGAATTACCTTATTTATCATTCAAGTACAGGAAGGAATACTATTATGAGCAAGCAGACCACTGAAGAAATGGTGCGTGCAGAAGTTGTAAAAAGCAGAATGCCCACCTTACCCAACGAACGTATGTTGAGCATGACCGATATGATATTAATCCAGGTTTCATTCAGTGTGGCCACTTGGATGCTGGTTCTGGGAGCGTGGACAGGAATGGCCACACCGTTTCCCCTGGCAATTATTGCATGCTTGGTTGGATGTTCCATACCGCTGCTGATGCATGCCCTGATAGGTCCATTCGTTGCGAGGTGGGGGCTGGACAACGGAATTATCACCAATTCAGTGGCTGGCCCATTAGGAACAATTTTAATCGTTGTGCTGGTCACAACACCCATGTATATTGGATGGACATCAATTCCCATTGTCATGTTCGGCAGGACTGTGTCTGAATCTATGGGATTTATTGGCGCAAGCGGCGTAGTGAGGAACGCAGAACTATGGTCCTTTTTTGCCCTGGCTATTGCCTTTGTGATTTTATGGAAGGGAGCAGCAATATTAAAAATTTTATTTAGAGTGGTGACTCCGCTCATTTTAGCCTTGTTGACATTGATGACATACAAAATTTTTGCCCATTACGGATGGGATCATATCGTGCAAATTATTCCCAAAGGATTTCATGATGATCCCTGGACAAGTTTTATGATTGCAGTCGAGATGAATGTTGGCCTCGGTTTCTCTTGGCCATTCAGCTTTGCGGTCTACTGTAGATTGGCGAAGACGGAAACCTCAGCCTTTTATGGAACCTGGTGGGGCTGGGGTCCAATATGGGCCATTGCCTGTATTCCAGCAATAGCAGGTGGTCTTGTGGCTGGCGTTACAGACCCGGTTTACCTGCTCAAAGAGATTGGGGGGATCTGGGTAATTTTGTACATGATTTTCCTGGGGGTTGCCAATATTTTCTCAGGCATTTGTACCATGTATATTGTTGCCCTGACTGCAAGGGTTGTTTGGCCAAAACTTTCTTGGCTACAGGCGCTTTCCATAAATCTGCTGGTTGGTATTTTGATCCTGATTCCCGCCGCATACGACCATTATGGAACGTTTGTAGCTTTCTACGGTGCTTTATTGGGTCCACTTGGGGTTGTTTGGGTGGTTGATATACTTCTCAGGAAGATGAATATCAATATGAATGAAATCTATAATGTAAGCCCCAATGGTGCCTATTATTATTGGAAAGGTCTTAATGTGCCATTTGCAATTTCTTGTGCCTTGGGAACAATGCTCTCCCTTTTCATCTATAACCCGGTGACCTGTGTCCCCCATATTGAGAGTATTTTTCGGGTCTGCGGTGCAGCACTTCCTGCATCTGTCTTTTCAGGATTGTGCTACTATGTGCTGGCTAAAATCTTCCTGCTACCGAAAAAAGTGGGATTTCCGCCTATTCCCCAACCGATACTCAAGGAAAACCGTTAACGTAAACCAAAAATTTAAAGCCCACAGGTCAGTCGATAGCCTTAATATATTCTATTGCTGAAAGTATCTGCTCCGTAGCGGGCATGTCGGCTGACCTTTTTATTAGAAGATAAAACTTCCGGGCAACCTCAGCAGAGCCCCCCCCGATGGGTAATAGGAACCGG
>CAYSSE010000562.1:0-2714 GCA_964433355.1 uncultured Desulfocicer sp.
CGATTTTTTTCTGTGCGGCTCACCGCCTGGAGATTCATGGCTGCCTGCCCCTCAAAGGTAATTTTATCCCGGATACCCAACAGGGATGCCACGGCATCAAACAACCGTCCGCAACTGGAGGTCAGGGGGCAGTTCAGCCCCTTTGTCATCATGGTGGTCATAAAATGCAGTCGATCCCGTCCCACCCGGTGAATCAGGGGAATGTCCAGCTCCAGAAAATCATTCCCCCAGATCCGCCACAGGTAGGACGCAGCCATGCGCCAGGGTTCAAGTACCGCAGTATCCCCTCCGGGCATGGGGGTATATTTGAGATGGACCCGGCGCTTAAAATCAGTCAGGGTACAGGTGAGTATCTCTCCGCCCCATATGGCACGATCGGTGCCAAGACCTGTGCCGTCAAGGGTGATGGCAATAACCGGCTCCACAATGCCATTTTCTGCCATGCACGACACCGCATGGGCATGGTGGTGCTGCACGGCCATAGTTTTAATCCCCTTTTGCTCCTGGGCCCAGACGGTGCTCAGATATCCCGGGTGAAGATCATGGGCAATGATTTCAGGAGAAATATCCAGAATCCGCTTGAGATGATCCACACTGAACCGATAAAATTGAAAAACCTTTTCATTGTCAAGGTCGCCAATGTGCTGGCTTAAAAACGCCTTGTTCTCCCGGGTGAGGCACACGGTGCTTTTTAATCCCCCCCCACAGGCCAGCACATGGGGCATGGCTTGTTTCAAAAAAACAGGCAGGGGGGCATATCCCCGGGAACGCCGGAAAAACCGGGGCATCTTTTCTTGCACCTGCATGATGGAATCATCAGCCCGGAAATAGATATCCCTATTGTGAAGGAGAAAATAATCAGCCATGTGGGAAAAGGCGGCAAGGGCATGATCATTATCAATGGAAAGGGGTTCTCCACTGGGATTGCCGCTGGTCATGACAAGTATCGATGGCCCCTTTGCCAAAAGCAAGTAATGAAGGGGGGTATAGGGTAGCATGATGCCAAAAAAAGAATTGTCAGGGGCAATGGCAGAGCTTAAGAAAGACATGCCATTCGGCAAGCTGTCCTCCCCTCCCCCATGGTTGCCATCAACGCTCTGCCCATGGCAAACATCCTTTTTCTGCAACAACACAATGGGACGATGGCGGGACATGAGTTGCTCTTTTTCTTCGGGGGAGATGCAAACATGATAAGCAGCATCCTGGATGGATCTGGCCATCAGGGCAAAGGGTTTATCTGGTCTTTTTTTCGCATCTCTCAGGCGGCTCACCGCATCATGGCAGGTGGCATCCACAGCCAGATGAAATCCCCCCAGCCCCTTTATAGCAACAATATGCCCCTGCTTTAACAGCAAAGCCGCCTTTTCAATGGCATCTCTGGGTCCAGAATCAACGACTCGCCCCCCATGATCCACCAAAAACGTATGGGGACCGCACACGGGACAGGCATTGGGCTGGGCATGGAATCGCCTATCCATGGGATCATCATATTCCTTTTGGCATGCCGGACACAGGACAAAGGAGGACATGGCGGTTTGGGGTCGATCATAGGGAATGTCTTTAATAATGGTGTACCGGGGGCCGCAGTTGGTGCAATTGATGAAAGGATATTCAAATCGACGATCTGTGGCATCTGTCATCTCTTTAAGGCAATCCTCGCAGATGGAGACATCCGGCGAGATCAATGCCGACCGTTCCCCCTCCCCACCGCTGCTGCTGCTGCTGCTGCTGCGGATGGTAAAATCAACATATCCCCGCACTGGAATCCGGGTGGATTCCAGGCCAGAAATGGATGACAGGGGTGGTTTTTTTTTTACAATGTCCTGGCAAAAGGCATCTATTTTTTCAGGGGTGCCCTCCACCACCAGGGTAACCCCCTGGGCAGTGTTGGATACTTCTCCGTTAAAATTATAGAGATGTGCCAGCTGGAAAACAAAGGGTCGAAAGCCAACACCCTGCACAATGCCGGAAATAGTCACCCTTCTGGCTGAAATGGTGCAATTGATATCCATGTGGGGACATCACATCGTTTTATTGGACATAGTGTCCACAGCATCCAACATGTTGCGCATATCCACAAGGGCCTGCTTTGCGACTTCTTCATCCACTTTGCTGATGGCAAAACCGGCATGGAGAATGACGTAATCCCCAACTTTAACATCCTCCAGGAGCAGGAGGCTGGCCTCCCGTCGGACTCCATCTACATCCACTGTTGCCAAGGCTTCTTTAATTTCAACTATTTTTGAAGGGACTGCAAGACACATATTTTTTTACCCCATATAATTTTAGTTAAGGCATAGATAGTACCTGTGACAAACAGATGAGTCAACAGGGAACTCAACTTTCAAACCCGAAGCGAGGATGACAAATCAGGGGACGCATTCTCAGCGGGGAGAGATCTCGGGAAGGGGTCTGAGTTTTTTGTCCCTGTCCAGGCACACCAAATGAATTTCTCCGGTGACAGCAGGTTTTTCCCCTCCGGGCCGCCACACTTCCTGGTGCCATATGACCCTGTAAAGACTCTCTTTATCCCACCGGGTACGAATGTCCAGGGTATCTCCAAATACCGCTCCCTCATGAAAAAAGAGATCTGCCCGGTACACGGCAAATCCCACCCCCTCCTCACGCCAGAGCCGGGAAAGCTCCCCAATACCAATGACATCTTCCCTGGCCCTTTCAAAATATTTAAGATAGTTGGCATGGTAGACCACGCC
>CAYSSE010000563.1:0-2711 GCA_964433355.1 uncultured Desulfocicer sp.
GTGGATCTTCAGATGACCCTGAAAAGCATGGCCCATTTTTTCCTTTTGTTTACCTTTATGGAAAGTACGCCCACAGCCAATTCCCGGGATCGGATGTGCGTCAACGGTGATGTACCCCCGGCATGTGCCGCCGTCAGAATCCTGGATATTGTACAGGTCTATTTATTGCCCAAGTTTATTGCCAAATTGGCCATTAAACGCTACCCCCAGTGGTCATTTAAACGCCATACCCTGGACCGGGCATTGGTTTTAATCAGAACCATTATTGGATTTTAAAACAGGAGAGATGGGTATGGAACCAACAGAATTTACCTTTTTATGTCGTACCAAAACCAGCTTTGGAAAGAGTGCGCTGGACCATCTGCCCTTTGATCTGTCCAGCATGGGGGCACATAAACCCTTTGTTGTGCAAGATAACCAGGCCGCGGAGTCTCACTGCACAAAGCCCCTGATCCGGGCGTTTAAGGAATCAGAGATGACCCTTGGCATCTATCCGGCCCTGGACCGGGAGCGCTCTGTGGATATGGAAACAGTGAAAAACTGTTATCAAATATTCACTGACAAAGGGTTTGACAGCATCATCGCCCTGGGTGGCAAACATGTGGTTGACCTGGCCAAGGTTCTGAATATGGCAGTATCCTGGGGACCGGAGGCATTGGAAAAATCCCATGAACACACTGTAGTCGCCCTGCCCTTAATGCCTCTTGCCTATGTTCCCACCACTGCTGGATCTGGCCGGGAAACGGATTGTACCGCATTCTTTAATGGTAAGCGTTTTGATTTACCCGGCCTTGCACCGGATATAGCGCTGATCGATCAAAGTATGATGGCCCGGGATACACTGAATAATATCGTTAATGCCGCCTTAACGTGTCTGGCAGTCTCCTGCGAAACGTTGGCCTTGTCAAAAAACCCACCAGCCAGGGCCTATGCCGCCACCGCCGTTAGGCTAATAATGACTCATCTTTTTGAATTGCTCAATAAAGACACCTATTCAGACACAGCCATTTTCCCCAATGATAAAAAAGATCAATATCATTTATCATGCCTGGTACATGCCTCTGCTATTACCGGCTACCTTATAACCAATTTTCGTTCATTGATTGGATTTAAAATGGGAAATGCACTGCCCAAGTCCTGTTTTGACTCTCCGGGTCAGGCCATGCTTGTTGTGCTGCCTGCCATCCTGGAGATTTTTCCCCGCACAGATTCAGATATGGACCTTCTTTTACAGACCCTTTTGGGCCAGGATGAATTTTGTACCATTCCATCCAGTCAACACGGTGTTACCGCCACCCAGACCCTTCGAAATATCCTCAATAACTTGTATGGCTTGAGCAAGGGTGCTATCCCCAGAACCCTGGGAGATGCGGGTATGGCTTGGGAAAAAATGGATACTTATTTCAAGGCAATCTGCCAGCAGAAAATTGACGTTGACCCGGATAAAATCAAAACAATTTTGATCCATTCCTTTGATGGTCAGCCCATGGCCCAGGGATAAAGGAGACTATTATGTACATACCGGATTATTATGAATTTTGTTGTCGTGTCAATATCGTGGCCGGACATGATGCTTTGGAAAAAATCCCCAGGCTTTTATCTGCCATGGGAGCCAACAATCCCATGATTTTAACAGACAAGGGCGTCAAGGCAGCAGGTCTTGTGGACATTCTGGTTCAGGCAGTGGAAAAAGGGCTTACCATCAAATGCATTGAAGACGATGTCCCCCCAGATTCAGATGTGAACGTGGTGCATCGTTTGGCCAGAATTTACAACGAAACCGGGTGTGACAGCATTATTGCCCTGGGCGGTGGCTCGGTAATGGATACAGCAAAGGGGATCAACATCCTTGTTTCTGAAAAGGCAGATGATCTCATGCAGTTCACCGGTGCAGGTGCTTTAAAACGTAAATTAAAACCATTAATAGCAGTTCCGACAACAGCAGGAACCGGTTCTGAAGTAACCATAATTGCTGTGATTGCCGATCATGATAAAAACCGGAAAATGTTGTTTACATCTTACTTTCTGTTTCCCGATGCCGCCGTTGTTGATTCACGAATGACCCTGACCCTGCCCCCCCATATCACAGCGGCAACCGGCATGGATGCCCTGGCCCATGCCGTGGAAGCCTGTACCATGCTCAGTAAAAATCCATTAAGCGATGCCCATGCCAAAGAAGCCATCTACTTGATAAGAACACATCTTCTTGATGTCATTGCAAACCCTTCGAACAAAGAGGGACGCCTGGCCCTTGCCACGGCGGCAACCCTTGCTGGAATCGCCTTTTCTAATTCCATGGTTGCCATGGTTCACGGTCTGGGACATTCATTCGGCTCTGTCTGCCATATCCCCCACGGCAACTGCATGGCCATTCTGTTACCCTACGGACTGGAGTATAATCTTCATAAAGTTGAAGATCGGATTGGTGATCTTTTGTTTGTTCTGACTGGCCCGGAAACGTACGCAAAAACACCAGAAGAACAAAGGGCCTTAAAAACCATTGCCTGGATCCGTCAGTTCAACCAGGATATCTGCACCGCCACCAACGGAATGCATGCCACCTGTTTTAAAGATATTAAAGATAAAGATCAAAATAGGAGAGTCCCGGAGGAAATGCTGCCTGACATTGCATTAACGGCCATGGGAGATGGAACTGCCTTTTACAACCCGGAAGATACCGATTATGACGAATGGCTCATGGTGGCCAAAGC
>CAYSSE010000564.1:0-2710 GCA_964433355.1 uncultured Desulfocicer sp.
GGCTCCGCGTCTACGACCCAATATTCGTTGTGTCCGGCAGGACATGCCCGTTATTGAGAACTTACGATGATATGAAGAATGTGAGAATAGTTTGCAACTATTAATTCGTGAAATCAACGATCTGAGAGCCTGTTCACCTTCTAAAGGAAACGTATGAAAACAGAGAGTCATCCCATTCTGGAGATTGATCATATCACCAAAAGCTTTGGGAAAAATACCATATTAAGTGATGTTTCCCTTTCCATTCAAAAGGGCGAGATCAAGGTAATCATCGGGCCATCCGGTGGCGGTAAGAGCACTTTTCTTCAGACCATCAATTTTTTGGTCATGCCTGATAAGGGGACTATTTCCCTGGCAGGACACACCGTCAACCCCTCCAATAAACGGGGGCTATGTACCCATCGACGTCAGGTGGGGATGATCTTCCAGGAGTTTAATTTGTTTGACCATCTCACCGCCCTTGCCAATGTGGAGATCGGCATGGTTAAGGTGCTGGGCATGAAAAAGACAGCCGCAACGGATCGGGCCATGGCGGAGCTGGAGCGTGTGGGGCTCAAGGATCAGGCCAATCAATACCCCGCCCAGCTTTCCGGGGGGCAGAAACAGCGGGTCTCCATTGCCCGGGCCCTGGCCATGGATCCCATGGTGATGCTGCTGGATGAGCCTACGTCGGCCCTGGATCCGGAACTCATCGGTGAAGTGCAATCCGTTATTCGAGATCTGGGTAAGGGGGGGATGACCATGATCATGGCCACCCATCAGATCGGGTTTGCCAGATCGCTGGCCGACGAAATTATCTTCATGGAAAAGGGGCGAATTGTTGAGCAGGGAACTCCCAAGGTGTTGCTGGCAGATGGGGCCGCCACCCGAACCCGGGATTTTTGCTCCAGAATTGCCGAAATTGGCGGTGAATGATCATGGATGAATTTTTGTATATTCAAAACGAGGTCATGCCAGCACTGATGCAGGGAAGCTGGATCAGTATCCTCCTGATCATTCCTTCGGCCCTCTTCGGGGTGTGTATGGGGGTACTTTCCGCCACGCTTCGAATCTATGGCCATCCCGTTGTGAAATTTTTGGGGGATGCCTATGTTCTTTTATTCCGGGGATTCCCGTTGTTGATTCAGTTGTATATCTGGTATTTTGGTTTGCCCCGCATGGGGATTTATCTGAGCCCCTATTGGGCATCGGTGGTGGCCTTTGCCCTTTGCAGCGGAGCCTATCAGTCGGAATACATCCGGGGGGCACTGCTCTCCATCAAGCAGGGGCAGATCGCGGCGGCCCGTTCCATTGGGTTTACCCAGTTTCAGACCGTGGTGTACGTGGTGCTTCCCCAGGCATTGCGCCGGGCCTTGCCCGGGTGCGGCAATGAAATTATTTATCTTATTAAATACTCATCTCTGGCTTACATGGTTACCTGCATTGAACTCACAGGTCAGGGGAAAATCCTGGCATCAGCCTCTTTTAAATATGTGGAGGTTTTTTCGATTGTTGGGGTGGTGTATCTGTTGCTGGTGTCCCTTGCCACCTGGTTGCTGAACACTTTGGAAAAACGGTTCACCATTCCAGGCTTTGAACAGCACCGGGCATGATGCCTGGAATCGTCGATTAAAAAGGAATATCTCCATGAAATACATAGGTGCCCATGTCAGTGCCGCCGGTGGTGTGCACAATGCTCCGGTCAACGCCCATAAGATTAAAGCCACTGCCTTTGCGTTTTTTACTAAAAACCAGAGACAGTGGAAATCAAAGCCCCTCTCCCCGGAGGTTATAGAGTCATTTCAGGATAACTGTAGACAATATGGCTATGCCCCAGGCCAGGTGCTTGCCCATGACAGTTACCTTATTAATCTGGGCCATCCTGAAAAGGCAGCCCTTGAGAAATCCAGAGATGCCTTTCTGGATGAAATCCAACGATGCGCTCAGTTGGGGCTTAATACCCTGAATTTTCATCCCGGAAGTCATCTGGAATCAAAAGCCCGCACATCAGAACCCCATATACAAAAATGTCTGGAAACCATTGCGATCTCTTTGAATCAAATTTTAGACGTCACCCAGGGTGTCACTGTGGTGATTGAGAATACCGCTGGTCAGGGCACCAATGTGGGATATTCCTTTGAACAGATTGCAGAAATCATCAACCGGGTGGAGGATAAAGGGCGTGTGGGGGTATGCGTTGATACCTGCCATGCCTTTTCCGCAGGATATGACCTGAAGTCCGTGGAAGGATTTAAAGCAACCTGGCAGCTATTTGAGGATGTCATCGGGTTCAAATATCTTAAAGGGATGCATTTGAATGATTCGAAAAAGTTGCTTGCTTCCAGGGTGGATCGCCATGAAAGCCTGGGGCAGGGCACCTTGGGTATTGAGGTGTTCCAACGTATCATGGCGGATCATCGTTTTGACAACATCCCCCTTATCCTTGAGACCCCCAACAGCGACCAGTGGGCCAGGGAAGTTGCTTTTTTGACGAGCCTGGCAGCGGCTTCAGTTGAAATCATTGAATCTAAGTCTTAACGGATAAGTTTACAAATCTTGACCTTGATATTTATCATAATAATTAGGTGGTTATTAGATAACAAATCAAAAACTGAGCATGACCTTTAATACCCTGAAAATCACAAAAGCCTTTTAAAATGGGGGGTGGCCTTCCGTACGTAAATATTCGGCTTGGTACTGTAAATGTTTGGCCAGTGCCCCATATTCGCTT
>CAYSSE010000565.1:0-2701 GCA_964433355.1 uncultured Desulfocicer sp.
GGCTGTCTAACAGTTCCGGGTCGTTTCCATTACCCCTCCCCGGGGGCGGCATGATTCCATTTGGCTCCGCGTCTACGACCCAATTTTCGATGTGGGCAGACCGGGTCCAGAATGCGATCTGTCCGTGTTGGTTATAGAAAATTGGGACAGGCAATAATTTGTATCCTGTTTAAATTTTATGGTAAACATTGTTTGATATGGAAAAATATATTTTCAGTGTTAATAAAAACAATGGGTTAAAAAATCATTCATTGATATCATCAACCTCCACCCTGGAATTTAAATAGGATACAATAATTTGATAGTTTGAAAAAAGGAGACGTCATGAAAAAAGGATATGTTCAGGTATATACGGGAAATGGAAAAGGTAAAACCACCGCATCCCTGGGGCTGAGTATCAGGGCCGCAGGAGCCGGACTCAAGGTTTACATTGTCCAGTTTTTAAAAAAAGGGGACTACTCTGAAATCAAAGCCCTGGGCCGGTTCAATGAACTCATCACCGTGGAACAATACGGCCTGGGTAAATTTGTTAAAGGCAAACCTTCGCCCGAGGACATTGACGCCGGTAAAAAAGGATATGCCCGTCTCCAAGAAATTTTAGAAAAGGGAGAACATGACCTTGTGGTGGCAGAAGAGGCCAACGTGGCGGTAATGTGCAATCTTTTTTCAGAGCAGGCACTTTTGGATCTAATAGAGATGAAACCGGAGCATGTGGAGCTTGTCATCACCGGCAGGGGGGCTACCCCAGCGGTGGTGGAGCGGGCGGATCTTGTCACAGAGATGACGGAAATCAAACACTATTATAAGGCAGGTGTCCAGGCACGGGTCGGGATTGAAAAATGAGAAAGATGAAACCCATTGCGGTTTTTGGTACAGGGTCTGACGTGGGGAAAAGTATTGTGGGGGCTGCCATCTGCAAAGCCCTGGCCCACCGGGGGGTTCATGTGGCTCCCTTTAAGGCCCAGAATATGTCCAACAATTCTGGCATTACCCCCGAAGGGCTTGAAATGGGCCGGGCCCAGATCGTCCAGGCCGAAGCCGCCGGCATTGCCCCCCATGTAGACATGAATCCGGTGCTACTCAAACCCACAGGCGAGATGGGTTGCCAGGTGGTACTCAACGGCAAGGCCTTTGAAAACAGCAGCGCCGTGGAATATCACGCCAGAAAAGACATCTATTTCAAGGAGGCATGCCAGGCATTTGACAGACTCCAGGAACGCTATGAAATGGTGGTTATGGAGGGGGCCGGTTCCTGTGCCGAGGTGAATCTCATGCCTTCGGACATTGTCAATTTCCGCATGGCTGAATACGCCGGAGCCGATGTGGTGCTGGTGGCCGACATCCACCGGGGCGGGGTTTTTGGCCAACTGGTGGGAACGTTGGAATGTTTGCCCCAGAAATATCGGGATATGGTTAAAGGCTTTATCATCAACCGGTTCCGGGGGGATATTACGCTGTTCAAAGGGGGATGTGACTGGATAGAGGAAAAAACCGGAAAAAAGGTATTGGGGGTTTTGCCCTGGTATCACCATTTCAGGATTGATGCCGAGGATTCCGTTGAACTTGAACAGTGCCCTGCTGTGAGCAAGCTTGTGGAAGGCGTTCCTGCCATTGCCGTGATTAAACTCAAACATATTTCTAACTTTACTGATTTTCACGCACTGGCAGACACCCCGGGGATTCAAGTGGTGTTTGTGGAACAGCCCCAGGATCTCTCAAAGTTTAAGGCGGTTATCCTGCCCGGATCCAAAAATACCCGGTCCGATATTAATTGGCTCAGACAATCTGGATGGGCGGATAGACTGACGGCATATGAAGATGCCGGCGGATATATTCTGGGTATCTGTGGGGGGTTTCAAATTCTTGGTGAGTATGTGGAAGATCCCCAGGGTCTGGAAGATCACCCCGGTACAACCCCGGCTCTGAACCTTCTTTGTGTTGGAACGATCCTCAAGGCCCCTAAAACAACCACCCTGAGTCAATTTTCCTGGGGAGATGCCCAGGGAGAGGGGTATGAAATTCATATGGGCCAGACCACCCGACTGGCAGGAGATCCGCTGTTTGACGTGACCTCCCGGAACAGGCATTTCTGTGCGGATCAGGAGGGGGCGGTTTCTAAGAAAGGAAATGTGGCAGGCACCTATATGCATGGCATGTTTGACTATGACGCAATAAAATTCAAATGGTTGGCATCCATCGGTCTAAATATTGACCCCGGGAATGTCCCGGATGGGTTGTCACGAAAAGAGGATATTTATGAGCAACTCCGTGCCCATTTTGAAACCCATGTGGCAATGGATGATATCTATGTCAACTATCCCTGCCCATAATAATAACTGGTAAATGTACAGATTTGTCCCCCACCAAACCAAAGATCTGGAAGGGGGGGGGCAGTTAAAAGTTAAATCGGATAGGTGAATGATATGGATACGCAAAATACCCTGATCCTTGGGGGATGTCGAAGCGGAAAAAGCAGCCATGCCCTGGCCCTGGCCAACCAGGTGCCCGGAGACAGAAAAATATTCATGGCAACATCTGTGCCCACGGATGGGGAGATGCAGGAGCGGGTGGAAAAACACATTCAAGAAAGGGGCGAGTCCTGGCAGACGGCGGAGATCCCTGTGGATATTCCTGAGAAAATTGAACTCCTGGCCCCGGATGTGGATGTGATTTTGGTGGATTGTCTTACCTTATGGGTATC
>CAYSSE010000566.1:0-2663 GCA_964433355.1 uncultured Desulfocicer sp.
TTGAAGATCTGACTTTACTTCATCATAGATAAATTCAAAATCTTCCCGGGAAAGGGGAGATCCTGTGGACAGTAATGCCTTTAAGGAAGAAAGATTAAAACTTGATCCGGGTTTTACACCGGCGGCCTTCAGGGCCGCAATGTAACCGGCACTGGTGCCAAACACCGTGATTTTTTCTTCCTCGGCCATTTGCCACAGGGCATCGGGGCCGGGGTGGAAGGGATTTCCATCAAACAGCACCAGGGTGGCACCAGTGGCCAGGGAGGCGGTGAGCCAGTTCCACATCATCCATCCACAGGTGGTGAAGTAGAATATGGTGTCCTCTTTTTTAAGATCCGTGTGGAGCATCAACTCTTTGATTTGATGCATGAGAACCCCACCTGCACTCTGAACCATGCACTTGGGAAGCCCGGTGGTGCCGGATGAGTACATGATGTAAAGGGGATGATCAAAGGGAAGCTGCTCAAATTGAATCTCTTCCGGGGCAGCGGCCTTGAAATCATCCATCAACACAGCATTGGGTAATACACTGATGTCTGGGGTTTCATTTACATAGGGGATCACCACAATTTTTTCAATGGAGGGAAGCTCCTGGATGATTCCAGCGATTTTTTCCAGGCTGTCCATGGGTTTTCCCTTGAAAAAATAGCCATCTGCTGTAAAAAGGATGCGGGGTTGGGTCTGACCAAATCGATCCAACACGCCCTTAATGCCAAAATCAGGAGAACAAGAAGACCACACAGCCCCCAAGCTCGTGGCAGCCAGCATGGCAATGATGGATTCGGGCATATTGGGCACAAATCCCACCACCCGGTCACCGGGTTTTATGCCAGCGGCCTTTAAGGATGCTGCCACCCGGGAAGTTTCATCATACAATTCTTTGTAGGTAAGGGTTCTTCTGACCTTGTCTTCTCCCCGGAAAATCAGGGCCAGTTTATCATCCCTATGACGCAAAAGGTTTTCTGCAAAGTTGAGTTTTGAGCCCTCAAACCATTTGGCTCCGGGCATTTTTGTGGGATCATCAATTACCTTATCATACCCCTTGGACGCTTGAATCTCGGCAAAATCCCACATGGTTGCCCAGAAATCTTCAAGATTATCCGTGGACCATTCATGGAGGGCATCGTAGCCATTGAAATTTTTTTTATATTTGTCGTTGACCACCTGCATGAAGCGGTACATGTTGGTCTGCTCAATTCTTTCTTTCGATGGCGTCCATAAACACTTTGCCATGGTCTGATCCTCCATTTAGAGATGAAAAACCGATTTTTCGGTTTCCATGCCTTCCTTTTACGTCGTTATTTCCATGCGATCCACGGGCTTGATTTGACTCGATGATCAAATTTTATAACTATTCAGATAGCACCCCAGAATTGGGAAAATCACTGCTCAGTATCTGTTTAGCAGTGCCCCATATCCGCCCAGTCAGGACCTCGAAGCATACTATTGCTATCCGAGAAGGCCTGAATGGGTGAAGATGGGGTGCTGCTGAACAGATACCAGATTTTATTCATAAAGTACGGCAAGGATGGTGGCCTTACCTTCTTTTGCCATGATCTGATGGGGAGTGGTGGACAGATAGTAAACACTGTCGCCCGGCTCCAGATCAAAGACTTCTTCAGCAATGTACAACAGGGCCGTGCCTTCTAACACATATATGAACTCCTCACCATTGTGTACGGAGACATCTTTGGCAGGGTTTGCTTCCAACTGAACAATCAGGGCTTCCATATGACGGCCCTGGACTTCAGGGGCAAGACTCATGTATGCATAAAGATTTTTTTCTCCCTTGGTGGAGGTGGATCGGGAGATTGTTTTACGTTGCTCTTTGCGGGTGATGGAGTAAAGCTTGTCCCCGGTTCCAGATACCAGACGTCCCAGGGCACTGTCCAATGCCCGGGATAATTTCATCACGGTTCCAAGCTGGGGTTTAACCACGCCTTTTTCAATATTTTCAAGGCGCTTTTTATCAAATCCGGTGAGGTTGGCAAGATCTTCTATGGAGATGCCCTTTTTTTCCCTCAACTCTTTAATGCGTGTCCCTACTTCCTTAACATCGCCCTTTGCACCATCTTCGATACTACCGGTGAGGTCCTCAAAATAATCCACATTAATGTGGGGTGTTTGTTCCTCTTTTTTCATCTCTTCTCCTTAGGTGAAGCGTTGGCATCCTTTTTTTATATGAAAATGAAATGTCCAAGTAGCCTCAGCAGAGCCCCCCCCGATGGGTAATAGGAACCGGCCAATTGTGCCGTCTACGGTTCCGGCCGGGCCCATTGCCCGTCGGGGGGGGCGGCATAATGCCATTTGGCTCCGCGTCTACGACCCAATATTAGTTGTGGCAGTGGTGACTGCCATGTATGTTTTTATATGAAAGAGTAGGCGAGCCTAACATTCTTTCACGCTTCGTTGTGGGCAGGCCGGAGCCAAAGTACGGTCTGCCCGTGGCAGTTATACCCATCCCTCGGGCAGTAGCTGATTGGGTTTTTCCCCCAGCTTTTCCTTGAGTTTTTTCAGGCCGGGGCGTGCATAGTGCATGTGGCCTTCTTTCAGGGTTCTGCCGTTTATCATGGCTTCACTTCTCAGGCGATGCCCCATGGTTCGTTCTAGCTGTTTGCCAAGCCACAACACCCGATCCACATCCCAGCCATGTTCAATGTTCA
>CAYSSE010000567.1:0-2661 GCA_964433355.1 uncultured Desulfocicer sp.
TAGCCTAAAAGGGCAAAAATACCCCCCGACGTTCCCGTTCCGGTCAGGGCAGCCGCCGGGGGCGGCATTATACCATTTCTTTTACTACACAAATAAGAACATATACTCATTACCTATAGTGCCGGTCACATGAGCTGATACTCGCTGAAAAATATTTTTTCAATCAAAATAGATAGTTATGTTAAAATAATGCCAATTTCTCGTATCAAGTCATATGACCGGCACTATAGAATCCCTACCACCACTATTTCCAGTAACAAGTCGTGCATGTCCTTTAATATATGCATGGCAGACAGAATCATCCAATCCAGTGGCAAGTACCGCATTAAAACACTCCAGAGCCTGGGAGCGTTCATTGCCAAAATAAAAATCCACCCCCCTTTCAAAAAGAGACCGGGTCTCATGCTTTAATTTTTTTATGGGTTCAGGGTCTGCATCAAATCGTTCATAAAGGGACACAGGTGTTTTTTTCCCCTTGACCTTTACATGGCCAAGATGCCTGATATCTTGATTTCCATCTTTGCCAACATGGGCTGCCACTGCCTCACTGACAATGAGAGATACCCCAAATAGCCGGGTAAACCGTTCAATGCGCTGGGCCAGATTCACCGCATCGGAGATCACCGTACTTTCCATGCGTTCTTCTTCACCAATGGTACCCAGCATAAGCATGCCCGTGTGAACACCAATCCCCACTTGAACCGGAAATTTACCATCCATCCCCACTCCCTGGTTGTACTGCTCCAACACCCGTAACATACCAATGGAAGCGGCTATACCATCCCGGGGAGATCCCGGGAAAAGGGCCATGATGGCATCCCCCATGTACTTGTCAATGAACCCATGATGCTCTCTGATCACCGGGCTGATGCATTTTAAAAGGGTATTTAAAAATTGGAAATTTTCCCGGGGACTCATCTGCTCAGACAGGGTCGTAAACCCTTTGACATCACAAAAAACAATGCTCATTTCCCGTTGAACACAATCTCCCAGCTGTACGTCGGTGATCTTTTCATGCCCCATGATTTCCAACCCTTTCTGAGGGACAAAGCGGGTAAGAGCCGTGTTTATGGTTTCAATATGATCCAGGAGCATGGCATTGGAAAATGCCACATTGATGCCGCTCATCATTTTTTCCAGAAAGGTGATTTCCGCCCGATTGTAAAATCCCTGGCACCGGGGGCCAAGGTTGATCACCCCGATAATTTTATCTTCATAAATAATGGGTATGGTGATGACGCAGGTGAATTTTAAAAAATAATTCATCCCCGTTTCCCGGTACATTTCATATTGTTTTTGCTGGGCCACCTGCTCCTTTTCAATGACCATGTCAAATCGGGGAATATCTCCCAACTGATCTTTCTGAACATCAATGATTTCAGATCCGCCATATTTGTACCCCTGTTCCAGGGAAAAACGGGTACTTCCAGATTGGCGTAAAAAAATGGAGATGTTTTCCGGTTTGAGAACATCATCAATGGTTTTGCAGATTAATTGTGCCAGCTCTCCCACGGTTTTGAGCTGGAGAATGTTGTCATGAAATTGATCCACGGTCATGGCATACCCATGGGATTTGCGCTGGAGCCACCGGCTGATGCGGGGTTGAATGAGCATCATGTAAACCAATCCCCCCATGAAACACACCAGCAGCAACAAGGTGGCCCCGGCAACATTGTAGCGATGGGGATGGGCCAGAATATCTGCCATGGCAACCCCGATGAGAGCGATGATGACCAGGATTGACATTCCCCACAGGGCAAGCTTTGCCATCAACTGATCAATATCCATGGCCCGGAGGGAGACAATGTTAATGGCCATGGTGGTGACGTAGAGAGGGGCCATGAAAAGGGGACCTACCTGGTAATACCGGGTGATGCCCATGAGCGGCAGGACAATGCACGAAACAGTGGCCACCACCCCGCCCCCGGCCATGGCAAGGGCCGTGTAAAGCACCTGTTTTCTGGCAATACCGCTGGTGGCAGCACGATATTGCCAGACAAACATGGCACAGGCCGACAAAATATAGAGGATCACCAGGGGCGCATAAACACTTTTATAAAAAAAACCGGTGTCCCGGATCATGACCAGATGATGATCCATAGATCGGATCACCATGGTCTTCACAAACAGATCCGTAAAGACCACCGGCAGGGCCAGCAGCAGCACCGGCCCACAAATCACAACCAGGGAAACAAGGAGACGTGGGATCAAAATCACCGGAAAAATCGTTGAAAAATAGAGATGAATGGCCACCTGGAACAGGGTAAACATCACTGCCAGACGGTTCAATAATGTGGTGATTTCCGGTGCATCTTCAAAAAAATAGCCCATGAAAATAGACAGAATAAACAGGGCAGCGCACACCCCGATGATTAGAAACACGCGGTTTTGCAACCGGCCAGGATTGTGGACATATACAAAAATAGCCAGCATAGCCATGATAAAGGGGAAAATCACATTAACGATGTAAGGATTGTTCACACCATGGCCTCCTTGGAAACAAGATTTAATTCATGACTCTGTTGATTTAGTCGATTTTTACAAATGAACACACAATATGTATTTACTCAGATAGCCTATCATACATTATATTGTGCCTGATGTTCGTCAATTTTTTATATGAAAATGAAGTGTCCAAGCAACCTCAGCAGAGCCCCCCCC
>CAYSSE010000568.1:0-2658 GCA_964433355.1 uncultured Desulfocicer sp.
TCCTTAATAACCGGCTGGATTCTCATCAATTTCAAATCACTTTTTTCCTGCCTTGAAAATGCAAGGATTTGTTTAACCAGATCCCTTGCTCTCAAAGCCCCTGAATGAATACCGCTGAGTTTTTTTCGAAACGGACTGTCTTTTGGAATGTCCTCCAGCAACATCTCTGCATACCCCATAATGGGAGAAAGAATATTGTTAAAATCATGGGCGATACCGCCGGCAAGCGTTCCGATGGATTCCAGTTTCTGGCTTTGTTGCATCCGAATTTCAAGCTTGCGCTGTTCGGTGATGTCCCTGCCAAAACTCACAATCCCGGTAATTTCACCATTTTTCAATATGGGGGCTGTATTTACGGAAACGGTGAGAATCTTTCCCTCATGTTGTTTCAGTCTTAATTCATATTGAACGGTTCTTCCGTTGATGGTTTTTTGGAAAACATCATTTATCATGAACAAATCCTCTTCCAATAGGAGGGGAGCAAATGATTTTCCAATCCAGTCACTGAGCTTTAGCCCGGTAACCCATTCTGTTCTTTCATTGAAAAATGTAAATTGACCCGATTTGTTCAGTATCCAGATCATATCATTTGAATGTTCAATCATTGTTCGATATTTTTCTTCCGAGTGCCTTAATGTTTTTTCTGCATTTTTGCGATTGGTGATATTAGTGGAGCTGCTGATAAGCCCTTCAATGGCCCCCCCTTTATCCAATACAGGATCCATCCGCACATCAAAATACTGCGAGGCCCCACCCACGATATCATAACGGATCTCAATCCGACCCGGCTTGTGGTTTTGCATGACACGCCCAACGGTATCCGTAAATCCTGAATGCTGATCCGGGGGTACAAAATCCAGGATGGATTTTCCGATAATCTCTTCGGGCATTTGTTTACAAATTGCGCGGTTGATGTACCGAATATCAAAGTTTAAATCAGAAAGTATGATGGTATCAGGGGAATTTTCTGTAAGCGAACGCCATTTTTCCTCACTGATCTTGAGCGCTTTTTCACTCTCCAAAAGATCCTGTAACCGGGCCTGTAGTTCAATAGTTCGCTTCTGAACCTGTCCCTGGAGAATTCGGTTATAAAATAGTACGCCACACAAGAGCAACATGATAAAAACAATAGAAATAACAGAAAACAGCGCGTGATTGTTTAAAATTTTTTGTTGCGATAGTTCGTTCTTATGGAGGATATGTTTTTGAATGGTCTCTTTAAGCGTGTAGGACAAAGAGGATATGGTTGTTCCAAGACCGGTGAGTCTATTGGCTGTTAGCAACACCTGAATGGAATTTCCTTTGTTCGCATACGATTTCAACAGACTGAGGTTGTTTTCAAACGCATCTGTCTTTTTCAGCAGACCCTCTGCAAGTTCCTTGCTGTTTTGCGGAAGCTGCTGTCGGGTTATCCATGCTAAATTTGACCGAGCCTGCTGGACATGCCTTTGTATGCGAGAGGGTGAGGGTTCGTAGTTATTGATATATCGGAAAAGTTCTGTCCGTGCCTGTGAAATATCAAGGGGAAGCTCACAAACATGGTTCAAAATAGCCGTGTAGGTAGTGTTTAATTCTCCAAATGCTTTTTGAACGGAAACCCAGCTTTGGACTGATGTAATAATAACGGCGGTCAGTATCATCGCAATAGTGGTAGTTACCACTGCGTAGATTTTATTTTGATTCATATATAACGCTCTGTGTTAGTTTTTGCACCGCTGTCAACATCGTTTTTCGAATATAGAATACTCGCTGCCTCTATTTTTCCATGCCCGCGTGGGCCTTTTCCCAGACTTGGTTCGTGTATATCTCCGATAAAATCTGTGGTCGGGAAATGACCTTATGCTCAAGCAAACGACTCGCAACAAACTCAACCTGGTCTGGATCATGGTATCCCAAAGGCCTGTTACCATAGGTTATCAGTCTGGTGACCGCTGCCATTTGTTTGAGTTGAAGGTCTTTTTTTAAACTTTTTGTCTTATCGTATTTCATGACGATATCCACGGCTTCTTCCGGATGATTCATTGCCCATGCCCATCCCTGAAGCGAAGCCCGTACCATCCGTTCACATAAATCCGGCTTTTTTTCCAGGATGTCAGTCTTTGTAAAAATGACCTGTCCGGGAAAATTCAACCCATATTCCGAAAAATCTATTATGTTAAGCGCTTCTTTTTCATATCCACCATCAAGTATGCGCAAATACTCATTGTAGTTCATAGCAGTTATCACATCAAATCTGCCATCAAGGAAGGGTTTGATACTCCACTTGAGTGCATCAATATTGAGTTGATCAAGGGGAATATCAAGTTGGTTCATCAGTGCAAAAAATTGGGTTTCATTTCCAAAAAACCATATTCCCAACCGCTTACCAATGAAATCCCGGGGAATTTTGATACCGGATGCGGCCTTTGCAACCATTATTAATCCATTGCTCTGTAAAATCTGGGCAATGGATATCAATGCGGGGGTATTTTCCCTGGCAACCAAAAAATCCGCCAACCATTTGGTTCCAAAGTCGGCCAGGTCAGAAGAGACCAAATGGATGGGATTAATATCCGATGCGCCCGGAATAATGGTAAGATCAATACCTTCTTCTTTGTAAAAGCCCTTATCCAGGGCCACATAGTACCCGGCAAACTGACATTGGGTAAGCCATTGGAT
>CAYSSE010000569.1:0-2656 GCA_964433355.1 uncultured Desulfocicer sp.
TCCTCCCCTACCCTAAAGGGATAGGGGTTTCCTTGCCACAAAAACATATGAAAAACCGTTCATGAAGGCGTATCCGCCAAAATTCAATCAGGAGCGATACCGATGACAGGTTTGAGCATAAATAAAAAAATATATGCTGTTATGGCGATTTTGATTTTTGTAAGTGTTATAATTTTGTTGGTCAGCATTGGGAAAATGTCGGAAATGAACGATCAAATTCATTTTCTGGTCTCTGTTTCAACCGAAAAAGAAAAGCTGGGTGCGGGGATCAACCAGGATTTGCTGTTGATTAATCGATCTGAAAAAAATATGATTTTGTCAAAAACGGACGATGACATGGCGGCATTTGCCGCTGAAATAACTGAAATTCAGTCGAAACTTTTGAAAAAAACGACGGCACTGAACGCACTTCTGGATACTTCTGGCAGGGCGATATTGGTTCAATTTTCCGAAAAATGGGATCAATATCTCGGGGTTCATGAAAGGGTTCAGGCTCTGGCACGGTTGAATTCGAATGTGCGTGCCGCCCACTTATCATCCGGTCAAGGACAGGAATCCTATGAGAATTGCGCAAAGATATTGACGTCTATCTCTGAAACGAACCATGCGTTTGCAGAAAAAAATTCAAGAATTGAAGATCGGTTCGTCAGGCAGGGGCGTCTGGTTTCAAAACTGGTTCAGAACTTGCTTCAAATTCATAGATCAGAGAAGAATGTGATTCTGGAAGACGACCGTCAGGCCATAAAAAAATATAAAGTAATCCATGAAAATAACATTAAGGCAACCGACCACACTGCCGCACAGATTAAAATGCGGCTGTCCGGAGAGAGTCGTGTGTTCTTTGATGAATTTGAAACTGCGTACAAACAATTTTTAAAAATCAGCAATGAGGTGGTTGATTTTGCCACCATGGGAATCGTTGTGGAATCACGAACCCTTTCTGCCGGGGAAGGGCGTGATGCATATAACCGTGCAGAAGATGTCCTGAATCGTCTTGAAGCGTTAAACGATGAAAGTTCAAAAATGGCAAGAGATGAGGCAGATCATTCCATCCGGCTGGCATTTTTATCTGAAAAAATTATCCAGGATATTCTGTCCATACATCGCGCGGAAAAAACCCTGATCGGTGAAACCACCGGGGAGGGTATGGCGATATATGAACAATTGATTGGGGATGCCAGGGAAGCACTGGAAATAAAAACCGCAGAGATGAAGCTGTTTGCCTCCGGAGAAAATTTAGCGGTGATCAAGCTATTTGAACAAGAGTGGGCCGGATTTAAAACCATAGGAGATACCATTCAGGTCTTGATCCGGGAAAACGGAAATGCAAAAGCACTGCGGCTTTCTTCGGGAGAAGGCCAGTCACTGATAGATCAATGTGAAGTTTTGATACAAAAATTGCTAACCATGAACGGCGACGACATGGAACGGGACAAGATGGAAAGTGACAGGAAGTATGCCCTTGCCGTAAGAGCCCTTATTCTGGTGAGTCTTCTGGGGGGTGTTTTTGCCTCTGTTCTGGGCGTTGCGATTCTTAGAAATATCAATCAACGCCTGAATCGGGTGGCGGGCTCGCTGGATGACAATGCTGTGAGGGTCGCTGCCACGTCCAGGACAGTTTCTGATTCCGGTCAGGGCCTTTCTCTTGGGGCATCACAGCAGGCTGCCTCTCTGGAAGAGACCTCCGCCTCCCTTGAAGAAATTGCTTCCATGACAAGGCAGAACTCAGAAAATGCCCATCAGGCAGATACGTTGATGAAGGAAACCACCCAGATTGTAGGGGTGGCAAACGAATCCATGAAGGGCTTGATCCACTCCATGGATGACATCGCAAAATCCAGTGAAGAGACCTCCAAGATTGTCAAGACCATTGATGAAATTGCATTTCAAACCAACCTGCTGGCGTTGAACGCGGCGGTGGAGGCGGCCCGGGCCGGAGAGGCGGGGGCAGGCTTTGCAGTGGTTGCAGATGAGGTGAGGAGTCTGGCCATGAGGGCTGCAGATGCCTCAAAACATACATCCAAGCTCATAGAAGATACCGTCAGCAAAGTGAACCGGGGAGCGGGACTGGTGGAGACAACCAATGAGGCCTTTGGAAATGTTGCCTCTTCACTTGGTAAAGTAGGGGGACTTGTAAGTGGCATTGCCGCTGCCTCCAACGATCAGGCAGAAGGGGTGGCGCAAATCAATATGGCTGTTGCAGACGTGGATCAAGTGACCCAGCGCAGTGCCACCAATGCGGAAGCCGCTGCCGCTGCATCCCAGGAGATGAGTGACCAGGCCGATGAGATGAAAGTTCTTGTGGGTGACCTCATGGCATTGATCAAGGGGAAAGCAAACGAGAGAGAGACTTTTTTTAACTGATCCGGATAGCCATAATTGGAACAATTGCACCATAACAATACCTTCACCCATTTAATGTTTGATGAAATTGCATTCTTTATGGTGTGTTTATTATGTTGTTTAAAACAGTATATATGATATTAGATTTACTTAAAAAGTAGACATCCTTCAAAAGTGCTTTACACTTTTTTTGATCATTACCCATTTGTAGGAGCTTTTTTCCAAAAGACTGTAAATTACTTTTGGGGTCATATGAAGCTATGAGCGCAAACGACGGTTGGCATCTATTTTGCAGGTGAAGAACAGAATAGCG
>CAYSSE010000570.1:0-2655 GCA_964433355.1 uncultured Desulfocicer sp.
TGACCGGTATCCTTGCAACCCTGGAAAACCAGGGCTCAGCATTTCTCCTCATGGATCAGAGTACCAAACCCCATAAGGGAGCCATCATTGAATTTTTTGGCAGAAAAACCTATGCCAACAAAGGCATGGCCCGCCTGGCCCTCCAGACCGGCGCACCTGTGGTACCCATGTTTCTGGTTCAAAAAGGGGATACCTATCTCATTGTCATTGAGCCCGAAATTGCCTTTGTGGACACCGGGGATGAAGAGACAACCCTACAGATCAATACCCAGAACTACAACCGAGCCATAGAAAAAATAGTGAACCAGTATCCAGAACAATATTTCTGGCTGCACAACCGCTGGAAATATCAACCCAAGAACAAAGACAAGAGCTGATCACATCCATTCTCACAGATCGCAAAATTGAATCATCGAGGAAAAAATTTAAAAAAAAATGAAAATCCTTATTATCAAGCTGGGGGCATTGGGGGATGTAATCAATACCCTGCCTGCAGTGATCCGACTCAAACACCACTTCCATGCAGAAATCCACTGGCTGGTGGCCCCGTTAAGCCTGCCCCTGGTTCTGGATCATCCGGCAGTGGATGCTACCATTGTTTTTGATCGCAATGACAAACAAGGGCTAACAAAAACCCTTACCACCCTGCGACGGGATCACTATGATCTGACCATCGATTTCCAGCGAACCCTGAAATCCGGTTTTTTCTGCATGGCAGCCCGAACCGGACACCGGTTGGGATTTGATAAAAAACGATGCAAGGAACTTGCCTGGCTTTTTCCCTTCACCCGAATTGCTCCCAATGATCCCGGTAAGCACATGCTGGATCAATATCTTGATTTTTGTGACCATCTGAAGATCCCGGAGTCACCCGTTGAGTGGAACATTTCCATCCATCCCTTTTCAAGGGAGGCCCTGCCCCGGCCCTATGTGGTACTGAACATCGGAGCCACCAAAAAAGCCAATTTGTGGGCCACAGAAAAATTTGCCATTCTGGCAGATCTGATCCAACAGAAACTGGGCATAACCACAGTGATCACCGGGGGCCCCGAAGATGTGGATCGGGGGAAAATGGTGGAAACCCAGGCCACCGGTAAAGTGATCAATCTCACCGGACAAACCACCCTCCGGGAGTTGACGGGAATCCTTTCCCATGCCAAGGGAGTGGTGAGCTGTGATACGGGCCCCATGCACCTTGCCGTGGCCCTGGGTACAACTACCATTGCCCTTTTTGGCCCTTCCACCCCCCGGCGCACCGGCCCCTATGCTGGAAAAGTAATCATGGCATCCACGGACTGTTCACCGTGCAACCTCCGGGAGTGCCCCCATCCCCGGTGCATGGACCGCATTGATCCGGAAAGGGTCTATGAACAGATTGCCCGCTGTCGTTTTTCACCTGTTAACGCATGACAAAAGAAGGGATTTGAATTGATCTTCCCCTTCAATAAATTCAATTTTTACCCCCATCACCGCCAGATCCACGGGCCAGTTTTCAGGAAATCCTAACCGCGCATAATCCTTTTCCGTGGTGATGATCAGGGAAGCCTTCAAAGCACTTGCCCGGTGGAGAATGTCTTTGATCTCCCGGGCATCAAACTGATGATGATCCCTGAAACAAAAATGATCCAGAACCCTCACTCCGCACTGTTCCACCGAACGGCAAAATCCCCCATTGTCCGAAATAGCGGAAAAAACCACAGCGGTTCTGCCAGTGAGCATGGCAAGTGATGGGTCTTTTGTTGACAAGGGGTGCGCCTGTTGAATAAAGCGATACAAAAAGGATACATGTTGTGTCATGAAAATCGGTTTCCCCCGGCTCCATGAACCTTCAAGGGGAAGTTCTCCCCTTAAACAGCGGGTATACATCACAAGATCAGCCCGTTTTTCCACGGCATGGAAAGATTCTCTTAAGCGACCCGCCGGGAGCACTTTCCCGTTTCCCAGGGGAGCTGTGGCATCCATGAGTACAATATTAAGATCCCGGTGGATGCACAAATGCTGAAAAGCATCATCCAAAAGAATCACATCCGGAGAAAATTTTGTCATGGCACGCCTTGCCCCCCGAACCCGATCCCGGTCTACAATAACGGGGTATTTTTTCCGGCAGGCCATCATGCACGGTTCATCACCGGCCTCTTTGGGGCCCAGAAAACAATGGGTACCATCTCCAGCCACGGCACCGTACTTACCGGCGGTACCGCCATATCCCCGGGTGATCACAACCACCCCAAGCCCCATGGAAGTCAGCAGAGAAGCCGCATGCATCACCATGGGGGTTTTTCCGCTGCCCCCGGCCACAATATTGCCAAAGGAAATCACCCGACAGGGAAATCGATGACGTTTTAAAATGCCCAGATCATAAAGCCTGACTCTCAAGGTGGTCACCATCTGATATACCAGGGAAATCAATATCAAAAGGCTTTCCAGGGAAAAAAAATGGGCCCGGTGTTCCCTGCCGCTGATGTCAATGATGCGGCGCTCCAATTTATTTAACCATAATTTGAACAAGGGATATTGCTCCATTTGTGTATCTCGATAATAAAAATGGCATAATACCCGCTACCCAACCGGAACAAAAACGTCGGGGGCTCTGCTATCGGTATTTTTTTTTATAAGAAAGTCTCACCAACATGCTGGAATTAAAAGACTTTCATT
>CAYSSE010000571.1:0-2647 GCA_964433355.1 uncultured Desulfocicer sp.
AACGGCGAACAAAAGATAGTAGACTTTCCCTTTTTTCTTCCTGCTTGCCTTCCTGCTTGCCTTCCTGTCTGCCTTCCTGCCTGCCTTTTTCTTTAATATATTGTGCTAACATGGCCGTCTCCTTATGTTGAATGATGGTCTCATAAAGCTGTTCCTGTTCCTGGTCACTTATTTCTGAATATACATCGATAAAATCCACATATTTGTCAAAAAGCCCTCTGGTAGCCAGTTGAAACAGCCCCTTGTATGCCTGGCGGATGACCTCTATCCGTTCGTGCTTTTCATACTTCATCTTGGGCAAAAGGATTTTCACCACCGGGTTATCCATATTATAATAATCCCTGGCATTCAAGTCAAACAAGGGGTATATTGGGGTCTGACCCAGTCAAACTTCTGTTGTTAAAGGAAAATCATTCCAAAAAATCGAATTATCACCCCTTAGAGTCCAGTTTTCAGGGGTAAAATAAGCATCGTAAGCAGGTTGAGGTTCACTAATCACATAATCCTCGATGCCACCATTTTCCCTGGAATTCGAATCGTTTTTGACCCTTATCTGACCATATTGGTTAACCTTGAAAGCAGGTGCTGGCAATGCCTTTATCTTATATTGTCTTCCAAATTTGTCCTGATTTTGCTCGATATATTGGCGACTTCCCACTGCCAGGTTGTTGGTCCATAAACTTTCGCGACTCAAGCTGCCATGCTGCAAGGTGTACGCAACCAAATCTTCATAATATGTCCTGAACTCATCCGGATCGGTTATGCCACAGCAGGATAGCAGGACGTCTCGATCAATCAGTCGATATCGCTTGGGGGGATCTAAAATTTCATTGTATCCGCAAAATTCCCAGTCCTTTGGATGTTTTACTGCTCCTGCTCGAACCATGTTCAACTCAATATACGCCATACATCTTAACAGGTGAATCCCATTTTCAATGGCAGTGGTATAAAAACGATCCTCCCAGAAAGCACCTTTGCGGTTTTTCCGGATGTTGTAGGCCTGGCCTGTGTTGCCGGACAATAGCTGCATGCTTTTGGAAATGACATCCTCCCCACTGTCCACGGCCAGCAGGTGGATATGGTTGCATGTAACCGCATAGGTAATAACTCTGAGACCATAACGTTTTTTAGCTTTAAAAAGCCAGTCTCTCCAAGTTTTTCTATCCTTTTCAAATTTTAATAGGTGTTCTTTTTTATGGCATCTGTGGGTAATGTGCCATAAAAAGCCCGGAATATGGATTCTTTTTCTACGTGGCATGCTTACCTCCAAGGGTCAAAGCTTAAACACCTCTTTTTGGCATTTAACAGTATAGTTTAAGGTCTTATTTGATTGTAGTTTAGACAATATGTATTTAAAATACATATACTTATCTGGGTCAGACCCCATTTATCCATGCCAGCTCGGTGCTCAGGGTCTGGATCTGGGACTTGATCTCGGTGTACTCTTCCAAGCGGCGCTTCAGGAACCGGTAGGTCAGGTGGAGCTTTGCCTCTATGCCGTCGGGCGTAAGGTTGTAGGCGTAGGCCAGGCGGTTGTCCGCGTGCCGGAAATTTTCCAGCTTGATGTAGCCCTTATCAATGAGACCGGTGAGACAATAATTGACACTGCCCAGGGCCACACCCATGTGTCTACTGAGCTCTCGCTGGGACCGCCTGGGGTTCTCGGACAGGAGGCGGTTATATGGGGGGTCTGCCCCAGTCAAGTGATTGTTATTAATGAGTTATGGGTTCAAAGAAGGGGTTTTTTTGCTCTTAGAGCGCACTTTTGGGGGGTAAAAAGCGGGGTTTAAGGATTTTGAGCCTTGTTACGGGTGCTGGTATTGGGTGTTGGCTTCTCGACTTTTTGGACAGAGGGCAGGTTTGTTTTTACTGCGGCTGCGCCGCCGTGAATACAAACCTGTGTCAATCAAACGCGACCCCAAAGTTCTCAATTAGTTCGCTCTGTATATCTTTGAATTATTCCCTTGTCTTCCTCTCTCAAATCAAAAAACAGGCTGGAATTTTTGATCTGTAAGGCAACCATCTCAAAACTGACTTCGTATTGTTCTGTTAATTTTTTTAAAGCGCCAATGAATGAACTGCTTTGACGCACTATTCTCACGGCACTTTGCCTGGGCATCAAAAATTCAGCAGCACAGGCATTAGCCCTTTGTTCCAGGTATAAGGGCGTGTACCCGCCGAGAACTTCTGAAAAAGGAAGCATGCCGTGACGATCAACCAACAAATGACAGATTTCATGTGCCAAGGTACTTCTGAGTCCATGACTATGAGCCGCTCTGCTCCCGGCGCCAGTGTTGAGTATAATAATTGGACCATGCGTTGCCCCCCAGGCAGCCACAGCATCCACTGGACATCCATATTGTTTCAAAACAGTTCATCGACCCTTTTTTCCCTTTCCTTCCATCTGTCAACAGCTCGTTTCGCTCGATTATCTTGAACTTCCGAGACATATCCAGCAAGATAATCTCCTAATTGCCTCAGCGTATCTTTTATGACATCTAAAGAACTCAATAAATGGGTTTCCTGGCTGTATAACCACACTTTTTTCCCCTGGCGTAAAACAAACAACGACGGCAAAAAAATGCCCTTCAACCCCTGTGAGAGATCGTGCCGGGCTTCAAAGTGAAAAAGGGTCTCATCCTCATCC
>CAYSSE010000572.1:0-2645 GCA_964433355.1 uncultured Desulfocicer sp.
AACGGTTTTTGGATAAAGCCCCGGCCGCCCTGCTTCAGAATTTCAGCCACCTGAAGGTTCAAACTGTATCCGCTTGCCAGCAGCACCCTGACCCCGGGATTGAGTTTTTTTAAGTGATTGAAGGTTTCCTCACCATCCATTTCCGGCATGATCATGTCTATGATTACCAGATCAATGTCGTTTTGGTGGGTGCGATAAATTTCAAGGGCATCTTTACCATTTTCAGCGGTAAATAATTGATATCCCAATCGTTCCAGCATTAGTCGTCCCACATCCAAAATATTTTTTTCATCATCCACCAGAAGGATGGAGTCCTCACCAGAGACAACGCTGACGGTTCCCTGGGAAGATGCCGGAGAAACCCTATTTTTGGGGGTAGCTGGTAAATAGATGTCAAACGTACTCCCATTGCCCTTTTCACTGACCAGACAGATGAATCCGTCATGTTTTTTGATGATCCCGTAAACCGACGCCAGCCCCAGGCCGGTTCCCTGCCCAGGGGGTTTTGTGGTGAAAAAAGGATCAAAAATTTTACCGGCGGTCTCTTTATCCATGCCGCTTCCCGTATCTGTCACAGAAATGATGGCATAGTTACCACAGGGTATCTCTATACCGCCACAGCTTTCCATGGAGGAGGGGATCTCTTTTGTTATAATTTTATTGCTGGTTTGAACACGGATATCCCCTCCCCGATCCATGGCCTGCCAGGCATTGACATAAAGATTGAGTAAAACCTGCTGGATCTGTCCATGATCCACTGTTACGGTCCACAGATTTTTATCAAAGGATTCATGGATACGAATCTCTTTTTTTGTTTCGCCGAACATTCGGTTTTCCTGGGCAATGAGTGTATTGAGATTTGTGGACGTGGCCTTATATTCTCCCCCCCGGGCAAAGGCCAGAAGTTGACGAGTCAGTGTTACAGCCCGTTGGACGGCACTTTCAATGCTTGTCAGGTGCTTGAGGTCTCCATGGGTGGGGGCTTTATCCATTTTTATCAAGGAGACCCGGCCCTGGATGTTCATGAGAATATTATTAAAATTATGGGCAATTCCCCCGGCAAGGGTGCCGATGGATTCCATCTTTTGGGCCTGGTGAAGTTTTGTTTCCAGCTTGATCTTATCGGCCTCAAAGGCTTTCAGATCGGTTATATCCCGGCCTTCGGGAATGAGAAAAGCGATGTTTCCTTCTTGATCCAGCACCGGTTTGATGGAAAAATCAATGATTCGGATCTCTCCTGTGTGAAAGGGGTGGGTTGCTTCAAATCGAGTAATTTTACCCACGGCTGCTCCTTCAACGCTTTTTTTCACTCGCTTTTGTATCTTGGGGTCATGGGACCACCAAGGCGTTTCCCAGAAATAGCGGTCTATCACCTCTTCAGCACGGCATCCCACAAAGGTTGTGGCGGTATCATTGATGGACTCTATCTTTCCCTCTGGGGTTAAAATGCCTGTCAGTTGAAAAGATTGGTTGAAAAGTGCCATGAGTTTTAACTCACTTTTTCTCAGAGCAGCCTGGGTTATCAGCTGTTTTTTGATTTCTTTTTCGATTTGTGTATGATTTTTTTCCAGCCTGCTCATGAAGTCATTGAAATATTGGGACAGCTTTCCCAGTTCATTGGGGTGTTTATAATCCATACGAATGGAATAATTGCCCTTGGCCCCCAACTCCAATTGCGCCATGAGGGTTTCCAGGGGGTGGGTGATGGAGGTACTGATGAGAAAGGTAAACAAAATGGCCAATATAAAAATAAGTGTCAGGATAATAAATAGCAGATGAAACATTTCTGTGAGGGGGGCTTCCACCTCTTTTACATCGTTGGAAGATGCCACAAACCATTCATACTCCGGAAGATAATCAAAAAAAATAATTTTTTCCCGGGGTTCACTGTCATTGGGGTTCTGCCAGAAATACTTAAGGCTGCCTTTTTTATTCTCCTTGATGTGGGATATCATTTTGCTCGAATATTCATTGTAATCCAGCATGTTTTTTCCCTGGAGCCAGGGATGAACCAGGAAATCTCCTTTTGAATTAAACACACAAACATATCCGGTTTTGCCAAATTTGTAAGAAAGAACACTTTCCTTAAAATCATCCACTTCCACCAGGTGGTCGAACTCTTCCCTGTAGGAGGAGACAGAGATGATCCAGTCCAGGGGTTTAAAATAAGACATATACAATGCCTTTGGCCGTTTTTTCATTTCCCCGGGGTTTTTCCATTCGTATTCGATATAGCCATCCTTGAGTTCAATCTGTTTTTGTACAAAGTCAAAATTGCCTACATTGGTTCCAATAAGTTCATCAATGGGGTGCATCAGCAAATCAGCATTGCTGTTCAAACAATAGATGTAACCGTTAAGGCCAATGTCCTGGCTCATGAACGTCTCTTCAATGATCGCAATGGCCTGTTGCCGGGTGAGCAAGCCGGAGCGGTATTTGTTATAGTAGTGTTCTGCAATGTCCAGATTTTTTTCCGCAATGGCCCGCAGCCGGTTTTTGACGGACACCGATGCCGCTGTTTTGATCAGTTGGGTCAGGGATGCTGTTGTGTTTTTAAGTTCTCTTTCATAACTTTTTCTCAACAGGTTTTGAACCTGATGATAGGACAGGGTGGTTCCCACCAATGTAAGGGGAACAAACAGCAG
>CAYSSE010000573.1:0-2641 GCA_964433355.1 uncultured Desulfocicer sp.
ATTCAATTAAAATTCGCATTCAGGGTCTGGGATCAACTTCGCTCAGGCTGGAAAGCGGGGAATCCTTTTTTTTGAACAGGTGACCGATGATGATACCGCCCACAATGGCTGTGATGGGTGCCACCATCACAAGGCCGATGCTGCCCACAAGGGTTCGCATGATTTCCGCAGCCACAATCTTCATATTCAGCATTCGCATGAGGCTGGGCGCCTTGATTTTAAAAATCATTAACAGGGTAAGAAAGCCACCGGAATAGGCCAGCAGCAGTGTGGTGGACATGGTGCCGATGACATGACGACCCACGGTGAGCCCGGATTTGATCAGTTCTTTGGGGCAGATATCGGGTTTTTTCTGTTTGACCTCATCCATGGAGGCAGCAATGTCCATGGCAATATCCATGGCCGCCCCGGAGGCGCCAAGAATAATGGCGGAATAAAAGATCTGTTGTATGTCCAGATCATAATATCCGCTGAAAATAAGGGCATTGACATAGGGTTGAGTCATTCCGAAAAGACCGATTTCCCGACCAAAATACAGGGTGACCGCCAGGGTGACAAACAGACCGCTGATGGTGCCGATGAATGCGGTAATGCCTTTTGCATTGATCCCGGCAACCAGGAAAATAATAATGGCTGACAAGAGAATTATGGTAAGGGTGGTGGTGACAAGGGGAGACTGACCTTCCAGAATCTGTTGAATCAGGAATTCCCAGAGGATAAACACGGTGAACATAAAGGAGATTAAAGCCTTTACCCCGATGACACCAGCATACAGCAGCAGGGCCACCACAAAAAAACAAAAAAGAGAGAAAAGGGTATCTTGCCGGAAGAGATCCACAGCTTTGACCTGTTCAATGGCATTGTTTTCCAGAATAACGGCAGCGATGATTACATCGTCTTTTTTGAAAAGGGTTTCAAGGTCGGTCTGACCTACCAGGTTATTGACGGCCGAAACGGTTTCTCCTTTGAACCGACCTTCCAGGAGTTTGATTTCCAATGCCTGAAACCCGATACTGGACAGGCCAGCAGATCGGACATCTGAATTATCCACCGTTAATACCCGGGCCTTGACTTCCCTTGCATCCGGTGTGTTTGTGTTCCGGCCCGGCCAAAAGCTATAACAGGCGGTCAACCCGGCCAGGACGAGCAATAACATAATAATGGGAATATGTTTTTTTGTGTGCATATTGGTATCCCGACGAACGGAGAACGGCCTGTCCCATTATAGAACAGACCGTTTGATTTATTTGCTCAACGCTTCGACCTCATCCCTGCATGCGGGCTCAGGACTGAAGCGTTGCGATTTTTATCAAAAACCAACTTTCCGATTTATTTCTGTTTGAGATTTTTTAAATCATCCAGCTCAGAAACTTGAGTGAAAAATTATAAATTAAACCCCAGCAGGCTTGCCATGGATTGCGCAATCTGGGTATTATCTTTGAAACCTGAGAATTTTTCAGCGCCCATGCCCGTGGCGGACAGGGGAATCATGGTGGCGGTATGGATGGTGGTGGTCCAGTTGATATTGGCGCGGTGGGATAAAAGATGGGCCGCCGTTAATGCTGCGGGATTAATTTTATAATATCCTGCGGTTCCACCGGTATCGGCATAGTCCATGGCTTTGTTTAGCTGTGCTGTTTCGCTTTCGTTCAGATCGGTGAGACCAAATTCATTTCCCAGAAAACTTATATAGGCGGCTCTGTCCTTTTTATACTGTCCCACACCATAGGCCAGGGTATCCTCCACAGAAACCTTGGTTGCCATAAGTGCAGACATGTCCATCTTATACCCCATGGCATCCATGCCAAGACCCAGGCCGCCGGTTTCATGGTCGCCCACCACAAGGATCAGGGTCTCCTCTTTATGGTTTTGATAAAAATCAAAGGCTTCCCGGATGGCATCGTCAAAGGCAAGGACGTCGTGGATCATACCCGTGGGATCATTGGCATGGGCCGCATGATCAATTCTGCCGCCTTCCACCATGAGAAAAAATCCGTCAGGGTCCTTTGACAAGACATTGATCCCCGCCCGTGTCATCGCGGCAAGGGAAGGGACTTCTTTGTAGTGATTGGACCGCTCAATTTCATAGGGCAGATGGGTATAAGTGAATGCAGCAAATACCTTGTCAACAGCGGAAAAATCTGTCTGATTGAAATTTTTTGCCCCTTTCATACCAATGAAGGTCTGATATCCTTGTTTTTCAAAATCCTGTACCAGGTTTTTATCATCCTTTCGTTTGGATTTGATGGTCATGCCCACGGCATCCCCATTTTTTTCAACCATGTTCTGGGGAATAAAGTGGCGCAGGCCACCACCAGCCATGAAATCCACCCGGCTTGTCACAAACTCCTCTGCAATTTCGTTTTCATTATTCCTTGAAATGTTGTGGGCAACAAAGACGGCGGGGGTGGCATGGGTGAGGCGGGTGGTGGTGATGATGCCCGTTGCAATGCCTCGGTCAACGGCTGCTTCAATCAGTGTTTTGACATTTTTTCCGCTGGTATCCTTTCCGATGACACCCTTGTTGGTTTTAACCCCCGAGGCCAGGGCGGTTCCAGCAGCTGCTGAATCTGTGATCAGGGTGTCGGCCGCATAGGTGGTGTTCATTCCCACCACTTCAAAGGTGTTCATCAAGAGCTTC
>CAYSSE010000574.1:0-2641 GCA_964433355.1 uncultured Desulfocicer sp.
CAGATTTAAAAATAGATTTGCCCTTCATCACCATATCTTATAAACTGATTTCAAATACAATTTGTTTGATAGGGGAAAGAACACATGGGAAAAAAAAAATTAAACCGTGATGAAGTGCTCAATATTCTCAAGAAACACAAAACAGAATTTGTAAAAAATTTTGGTGTTACCTCCATAGGCATTTTCGGCTCTCTTGCCAGGGGGGAAAATAAGCTGGATAGTGATGTTGATATTGTTGTTAGGATGAATAATCCAGATCTTTTTTACATGGTACATATTAAGGAAGAACTTGAAACTGCATACCAGACAAAGGTTGATATCGTTCATTATCGTGAAAAGATGAACACATTTCTCAAAAGGCGTATTGATCGAGAGGCAGTTTATGTTTGACAGTGAGCTTGCAAAGGAAATTCTCAATCAAATTTTAACTGCGGCAAGGCGTATTGAGCGAAGGTATGAAGACATCCATGTTCCAGATGATTTTCTTCTATCGGACGCTGGCATTGACAAGTTGGATGCCATCTGCATGATGCTGATAGCCATCGGTGAAAATCTAAAAAATCTGGACAAGATAACAGATCAAAAATTGCTTTTGCAATACCCTGAAGTGGATTGGAAAGGTGCCAAAGGGATGCGTGATATTATCAGTCATCATTATTTTGATTTAAACGCCGAAGTGGTATTTTCCATATGCAGGGATCGAATTCCGGGTTTAATAAAAACAGTCATTAAAATAAACAATGCCCTGTAACCGGTTTACCGAGGTTGGTTACTATCCGGGATATAAAATTTTATTCGGTGCAAAAGTCTGTAGTGAACAATATGAAAAATGGTTCAACGATTTGCCACAAAAACATAAGATGGCAATCGCTACCGACCTAAAAGTATTGAAAAATTGGTGGCTCCAGATTTTGTCCCCAGATTTTATTATATTTTGTAAGCCGGGGACAGATTGAAAAATTGTTCCCCTAAGGTAAGCAGTTATGTTGACCTGGTATTATCCCTGCAAGTGTTGGTCGTTTGCGATATCCCGGATCTCCCCATCAAAAAGGCGGCGACCCCGTCGGGCGCTTTCATCTTTAATGATCTGGGTTATCTGTGGTACTGTCCCAGGGGCAAAAGGGATCTGCCCCGCCGTGAGATATTTCTTCACAAGCCCCCGGCCACACAACACATTAAGGTAGTATTTTTCCGTCTGCCCCATTCCAAAGGCGGTGTCTGCGTGGGTGCCAGCCACGTGGGTATTTACAGCATCCCCAAAGAAGGGGGTGTTCCATGAGAGAAGAGGATCTCCGGCCTGGCGTGTGCAGATGGAATTGACATGGGTATAATATTGCCTGAACAAATCGGTCTCTTCAATTTTTAAATTCATTTCATAATTCTGGTCTTTCAGGATTTTTCCCACGGAAAAAAGATCGCCAATGCCGTTTCTTTCCCCAATTCCAAGGGCAGACACCTCCACCACCGTGGCTCCGGCCACCACCCCCATAACGGTGTTGGCCGTTGCCATTCCAAGATCGTTGTGGCAGTGAACGCTTATGGCTGTGTGGGTACCAACGGATTTTTCCACCATAAATTTTACGGCATCATGGAAGGTGTTTGGTGCCATTTGTCCAGATGTATCCGGCACAGAAAGGATATTAATGGCAAGGGTATTGATGAGAAAATCACCATATTGTTCCAGAAATGCCCGGGGCGTGTTGCCAATATCCAGCATGGCCATGGAAATGACGGCACCGGGCCTCTGGGTTCGCAGGGAATTCACTGTATCCGTGATTCGCTTTAACCCCAGTTCCTGCGTTGTCTTGTCGTCCCGGGGCTGGATGTGGGCATGGAGATGAAAATGATTCATTCCAGTTTCAATGAGTACCGGCACATCTTTTGGATTGGCCCGGGCCATGCCTGCCACTTGGGTGTGAAATTTTTCCTTTATGGCAATCTCCTGGAGATCAGCCACGCTTTGTTTTTCACTGGCATGGGCCGGGGGATATCCTGCCTGGCAGATGTCCACGCCCAGGCGTTGTTGAAACCTAAAAATTTCCTGTTTTTCTTTATTGGAAAAAACAATCCCCCGGTGCTGCATGCCCTCCCGGAGGGTCTGATCCATAAAGATGATTTTTTGTTTTGCCATTGTGATCCCTTATTTTTGAGTGACCCTTTGCACAATTTTAAGTTTCAGCTTTGCCGTGTGGGATCAGGCTTCTTCCGTGCTTTCCCGTTCTTCCATGACGGTTTTCAGCACTTTCAGGGCTGTATTCGCCGAGGGCACTCCGCCATAGATGCTGGTTTGAAAAATCACCTCGGCAACTTCCTCACTGGTGCACCCCACATTCAGGGCCGCATGGATGTGAAGTTTCAACTCTTCCGGCCGGGAAAGCACAGCCAGGGCTGCCACCGTTACCAGTTGACGGGTGGGATGGGGAATTTTTTCCCTGGAATACATTCTTCCGGTGATGTAAAGGGACATGTCCTTGGCCAGCTCTTTGTCAAAGTGTTGCCACAGCCCATAGGGCTTCTCCTCATTCTTTACCCCTTTAAAATAAAGGTTTGCCGTGTCTCTGGTGCGTTTTGCTGCTTCTTTGTCATCCATATATCCACCTTCCTTTAATCAATGTCTGGGCATCCATGGGATGGATACCAA
>CAYSSE010000575.1:0-2638 GCA_964433355.1 uncultured Desulfocicer sp.
AGCTTGCAGGTGTCAATGTCTTCCCAGAGCCGATTGGCCTTTACAGGATCAATGTACCCAACGCTGTCAATGAGGTTGGTATACCCCTCCTTATAGCGAATATTTATTTTGTCAATCTGCTCATCCAGGCTGATGTGAATCACTTTTTTACCATCCAACAGCCAGCACATGGCAACCTGGACAAGAAATTGTGTTTTACCAACACCAGCCCTTGAAACCACGGCGCCGAAACGACCCTGTTCAAGATTCTCTTTACCCAGTATTTGGATAACCGGGCTTTTGGGGATAAGATCTTTTCTCAGCATGTTTTCCTCTCTTTATGTATTCTTAGAAAACCAGATCTATCAATGCAGACCTGGTTTTCATTGTTTATGATGACCTGGATACAGTCTCTTTCTATTTTTTCTTTTTCTCGTCTTCTTTGGCTTTTACGATCTCTTCGGCCACGGACTGGGGAACCTGCTTGTAGGAGGAAAACTCCATGGTAAACTGGGCCTTTCCCTGGGTGGCGGATCGAAGAATTGTGGAAAACCCGAACATTTCAGAAAGGGGTACCTGGGATTCAATGGTGGACATGACTCCCCCCTCTTCCTGGGAGCCCTGGATAATCCCTCGGCGCTGGTTGATCAACCCCATGCAGGAGCCCTGAAATTCGTTGGGGGTTTCGATCACCACCTTCATGATGGGTTCATGGATAACGGGCTTTGCTTTCATGTACGCCTCAAGAAATCCCCCCCGGGCTGCTGCCTGGAAAGCCATTTCAGAGGAGTCTACTGCATGGAAGGCTCCGTCCACCAGGGTGATTTTTACGCCGGTAACAGGAAATTCCATTTTAGGCCCTTTGGCCATGCAGGAATTGAATCCTTTTTCACATGAAGAGATAAATTGGGTGGGAATTCTTCCACCGGTCACCTTGTTATTGAATTCAAATTCTTCTTCACAAGGCTCCATAAATCCGGAAACCCGACCAAATTGACCTGAACCACCCGTCTGTTTTTTATGGGTGTAGTTGTATTCAGCCTTGCGGGTGATGGTTTCTCGATAGGCAACCCTTGGTTTTCCGGTGACAACTTCCGCTTGATATTCCCGCTTCATTCGCTCAACATATACTTCCAGATGGAGTTCTCCCATGCCCTGGATGATGGTCTCTCCGGTCTCTTTGTCCACATGGGTTCTAAAGGTGGGGTCCTCTTTGGTGAAGCGGTTGAGGGCCTTGGACATGTTGATTTGAGATTTGTTATCCACAGGTTTTAAAGACAGGGAAATAACAGGTTCCATGATGTGCATGGAGATCATGGCATAGTTGATGCTCGGGCTGACGAATGTGTCACCAGATGCGCAGTCAACACCGAACATGGCACCAATGTGGCCTGCGGGGATTTCAGCAATGTCCTCCATTTCAGAGGAGTGCATGCGGATGAGACGGCCCACCTTTGTTTTTCTGCCATCCCTGGAGTTGATGATGGTATCGCCTTTTTTAAGGCAGCCCTGGTACACACGGATATAGGTGAGCTGACCATATTGACCGTCTTCGAGCTTAAAGCCAAGGGCCACAGTGGGTGCGTCAAACTCACTGGTCAGGGTAACGGTTTCTTCGTTATTGTCCAGATCAATGGCTTCATTTTCAATGTCAATGGGGGCGGGTAAAAATTTAAGAACGGCATCCAGAAGGGGTTGAACGGCAGTGTTTTTGTAGGCAGAACCCATAAATACAGGGGTCATCTGGCGGGAAATGGTGCCCGTTCGGATGGCGCTTACAAGGAGTTCTTCTGTGATTTCTTTTTCTTCCAGAATGGCGTCGGTGAGATCATCGGAATACATGGATGCGGCATCAATCATGATTTCCCGTTTCTCTTCTGCATCATCCCTTAATTCATCAGGGATCTCCTTAATAACTACATTTTCACCATTATCACCTTCAAAGTAGTAGGCCTTCATGGTGATCAGATCCACAACCCCTTTCAGACGATCTTCAAGGCCGATGGGAATTTGCAGCAGCACAGAATTGTGCCCCAACTTTTCCCGGAGCTGTTTGGCAACTCTATAAGGATTGGCACCGCTTCTGTCACATTTATTTATAAATGCGATGCAGGGAACCTCATATCGTTTCATCTGCTGATCCACGGTGATGGACTGGGATTGAACGCCGGACACCGAGCAGAGAATGAGAACCACACCGTCAAGAACCCTGAGAGAGCGTTCCACCTCCACGGTGAAATCAACATGGCCGGGGGTGTCAATGATATTGACATCATTTCCCCTCCATTCACAATGGGTGGCGGCAGAAGCAATGGTGATGCCTCTTTCTTTTTCCAGCTCCATGGAATCCATGACCGCGCCAGCACCATCCTTGCCCCTTACCTCGTGGATCTGATGTATTTTATCTGTATAAAATAAAATTCTTTCTGTAAGCGTTGTTTTACCTGAATCAATGTGGGCACTGATTCCGATATTCCTTACTCTTTTTAGGTCCTTAAGCATGATCAAAAAATCCTTTAACTGAAATTAATACACAATTCAGCTATCACCATTATCCGTATCAGGTAAATCCGGTGAAAAGTGTCTGTGTTTTCTAAATCGTTTTAATATTGAAAAATGAAAATTGCTTTGCTATTATCAATTTTGCAGGCATTGAAAG
>CAYSSE010000576.1:0-2633 GCA_964433355.1 uncultured Desulfocicer sp.
CCAACCGGGTGTTCAGCTACCGTCTCATTGCCAGGGACAGTATTGAGGAGAAAATCTTGAAACTCCAGGAGGTCAAACGCGAGTTGTTTGATTCTCTCATCTCCAGTGACTCGGCATCCATCAAACAGATGGATGAAAAAGATGTGGAATTTGTTCTTGGGGGATAAGAGCACAAAATTAAAAACCAAAGCAAAAAAGGAATTGATCATCTTGCCGATCATTGATATTGGGGAGACCAACGCCCTGCAACCCTGGAAAGCCCAACCCTACAAAATCTGCGCTGTCTGTGGCAAAAAGGCCATTCATTATACAAAAACCGCCCAGGCAGGCTCCCCTTGCCAGGCTTCCAAAAATCAAAGTAACAAAAACCGGATCTGCCACGGCCTCCCCCATGAATACTAAAATAAAGTACACCTTGCTTGAGCAAACCGTAAAACAATGCATTAATTGTCATATCTACCCTTACCAAAAACTAAATATTCAGTATCTTAATGAGATGCGCGATTTCATTGATCCCAATACCTATGGCCTCAAAAAATACGACGAATTAAAAGAAAACACACCGGCAACCTGCATCAGATTGATTGCCGCCACCCTGTCCAATCAGTATATATTTAATAAACTGCTGCCAACATTACCGGCTGAGGTGGGTATTCTGATCTATCTGTGTACCTGGGAAAATTACTCTTTTTTCACTAAGGCAGATTTAACAAGAATCGCCACTTTAATAAAAGACGGAAAGGATAAAAAGGAAAAATTTCCTGAACTGCCTGCATCCTTTCTGCCATTGCTTGGCAAAGCGTTTCCACCCAAAACCAAGTGGGATGTGGAAGTCATACAGAATCCCGCTTTTTTTCTTTTTAAAATAGAAAGAACATGGAATAGCAGCTCCTCAACGGCCGGTTATATAATCAATATTCATAAAGATTTTATTCCCCATTTAAAAAAACTCCTGCCCAGCCCGGCGTTCTATGATGTCGTACCGGTTCCGGATGATTATATTGACCCCCAGTGCTATGCCGTTTATGAAGAAAAACGCTTTTTTGAGCAGCTTCCCGCAATTTTGGCTTTTATCTCCCAGGATAACCTTGAATTTACAAAAAACGGAGATAGGGTCAAAGCCGCTTCTTTGAAAAAAATGTCCACCCTGTGCGGCATGAATGAATTCTACCAAGAGGGGGAAACAGCCCTCAAATATTTAAAAGCCACCTTCCTTGCGGATTTTTTTATATCCGGTGCACCATGGAAGGATGAAGCGCTTGATGACTTGGCGATTTTTCTTAAAGACAGAATCAATCAATATCTGGCGTTCACAGATTATAAAGTCTTCCAATGCAGGGAGTTGTTAAATTATGTCAAACGACAAAAGCCCGAGTATGATTCAGGAAAAATTGAAAAAGAGATCAGACAGTCATTTAAAACATTGCTGACTCTGCTTCCCAAAGGAAAGTGGGTTGCTGTGGAGCATGTTGTTAAAGCCATTTGCTACCGGGGACTGCCAAGGAACCCATTTTCAACCCCCGTGGAAATGACTTATATTTATATTGACCTGTCCCCCGGAACCGTCAAACGCTTCTCGCTCCAGACAGAGTTCTATGGGCGCGGTTACGCCGTAGAAGTATCAAAGACGAATACAGACCAGACCATTTCCCTGCCTTTGATGAAAGCGCTCCTGTTTCTTTTTAGCAGCCTGAATATGGTTTCCCTGGCCTATTCTGAACCCAGGAATGAACAATATCTGCTGAAAGATAAGCCCTATATGAGCATCTACGATGGCTTGACTTATGTTCGCCTCACCGATTTTGGCGCCTTTGTTCTGGATAAGGAAAAATCCTTTTCAACTGGTATTGAGAAGCAAAGCGCTGAAATCATTCTTGATGAAACCAGGACACTGCTCTCTTTGTTGGGTGAAGATCCTGTGAAACGTCTGGCTCTGGAAAGTGTTGGAAAACGAGCCACCACATCCAGTTATCTTGTGGATTACCACTCCTTTCTCAATGATTGCAGCAGCAGTCAGGACGTACAAAACAAAATCGACTATTTTAGAACCCATATTTCAAAAAATCCGCCAAAAATATGGGAAACGTTTTTTCAATCGGTTCTGGCACGCATGGAGCCTTTAAAAATTGTGAAAGATATGCACATTCTCAAGGTGACTCCGGACAAGGAGCTGATAGCCCTTCTAACCACCGACCCGGTTTTAAAAAAACATGTCATCAAAGCGGAAAACTATCATCTGATCGTGGAGAAAAAACAGTATCCCACCGTGAAAAAACGGCTGGCGCAATTTGGTTTTTTAAACAGGTGATGTCTATATGAATAAGATTGATTCTGACAATCCATTTTCATTAAAAATAAGATTAGCAGAGCTGTATTCAAATCAATCAATTTTTCTCAATTTTGCTCAATTTTTCTCGATTTTGCTCAATTCTATTGGCGGCAAAGATTTTTTAATATTGGTAATAGGTGAATACCAAAGTGGGAAAACCTCATTGCTTTCCAAATTTGTCAGCCAAATTGAATTCGATGTTAAACCTTGTCGATTTAAAATCAAAGAGAACGATGATCCTGCATTAAATGATAATTATCACCCTGGCTTTTTATATAAAAAAGAACATGGTCAGGTTATTCTA
>CAYSSE010000577.1:0-2629 GCA_964433355.1 uncultured Desulfocicer sp.
TTGGCTCCGCGTCTACGACCCAATATTCGTTGTGTCCAGCAGGACATGCCCGTTACATGAAAGAGTAGACGTATCTAACATTCTTTCATACTTCATTATGGGCAAGCCAGGGCCAGAATAGGGTCTGCCCGTGGCAGTTATCTCTGCCTCTGGGCTCTGAAACCGAACCATTTAAGCTTGGGATATAAGTTTGCGCTATCATTTTTTTTGATGACCGATATGGGTACTCCTTGATCATGGCAAGAATTTTTACAGATACACACCATAAGATAACCCTTGAAAAACCCGGGGCAGACACCTACATTAAAATCAGTTATCCCTTGAAGTATGGCATCCACTCGGAGATTGAAACCCAGGATGCCATACTTCAGTTCAATCGCAACCATGAGATTGTCCGGGCCAAGGGTAAGGACAGCGACTGGATACAACCCACGGAATGGTTGAAAAGAAGCATGGGCAATGACTGGATCTATTACTCCACAGGGGGATATGCCGGGGTGTTTGAAGCCACGGGAGAGTATTACCTTCCCAACCTGCCCTACCCCACCAATTCACTCCTTGGGGGCAAGCCCTTGAAGGAACCCGCTGTGATGCGCATTACCCACGCCTGGCATGACAGGGTTCAGGAAATAAAAGCCCAATGCACCCAAACCCACCCGGCAGTGCAATCCTTTCTGGAACAGGTGTTGGCAAACACCCCAAAGACACTTGAAAAAAAAGCCCGGGAGCTGTTTGACATTGCCGATGGTCGGATAACGGTGATGCCCCCGGATGCCCGGCATGTGGATTATGATATCATTCCCCTGACCATTTCCCATGGCTGTATCTATAAATGCAAATTCTGCCGGGTTAAAACAGATCGCCCGTTTTCCATGATATCTGAGTCAGAAATTTACTCAAAAATAATCCGATTAAAAAGACTCTATGCCAGAGACCTTATTAATTACAATGGACTCTTTCTGGGGGAACATGATGCCCTGAATGCCGATGCAGAACTGATCCTTTTTGCTGCAACAACTGCCTACCAGGAATTTAATTTTAAAAATGCCTATATGAAAGGGCCAAGGTTGTTCATGTTTGGCAGCGTTGACTCCCTTTTAAAGGCTCCCTCGTATCTGTTTGAAAGACTCAATGACCTTGATTATCTGACCCATATCAACATCGGCCTTGAATCCGCCAACCAGGAGACTCTGGATCTCATCGGAAAACCCATCACCACGGCCCAGGTATTAAACGCCTTTGATAAAATGCAGGAGATCAACCAGCATTACCCCCGCATTGAGATCACAGCCAACTTCATCATGGACGACACCCTGCCCAAGGAACATTATTCTTCCTTCCTTGCCCTTGTGCGAGACAACATCCCCCGGCCCCGGGACAAAGGTGCCATTTATCTATCCCCCCTTCGCATCAATGCCCCTTCCCGATCCGTGCTGTTCCAGTTCAATGAACTTAAACGCCACAGTCATCTACCCACCTACCTTTATATTATTCAGCGATTATAACGGGCATGTCCTGCTGGACACAACGAATATTGGGTCGTAGACGCGGAGCCAAATGGTAGTATGCCGCCCCCTCTTTTCAATCATCAAGGGATGTGATATGGGAGACCCCATGGAAAAAATAAGATATGTATCTGTCCACGGTGGCCACAGTGGCGAATTCTGTGACCATGCCAAGGATGATTTGGAAGATATCATTGAGCAATACATTAAAATGGAATTTGCATGGGTGGGCATCACCGAACATGTGCCCCCCCCCACCGATGCCCAAAGATATCCCGATGAAATTGAGAAAGGCACCACCGCTGCCTTTATCCAGGAACGGTTTGCCCGTTATATGGCCCACTGCCGTCACCTCCAGGCTAAATATAAAAAAAAACTCACCCTTTTTGTGGGATTTGAAACTGAAACCTGGAATGGATGTCTGCCCTATATCCAAGAACTTGTCCAGCAGTTCAGGCCCGACTATATCGTGGGGTCTGTCCACCATGTGGATGATATATGTATTGATTATTCCTCTGAATTATATCATGGGGCTGCCCGGGCCGTGGGGGGCATTGATGCCCTTTACTGCCGGTACTTTGATCAGCAGCATGAAATGCTTTTGACCCTTAAGCCCGCCGTTGCCGGACATTTTGATCTCATTCGAATTTTCGATACCGCCTATGAAGAACGATTAAAAAGACCAGAGATATGGCAGAGAATCACCCGGAATCTGGCGTGCATTAAAACACTTGATACGGCCCTGGATTTTAACCTGCGTGCCCTGAAAAAAGGGGCTGTGGAGCCCTATGTTTCCAAGGCAATTCTTCACCAGGCAGCGCACATGGGGATCCGGATTATTCCAGGTGATGATTCCCACGGAGTGGCAGACATCGGCAAATACATGGATGTTGCCATGGAACAATTAAAAATGGCTGGCATCATGACACCCAATTGGCTGCCCCCACGCCTGTATAATTCAACACCATGATTTCAAAATTTGAACCTGGACGTATTTGAGGAAGAGTCAGACTTGCGTGTTTATTTATAAATCCACATGGCAGCAACTACCTGCCACAACGAATATTGAAAATGATATCATGCCGCCCCCCCCCCCGACGGGCAATGGGCCCGGCCCGGAACCG
>CAYSSE010000578.1:0-2628 GCA_964433355.1 uncultured Desulfocicer sp.
TGATCATGAGGCCATCTTCACCGGCAATGTAGTGGACTTCCTGGATGGATGCCATGCGGGCAAGTTCTGTGGCGGTTTCTTTAAGCTTGGCATCCCCGGTGAGACTTATCTGGATAAAGGCAATGAGAGATCCCCCAAATTGCTCAGGGTTCAGGCGAACTTCATACCCATCAATAATTCCTTGGGCCTCCAGTTTTTTAATACGCTCCAGAACCGCAGATGGCGCCATGCCTATTTCTCTTGCCACTTCAACGTTGGGAATTCTTGCCTTTGTCTGGAGAATTTTAAGAATTTTAAAATCAATGTGATCCATAGTGATCCTTTGCTGGAATTGTGCAACGTCAATTATAAATAAGCCTGCTTGTGTCTGATGTCATTTCCGAAAGTTGTAAAATGTTAGCGAAATGATATTTTTTCGAATAATATTCTATTGTTTATCCTTAGTCAAGAATAATATTCTATCTTTTATCTAAAATGCAGATTTATATTCATTGTTGAAGTGTAATGACAGAATCGTGAAGAGCTTTTAACAGATCCCCTTTCAACTCTTTGATTTGGTGGGATATGACTGGGTATAATTTGTCTTGACAAAATCACCCTTTTCAGTCATTTTGAAAATACTTCTTTGGCAAAGTATGGGTGGTGCCTGAAAATTAGGTCACGTAAAACCTTAATAGTAAGTATATTAGACATTATCGGAATAAAAAAACTACATGACTCTCACTGGGTTTACGCTTATGTTGGAGTAACGTTTGTTAAAAAAATGAGTGTTTCCGATAATATCTATTGCGTATGGGATGTATACGGTTCAGGCTTCGACATCGTAGAAGCCCTTCTGACTCTGTGATTCAGGGGGGAAGATTCGTGACTGAAATAATCTTTTTGCCCGTGCATTGAATAGAGAAAATTTTTGATTTGCCATGGATGAATCTGCTCCGGCCATGAAGTTGATATCAAAACAAACAGGATTTCTTGCGCATGATGGATAATGGCAGTCAAATTACAATTCTGGTGGTGGACGATGAAGAGGGTATCCTTGAAATAACTGAAGAATATTTTGCGCGCAAAGGGTACGAGGTCTTTACTGCCAGCAATGGTAAGGAGGCCATGGCTGTTATTGATACCGGTATTGACATTGGCTGCTGCTTTACGGATATTAATATGCCCGTCATGGATGGCCTTGAGCTGGCAGAGCTTATTCGCAAAAAAGATGCCTCCCTGCCGGTGGTTGTAATGACAGGGTTTCCTTCATTGGATAATTCCATTCAAACCCTTAAAAACGGTGTGGTGGATTATTTAATTAAGCCTGTGAATCTGGAGCAGATGGAGTTGTGCCTGCGGCGGATTCTAAGAGAGCGGGAACTGTTTGTGGAAAATCTTCTTCTCAAGGAGGAGGTTCAGAGGCAGGAACGCATTAAGGCATTGAATGAAGAGCTTACTGCCAAGATTAACGAAGTCAACCTGTTGAATAAAATAATGGATGACTTTTCCTCATTTAATGCCAGTTTTGACATTTTTAACCATGTGGTGGCGTTAAGCCTTGAGGTCAGCAAGGCGGATGACGTTTGCTTTTATATATACTCTGAAAGTGGAGACGTCCTGTTTCCCATGGCCTGCTCCAATCTTGAACAAAGGCTTGGGGAAAATATGCCCCGGCCATTGAAAACCATGCTTTTAAACACCATGGCCGAAGATATTCCCCTTTTGGTGGGATCCACTGAAGATCAAACGATTTTTTATGGTGCCCGCTCCTTCATGGCCACCCCTTTGAGAATCCGGGACAAGGTGTTTGGCATTGTCACGGCGTCCATTTCAAGCAGCGAAAAACATTTTACAGAGAAAGATATTTTTCTTCTTAATTTTATTTCTCACAAAGCTGCTTCCGCCATTGAAAACACCGCTCTTTACGAAAATATTTATGACAATCTGTTTTCCACTCTTTATGCTTTTGTGGCTGCGTTGGAAGCCCGTGATCCTTATACCCAGCAACATTCAAGACGGGTGACCAAGGTCTCTGTGATGATTGGAAAGGAGCTTGGCTGCACTGATGAAGAGCTGGATGTCCTTCAATTTGCGGGGCACCTCCATGATATTGGTAAAATAGGCATCCGGGACGATATTCTTTTAAAACCCGGCCGCCTCAATGATGAAGAGTATGAAAAGATTAAGCAACATCCTGTTATTGGTGCTGATATTGTAGGCCAACTGGGGCTTTGGACAAAGGAACAAGATATCATTCGTAATCACCATGAATTTTATAATGGAAAAGGATATCCCCGGGGGGCTCAGGGGGATGAAATTCCACGGCTTGCAAGAATTTTATCCGTTGCGGATGCCTTTGATGCCATGGCTTCAGATCGTGCATATAGAAAAAAAATGAGCATGGACAAAGTCATGAATATCATTAAGCAAGAATCTGGAAAGCAGTTTGACCCAGAGGCTGTGGCTGCCTTTTTGAAAATCAGTGATAGGGTCTGGGAGGAGTGTCACGGGGAGTAATGTTTTTCTATTTTTCTTTTTTCAAAAAGAGCTTGACACCTGCTAACAACGGTGGTAAATCCTATTTGTTTTTAAGCGATCGGGGCGTAGCGCAGTCTGGTAGCGCACTTGTCTGGGGGACAAGTGGTC
>CAYSSE010000579.1:0-2627 GCA_964433355.1 uncultured Desulfocicer sp.
CGTCCCGCCCGCTTCGCTTTAAGTCTTTGCAGAGCGGGCGAGACGCCCGCGCTCCCGGGTTAGGAAAGTTGTTTAGGACTCATTCCTAAATAAGTTGCCCATTTGCGTTTTGTTGGGGACAGATTTGAAAATATATCCCCGCCTTCGAAAAAAAGAATTGATAAAAAATCTTGATTTTGATATAGCAGTTTGGATTTATGTCCGGGCTCAATTTCTGTGCTTTGGACAACAACTCACACCCTTGGACCCGGTATGGGGTGCTGCCCCCTGTGGGGCGGTCTGTTCCGGGGATGACAGGGGTGGTGGAAAAAAACCATAAAGATGAATGGAGAGACAACATGGTAGATATTTCAATGCGTGAACTGCTGGAAGCAGGCGTACATTTTGGACACCAGACACGGCGCTGGAATCCAAAGATGAAAAAATATATTTTTGGTGCCAGAAACGGTATTTACATCATTGATCTGCAACAGACGGTGAAGATGTTTAAAACCGCGGTTGATTTTATCAGTGACATCACCGCCGAAGGAAAACAGGTGTTGTTTGTGGGAACCAAAAAACAGGCCCGCGAATCCATCTACGAAGAGGCCAACCGGGCAGAAACCTATTATGTCCAGAACCGCTGGTTGGGTGGGATGCTCACCAATTTCCAAACCATTAAGAAGAATATTAGCCGCCTGGAGTTCCTCAATACCATTGAAATGGATGGCCGCATTGAAGACTATCCCAAAAAAGAGCGGGTAAAAATGGGAAAAGAGCGGGGCAAGCTGGAAAATGATATAGGGGGGATCAGTAACATGAAGGGGGTTCCCGGCGCTATTTTTATCATTGATCCCAAAAACGAAGCCATTGCCGTGCGTGAGGGCAAGCGTCTTGGAATTCCCATTGTGGCCGTGGTGGATACCAACTGTGATCCCGATGACATTGATTATGTGATCCCGGGCAATGATGATGCCATTCGTTCCATCCGGTTGTTTGCCAGTCGCATTGCCGATGCCTGTGTTGAAGGACAGGCCCGCTATGAAGAAAAACAGCAGGCCGGTCGTGACAAGGCAGCCGACGATGGGAAGATGGACGCTGCCATGATGGAAACTGCCGAACGTACCGTTGTTTCCGATGGCACCGACGGTCCTGTGGTGGAAAAAATTAAAAGACAAACAGCCGCTCAGGCAGAATAAGGAGTGTATAATGGTTACTATTACAGCAGCAATGGTCAAGGAGCTTCGTGACCAGACCGGATCCGGGATGATGGATTGTAAAAAGGCCCTTGCCGAAAACGATGGTGATGTGTCCAAGTCTCTGGATTTCTTGAGAAAAAAAGGTCTTGCCAAGGCCCAAAAGCGGGCGGGTCGTGCCACGTCTGAAGGGGTTATCTACTCGTATATCCATGCCGGTGCCAAACTGGGTGTGTTGGTTGAGATCAACTGTGAATCAGATTTTGTGGCAAAGACCGATGATTTTCTCGAATTTGCCAAAAATGTTGCCATGCACATTGCCGCAAGTAACCCCGGCGGTCTCAACCCCGAAGATATTCCCCAGGAACTGGTGGAACGGGAGCGTGGCATCTATCGGGCATTGGCTCTGGAACAGGGGAAGCCTGAAAACATCGTGGACAAAATTGTGGAAGGTCAGGTTCAGAAATTTTATAAGGATTCTTGCCTGTTGAGCCAACCATACATTAAAGATCCTAAAATGAGTGTGGCGGAAATGACCACCGAAGCCATTAGCAAAATCGGTGAAAACATTCAGATCAAACGATTTGTCCGGTTTCAGCTGGGAGAATAATTTCATGGAAAAAAGACCTGAATTTCAAAGAATTCTCATCAAGCTCAGTGGGGAAGCCCTCATGGGTGACCAGGGGTTTGGCATCGAGCCTGAGATGATTAATTTTGTGGCAGGTGAAGTGGCCAAGGTGCATAATCTTGGGGTACAGGTCTCCATGGTGGTGGGGGGCGGTAATATCTTCCGGGGGGTTGCTGGCAGTTCTGCTGGCATGGACCGGGCCGCCGCCGATAACATGGGCATGCTGGCCACGGTGATCAACAGTCTTGCTTTGGCCGATGCCCTGGAAAAACAAGGGGTTCCCACCCGGGTTCAATCGGCATTGTCCATGGATCAGGTGGCAGAACCCTTTATTCGCCTTAAGGCTGTGCGACATCTGGAAAAAGGCCGGGCTGTTATTTTTGCCGCAGGTACGGGTAATCCCTATTTTACCACGGATACCGCTGCGGTGCTCAGGGCCCAGGAGATCAATGCCCAGATTTTGTTTAAAGCCACCAAAGTGGATGGCGTATATGACAAAGATCCAGAAATTCATGAAGATGCGGCCTTTATTCCTGAAATTTCCTACATGCATGTGCTGGAACGTCAGCTCCACGTCATGGATATGACCGCCATTTCCCTTGCCATGGACAATAATCTTCCCCTGCGGGTCTTTGACCTTCACCAGGAGGATAATATCCTGTCGGCGGTGTGTGGACAAGCGGTGGGAACCCGTATTTATGGTACGCAAGAGTCTGTGCCGACGTCATAGTCTTGGCATTTTTAGGGAATTTAAAATAGTATTATGCCGCCCCCGAGGGGCAATGGGCCCGGCCCGGAACCGTAGACGGCCCAATTGGCCGGTT
>CAYSSE010000580.1:0-2627 GCA_964433355.1 uncultured Desulfocicer sp.
CCTCCCCTACCCTAAAGGGATAGGGGTTTCCTTGCCACAAAAACATATGAAATAATTACCCGGGAGCGATCAGGTTTGGCCTATTGGTATTATTTGGAGCTTTGGGTTTCCATGGCTTTTTGTGGATAACGCCAATAAACCAAGCCTGACACCGTTTTCACATGCATCAAGGCAAATCCCGACAAAAGCAGCAGGTATCAACCACTCTTTCTGAATCAGAGATTCAAAAGGGGCTTGTAAAAGCCAGGTTGAAATTAAACCCGCTCATCCAACCAGGGATTTCAAGCTGGCTCATTGCATTCGGCTTTTGGCATTTTTGATTTTAAGTCAAAGGTGGTTTGCTCTTTTTTTTAATGATCCGCTACAACTCGATAGTATAGGAATTTATAATTTTTATTACAAAAAAGCATCATGCGAGTATGACTCAAAATATTGGGTCATAAAAAAGTCCACCCAAAGGGCGCTAAGTCCATGATCAAATGGGCAGGCACCCTTCGTCACTTGATCATGGAGTATACGTCTTGATCCAGGATGTTCAACCCTTTAAGTCAGGAGAAAAAAATGAAAAAAGCATTAATCTTCACCACCGCCATTTTATTCGCAACGGTTCTTTTTCTGGGAACCGGAATCACTGAAACCCAGGCGAAAACCACCTTTGTCACCATCGGCACCGGTGGCATCACCGGCGTATATTACCCCACCGGCGGTGCCATTGCTAAAATTGTTAATAAAAAAAGAAAAGAATACGGCATCAGATGCACAGTGGAATCCACTGGCGGATCTGTTTTTAATATCAACTCAATTCTATCCGGTGACCTTGATTTTGGGGTGGCCCAGTCCGATCGCCAATACCAGGCCGTAAAAGGAATTGCCGACTGGAAGGATAAAGGCCCTCAAACAGCCCTGCGGGCAGTGTTTTCCATCCATGCGGAGACCGTTGACCTCATTGCCGCTGTGGATGCCGATATCAACAGTTTTGAGGATCTTAAGGGGAAAAGAGTCAATATTGGAAACATTGGTTCGGGGTATCGTCAAAATGCCATTGATGCCCTCACCGCCTACGGCTTGAATTGGGAAACCGATTTTCATGCAGAAAGCCTTAAAGCCGCCGAAGCGCCTGGATTGATCCAGGACGGCAGAATTGATGCCGCCTTCTACACCGTGGGACACCCTTCTGGATACTACAAAGAAGCCACATCCGGTGTACGCAAAGTTAAATTTATCCCCATTGTAAAAATTGACGGTCTGCTTGCGAAATATCCCTATTACGCCAAGGCAGCCACGCTGATGAAAAATTATCCCGGAGCCGCCAACAAAGAAGCATCCGTTCCCACCTTTGGCGTCAAGGCGACTTTCGTCACTTCTGCCGCTGTATCCGATGAAGTGGTGTATGCCATCACCAAAGAGGTGTTTGAGAACTTTGATGCCTTTACCAAACTCCACCCTGCCTATGCGGGTCTCACCAAAGAAGATATGTTGACGGGTCTTTCTGCTCCTATTCATGCAGGTGCCTTGAAATATTATAAAGAAGCTGGTCTGAAATAAATCCCATCCATAACGGCAGGCATGTGCGATGATTATTTATCGCCACTGCCTGCCATACAAAAATCCGGTCCAGGGTGGATGCCAGAAAATTGCCCCCTGGATCTCTTTTTGAAAATACCCCATGTAGCTGACAAAATTAAGCATTATCAATATTAATAAACAAAATAAAGATGCCAAGACATCTCTATATTTGTCTATATCCTTAATTTTGGATGGAGAGATATGAGTCATTCTGAAGTTCAAACACAAGAAGACGGTCTGGAACTGGCCAGAAAAATGGCAGAGGAAGAAGAAGGGATCACCCGACGACCCAAGGGGGCTGAAAAATGGGTTATCCCCACCATTGCGGTGATATGGAGTTTGTTTCAACTCTCCATTGCCAGTTGGCTCATCCTTGACTCCACTTATATACGATCCATCCATCTGGGGTTTGCATTGCTCATCGTTTTTTTGAATTATCCTGTTTTTTCCAAAAAACGATTTGGCTTGAAATTTCTTTCAGCCACCCACAGGATTCCCCTGTTTGACTATGCCACCGCCATTGTGGCATGCCTTTGTGCCCTGTATCTGGTCCTTGATTTTGAAGGGATTACCATGCGATATGGGGCACCCATTCAAAGGGACATCCTGGTGGGAATTTTCTTGACCCTGATGCTCTTAGAAGCCGCCAGAAGGGTAATTGGCCCAGCGCTTCCCATCATTGCTATCTGTTTTTGTATCTATGCATTTTTCGGACCTTACATGCCGGATCTCATCGCTTTCAAAGGGGTCTCTTTAAATCGCTTTGTGGGACAGATGACCATGTCCACTGAGGGTATTTATGGCATTCCCCTGGATGTGTCTGCCACCATTGTTTTTCTCTTTGTCCTCTTTGGTGCCATGCTGGACAAGGCCGGGGCCGGACACTATTTTATCCAACTTGCTTTAAGTTTACTGGGGGGATTCAAGGGTGGCCCTGCCAAGGCTGCCGTACTTGGCAGTGGTCTCACCGGCATGGTATCGGGCTCCAGCATTGCCAACATCGTCACCACCGGCACCTTTACCATCCCCATGATGAAAAAAGTGGGATATCCCGCCACCAA
>CAYSSE010000581.1:0-2618 GCA_964433355.1 uncultured Desulfocicer sp.
TTTTCGTTGTGGCAGTGGTGACTGCCATGTATGTTTTTATATGAAAATGAAGTGTTCAAGTACCCTCACAGCAGAGCCCCCCCCGATGGGCAATAGGAACCGGCCAATTGAGCCGTCTACGGTTCCGGGCCGGGCCCATTGCCCGTCGGGGGGGGCGGCATGATACTATTTTCTATATTCGTTGTGTCCGCTAGGGCATGGGTTTTTATATGAAGGATACCAAATTTTTATGTGGATAATTAGCTTTCAACCCCCTACCCCAAGGTTAGTAAAAGGCTTGAATCTAAAGCCTGTCCCACCTTAAGTGGTTAACCACAAGCACTCTTCTAATTTTTTAATTCAGAATATTCTTTACTTGCACTTATGCGTTGACAAGCTCCAGGGCATTTTTCACAATATTGTCCGCAGTGAAACCAAATTCAGACAGCACCTTCCCCCCCGGAGCAGACGCGCCAAAACGATCAATACCAATCACTTTACCCGCATCGCCCACATAGCGTTCCCAGCCCATGGAAATACCGGCTTCCACGGCAATCCTTGCTTTGACATCACTGGGTAGAATCCGCTCTTTATAAGGCGCAGACGCTTTTTCAAACAGCTCCCAGCTGGGCATGCTGATCACCCGGGCATTGATATTTTTTTCAGCCAGTTTTTCCGCCGCTTCCACACAAATATGAACCTCAGACCCCGACGCAATGAGGATCAAATCAATCGCATTGTCCCCCTCCACATCCTTTAATATATAGGCTCCATATCTAAGATCTCCATCACATCCGATGCGATTGAGAATCGGCAATTTCTGACGACTCAGCAGCAGCGCTGTGGGCGCATCATCGGTGGTCAAAGCCTTTACCCAGGCCTCGGCAGTTTCCCTGGCATCGGCGGGACGGATCACCTGGAGACCGGGAATGGTCCGCAAAGAAGCCAATTGTTCCACTGGTTGATGGGTGGGGCCATCTTCACCCACAGCCACGCTGTCATGGGTAAACACATAAATCAGGGGCAATTTCATGAGGGATGCCACCCGGATGGCAGGTCTCATATAATCGGCAAACACCAGAAAGGTCCCCCCATAGGGACGGACACCGCTGTGAAGATACATGCCGGACATGATGGAAGCCATGGCATGCTCCCTCACACCAAAACGGATATTCCTGCCCCCATAGGCATCCTTTTGAAATACATCAAAACCATCCAGAAAGGTTTTGTTGGACGGCGCCAAATCCGCTGATCCGCCCATGAGCACCGGAAGATTTTTAGCAATGCCATTGAGCACTTTCCCAGATGCAGCCCGGGTGGCCATGGCATCATCACCGGTCTTAAACTGGGGAATCTCTTTGTCCCACCCACTGGTGAGAAAACCGCTGATGGCATCCACAAAAGCATCTGCCAATTCTGGATAGGCTTTCCGGTACCCATTAAAGATATTCTGCCATGCCTGTTCTTTTTCCGCACCCACCTCAATGGCACCCCGGCAGGCAGTCAAAACCTCGTCAGGCACATAGAAGTCTTTGTCTTCGGGCACACCATAAAAGGCCTTGACCAAGCGGATCTCTTCGGCACCCAGAGGAGAGCCGTGGGCACCGGCAGTACCCTGCTTATTGGGGCTGCCATAGGCAATATGGGTGGAGACCTTGACCATGGTGGGTTTGTCAGTCTCTGCCTTTCCTGCTTCAATGGCATCGGCAATGGCCTGGGTATCATTCCCATCGGCCACATGAACCACCTGCCAGTTCATGGCCTCAAACTTGGCTTTGACATCTTCGGTAAAGGCAATATCCGTGCTGCCTTCAATGGAGATGGAATTATCATCATAGAGGAGGATCAAACGACCCAGGCCCAAATGTCCTGCCAGGGACGCCGCTTCCATGGCAACCCCTTCCATAAGATCGCCATCACCGCACATCACATAGGTAAAATGGTTGATAAGTTCGGCATCTGGCTTGTTAAACCGAGCCGCCATGTGACGTTCGGCCATGGCCATGCCAACCGCATTGGCAATGCCCTGGCCCAGGGGACCTGTGGTGGTTTCCACCCCTGCGGTGTGCCCATACTCGGGATGACCAGGGGTTTTACTGTCCCACTGTCTGAAATTTTTCAAATCTTCCAGGGTTAACCCATATCCATTGAGATAGAGTAGACTGTACAGGAGCATGGATGCATGGCCCCCTGAAAGAACAAACCGATCCCGGTCAATCCAGGCAGGATTTTTGGGATTGTGCTTCAGAAACCGGCTCCAGAGCACATGTGCTGTGGGGGCAAGCCCCATGGGTGCACCGGGATGTCCGGAATTTGCCTTTTGGATGGCATCCATGGCAAGGGTTCTGATGGTGTTAATACATTGTTGATCAAGGTCTTGGGTGGCAGCCGCCATTTTTCTCTCCTGTGTGATAAAAAAAGCAAGGGGGATCTCCCATTGCCGCTTTACGGTGGTTTTCCAGGGTCTGTGGACCCCTTTTATATTTTTGAAACTCCGTCCAAAATGCTGGAATGATAGGCGTTTCATTTTTCGTTGTGGCTGTTCTTACAGCCATGTAGGTTTATAAGAAAGTCTCACCAACACTCTGGAATTAAAAGACTTTCATTTTTCGTTGTGGCAGTGGTGACTGCCATGTATG
>CAYSSE010000582.1:0-2615 GCA_964433355.1 uncultured Desulfocicer sp.
GGTTCGCTGGTGTTCTTTTTTTACTACTTTTACGGTCATACCTTTTCGGATATTAACCCTTTTTTGTCCACTCATTTTATCTGGCTCCATTTTTTTATTTTTATTTTTGAGTCGATAATTCAATTAATAAGTACCATCCGGCAGGCATCATGCCCTATCTTAGCATAGAACCCAACATTTTTTTCATGACCACTGCTAAGCACTTTATTTTTTTATAAAGCTCATTCAAAAAATTGTTTGACAACGTTATACTCTTTGTAGTTATATACTCATCATTCCATCACGATTGCTATTTGCTTCATAAAACAAATCGCGATTAACGAAAATGGAGAAATTTAGCGAGTATTAAAAGCAGTTGAATTTTTGTAGCTTTTTCTTGATTTTTCGTTTTACACTTTTTAGTACAATATCTTTAGTTTAGCGGGGCCTCTCCCCCACAAGAGTCACTACAGTTGTACCCAATATTTGAGAATACTATAGCGTATTTCGCCCTTGATCATCATTATTCCACTTTGCGGGTTGGTTAATTAAGTATGCCAAATTTTTTTATATTTTCTCCTGACTGAGTGTTCAGTCTTTTAAATTAAATACACCATTGGGGTGTATGGTTCAAACGTGTTGGCGTTAAAAACAGGCATGGAAAGACCTATTCCCCTGTCTGAAGCACATCACCACACTTCACATGTTAACGGATTAATGAGGAAAAAAAATGAGTAATCTTTACGACGATGCTTATCAACAATCAATTAGTAATCCTGACGAATTCTGGGGTAAAGCTGCGGAAGATATCCATTGGTACAAAAAATGGGACAAGGTCCTTGATGACAGTGACAAGCCCATGTATCGCTGGTTTACAGGCGGAGAGATGAATACCTGTTACAACGCCCTTGATCTCCATGTTGAAAGAGGCAGAGGCGATAAGCTTGCAATCATCTACGACAGTCCGGTAACAAACACCATTAAAAAATACACCTACAGTGAATTAAGAGATGAAGTTGCCAAGTTTGCCGGTATTCTTGCAGCCCAGGGTGTTGTCAAGGGGGATCGGGTCATCATCTACATGCCCATGATTCCTGAATCTGCCATTGCAATGCTTGCCTGTGCAAGGATCGGGGCCATTCATTCTGTGGTGTTTGGTGGCTTTGCTGCCAACGAACTGGCCACCCGTATTGAAGATGCCAAGCCAAAGGTCATTGTATCGGCTTCCTGCGGCATTGAAGTTGCCAAGGTGATAAAATATAAACCCTTGCTTGATAAGGCCATTGAATTGTCTTCTTTCAAGCCTGACAAATCCATTATTTACCAGCGTCCACAGGAAATAGCCTCCATGATTGATGGACGGGATATTGATTGGGAAGCTGCCATGAAGGATGCAACGCCCGTTGACTGTGTCCCCGTGGCTGCGACTGATCCGCTGTATATTCTTTATACCTCTGGCACCACGGGTCAGCCCAAGGGCGTTGTCCGGGACAATGGCGGTCATGCCGTGGCATTAAAGTGGAGCATGAAGGCCATTTATGACATTGATGAAGATGATGTCTGGTGGGCCGCCTCAGATGTTGGCTGGGTGGTGGGTCATTCTTACATTGTGTATGCCCCTCTTTTAAAAGGCTGTACTTCGGTTTTCTTTGAAGGCAAACCCGTGGGCACCCCCGATGCCGGTGTGTTCTGGCGGGTAATTTCAGAGCATAAGGTTAAATGTATGTTCACGGCACCCACCGCCTACCGTGCCATCAAGCGTGAAGATTCTGAAGGAAAATTGATCAAGGATTATGATCTGTCCTGCTTTAAAATTTTATTTCTGGCCGGAGAGCGCTCTGATTCTGATACCATCCAATGGTCTGAAAGACATTTAAATGTACCAGTTATTGATCACTGGTGGCAGACGGAAACAGGGTGGGCCATTGCCGCCAATTGCATGGGGCTTCATCATTTTCCTGTTAAATACGGTTCCCCCACCAAGGGCGTGCCGGGTTGGGATGTGCAGGTGGTGGATGAGTCTTGTAAACCGGTGCCTGCGGGCGATATCGGTGCGCTTGTGGTTAAACTTCCCTTGCCTCCTGGAACATTGCCGACACTCTGGGAGAACGATGCACGGTATGTTGAAGCCTACCTGGAGGAATTTCCTGGATATTATAAAACAGCCGACGCCGGTGTGATTGATGAAGACGGTTATATCTATGTAATGTCCAGAACAGATGACATCATCAACGTGGCGGGTCACCGTTTGTCCACGGGGGCCATGGAAGAGGTATTATCAGACCATCCGGATGTGGCTGAATGTGCTGTTCTGGGTGTTGCTGACAAGCTTAAAGGCCAAGTACCGGTGGGGTTTCTGGTGCTGAATGCAGGCGTTAAAAAAGATGAGGCTGAGATTGTTAAAGATGTTATCAAGATGGTGCGCGATCGCATTGGGCCTGTGGCTGCTTTTAAAATGGCCACCGTTGTTAAACGGCTTCCCAAAACCCGTTCCGGTAAAATTTTGAGGGGCACCATTCAGAAAATCGCAGACCAGAAAGAGTACAAAGTGCCCGCGACCATTGATGATCCTTCAATTTTGGGTGAAATGGAAGAATCTTTGATTAAGATCGGCCTGGGTAAGGGCAGGAAGTAGA
>CAYSSE010000583.1:0-2609 GCA_964433355.1 uncultured Desulfocicer sp.
CCATTGCTACAACACAGGAGACGAGCTGAAAGGCAAGCGAGATTGGTGTAATTATTTATTTCCGAGGCCCTAAAACCATACCCCGACATCTGACAGATTTAAATTTGAAGACGGACATTTATTGGTTTTAAGGTTTTTGATTTGAACCAGGATATTTCCTGCTGAAATCAACTGATTTTTCTGAAACAGACCCTTTCAAATCCAAGGGAAGCCACCACAAATTTTTGCAGCCGGAGATTGCCGTATTTTTTTTGAAGGGATTTTCCGTATGCTACGGCCTGCTCCTGCCCCTCTTTTAGTGCCTCTTTGACCTGGGGCATATCAAAAATTTCCTTTTCCGAAAGCTGCCTTACTCCATCTCCTGTGAGGTTCAATGATTTCAGGGAGAGGAACTTGAACTCGATGAGCACATCAGATATTCTGAAATGCCGCTTGTCCGGGCGGATGATCATGGTGAGATCCGCAAACCTTCTATGGATTTCCGGCTCTGAATCCATGATAAACATAATATCATTGTACAGAAGGGTTAAAAATGCAGTTTTAAGGGTAAGCTCATTGGCCCACCTGTAGTCCCTGTTTCTGAACACCGTGAAAAAACGTTTTTCCACAAATTCGCATAAAGGTTCAATATTGCCCTTCTGGTAAAGCTGCTTTGCAGCAAAATAACCGTCATCCCTGTCAGCAGGCTCCGGCAGGAGTATTCTTTGTACCCGCTCCACATAGAGTGCCTGCATCACAAGGTTGGGAACCTTCATGAGAATTTCACCTTCATCATTTTCACCGGCAAGGGTCAAAACTCCAAAAAAATATAAAAACGAAACAAGGAAGGTGTTGTTCTTTGATTGCTCATCCAGCATCTGATTAATACCGAAACGATCTGAAATATCCGTTACCTTGACTTGATGATCCTTTTCCATCATGGAGAGAAGAATATCCCTTCCCATGGGGATTTGGGCAATATATTCCAGCTTGGATTCATCCACGGCAAGGTTGGAGTCCAGCATCTTGCGGGGATAGGAACACATCTCCTGAAACTGTTTAAAAAAATAGAGGCAGAGGGTGGGATTATAAATATAATCACCCGGGCCAAAGGCAAACCGGTAGCCATTGTAATAGGTTCTCATAAGTTCAAGGGCTTCTTCTATCCTTGCTGTACCTTGAGCGTGACCACCCTGATTAGCTTGATTGTCCTGATTACAGGCATCCACAATTTTTTCAATGACACCACGTACCTCTTCCTGCCGGAAACCACATAAATCATTCAGCCTGTGGTGAAAATAGATATTTTCGGCAATGTTGTAACCGCTTGTAATGTCGCTTAACACAACAGGGGAGACACCTGTTATGAATACCCTGTCAAAGCTGGAAGCAGAGGTAGAGGATTTAATTGCCTTGAAAAGCGTTCTTAAAATCCCCTCATCATGAACAAGGGCATCGTACCTTGTTTTATCCCTTTGAACCCCCATCATGATGGTGTTGGCAAAATTGTCGTACTCATCTATTAAAAGATAGATGGGATATGGGGTTGTTTTCACAGAAGTCAAGAGTGATTCCATGGAATATAGGGCATCCTCATGGTTGACCTTTACAGGTGGCAGTTCATACCCCTTATGGGTATAGTACATTATAAAATCTTCAATTCTTGCATTAAGATGGTTAAAAAGGGATTTTTTCAGATCACTGACACTTCCTGTGATATCCACACAAGAAAAATCCCACCTCAAAATGAAATAAGAGTTCCGTAGTCTGGTTGGATTTTTGCCTATGGCAAGATGACCAAATATCTGATCAAACTCATCTGCCCTGGCCACATCATAGTAATTTTCCAGCATGGAGAGAACAAGGCTTTTGCCAAAACGCCGGGGACGTATGAAGAGTTGGGAATTTGATTGCTCCAGAACAGGAATTTTGTCTGTCCTGTCACAATAGAAATAGCCTTGTGTATTGATCTTTTTAAAATCCGATATGCCGTATGGAAATTTCATGGGAAGTGCCTCCTGCTCATTGTTGCTTTTTCCTGTTTGAGGAAAATTTGATCACCATAAAGATGACAAGGTGTTGTTCTGAATCCGTTAATTAGTTAAAGGTGCAGTAAATGCCTCCATAGGCATGGTATCCACATCAAATGTGGAAACGAGCATCTCCGATGAGATTGTCTGCTAAAAAGGGTACACTCAAGTGATTATGGACTTGCCAAAAGTCATATTTTGGTATTTTCTTCAGTGCAATTCACTGAAAATATTGGCATCCTTCATTTCCCGCTTTACAGTTTGTGAAATAATAATGCGTTTTTGAAAGGCAGAAAAAGTTTTTTAAAAAAGACTATGAGCAGTATCCCCATCCGGTGTATTTTAGAATTTACACAAAAACAAAAAGACCGGAGGCAACAAACTGCTCATAGACACACATAATTTACCAGAATATACTTTTACAGGGAAGAAGTTTTTACGCCGCGAGGACATAACAGAAGCTATTCGAGCCCACATTGCAGTTACCGGGTTTATGGCCATGGAAAATTCAAATTATGGCATAATCACAAATCTTTCGAGGCAATTCAATGTGTCTCGTCCATTTATTTATGATGCAATAGATAGCTTAAAGGCGGTATT
>CAYSSE010000584.1:0-2595 GCA_964433355.1 uncultured Desulfocicer sp.
ACAGCCTTGAACATGTCAAGGGGGTTTCTGGGGGGGCTATATTGGGAGATGGAACGGTGGGATTGATTCTGGATGTTCATGGTCTTTTTGCCCTTTCTGTTGCTTAAATCCTTGGGGTCAGGGTTGTTTTGATGGAATCATAGTTGCATGCCTTGAGTTAATTTCAACTATTATATTTTTCCACGAGAGGTGAGACGCATATGGGTGAAAAGTCAAAGGAAAGTCGTGAATTTGTAAGGGCCAGTTTAACCTTCGATGTTAAATTCAGGGTTGTTTCCAAGGAGGAGTATGCGTCTTCAAAGACAAAAATATTCCAGTTGGACTCCCCTGACAAAAAGAGTCAAATTGTTGACGGTTCAGATGTGCCAAGTTACCTGGAGAACGCAGGCATCCGTCGGGAACTTGTAGATTTTTTTATTAATATGGATGATAAGCTGGATCAGATACTGGCACTACTGAATCAGGACGAATCTGAAACCGTTCGCTTTAAACAGGGAACTGCAATGGATATCGGTGGGTCTGGTATGAAAATGGCCGTGGACACCCCAGTTGATGTTGGAGAATTGGTACACATACAACTCGTTTTATCAAGGGTGCCCATGATGCTGGTGGATGTCTATGGAGAAGTGGTTCGGGTGGATGCCCCTTCCGGGGGGGGCAGCGGTTTTTTCTATCTGGGTATAAAATTTTCGGATTTGGATATCAACACCAGAGAGAAGATTATTTCCAGTATTTTTAAACAGCAGCGACGACATATCAGAAGCAGAGACTATAACAACGATGACCTCCCAAAAGGAGAGGCTGAATGAATCTGATTGTGGGTGTCGGTGACATGAAGGTGAGCAATGAAGCCGGAAGTGTACTGGTGACATATTCTCTGGGATCATGTATTGGACTTGCCATATATGATCCGGTGGCAAAGGTGGCAGGCTTGCTTCACTATATGTTACCCGATTCCAGCATTGACAAGGAAAAAGCCCAGCGTAATCCTTATATGTTCGGAGATACTGGCATCCCCTCTCTTTTTAAAGCGGCATATCAGTATGGTGCTAAAAAAAATCGTATGCGTATCATTGTGGTGGGGGGCTCACAGATTCTGGATCAGACCGGCTTATTTAATATCGGCAAAAGAAACCATGCCCTTCTTCGAAAAATGTTCTGGAAGAATAATGTGATGACACATTTTGAGAATGTGGGGGGGGCGGTTAATCGAACCTTGAAGCTCGAGGTGGAAACAGGTCAGGCATGGTTGAAAGTGTCTGGCTCGGAGGTGATAAAAATATGAATACCATGGAAGAAATTATTTCAGGTATTGACAAATTAACACCGACTTCCTGCGTCAGTGATAAGTTGATGGCAGTTGTCTCCAACCCCCATAGTTCCAGTGCGGATCTGGTGGAGCTTGTCAAGTATGATCAAGGTTTGACGGTTAATTTGTTAAAATTATGTAACTCCGCTTATGTGGGAGCCGTGAGAAAAATCACCTCCATCAAGCAGTCCGTGGCATTGCTGGGGATGGATAAAGTCGTTTCTCTTATTATGCTGGCAAACAATGCAGAAAATTTTAGAAATGGACAGAAAGGATATGATCTTTCCCAGGGAGAGTTATGGAAATATTCGGTTTCCGCTGCTATTATTTCCCAGGAACTGGCCAAGGAAAAAGGAATTTTAAATATTTCCATGATCTTTACTGCTGCTTTGATCAAGGATATTGGTAAGGTGATCATGAGCACCTATATTGCAGAAAGCTTTGCAGCCATTCAGCATGGAGTTCAAACAAAGGGGCAGACATTTCTGGATGCGGAAAAAGAGGTGTTGGGCATTGATCATGCACAATTGGGGGCAATGGTGGCAACAAAATGGCATTTTGCCCCTGAAATGATTGAAATTATACAATTTCACCATGAGCCATTAAAGTCCAGACGGATGGATCAATCTCTTTGTGTGGTTTATGTGGCGGACTGTATCTGTATGATGATCGGTCAGGGGGTGGGGGCTGATGGATTGGCCTACAGATATTATCAGGAGGCGGTGGATAAACTGGAAGTGACCGCAGTGGATATCCAGAGGATTATCGTCAGGTTCCGAGAAAAATATGATGAAATTGATGCATTAATTAATATTTCAGGGGGTTAAGATTAAATGTCTTTTAATGTTTTGGTGGTGGACGATTCCTCTTCAATTCGGGCTATAGTAAAAAAAATAATCAGGGTGTCCGGTTTTGATGTTGGAGAATTATGGGATGCATCGGACGGTTTGGTGGCCCTGTCGGTGTTAGAAAAACAACAGGTGGATATTGTCTTAACAGATATCAATATGCCCAATATGGACGGAATGGAATTGATCACCCGGATGAATAAAGATGATCGGATGTCAACCATTCCAGTGGTGGTGGTTTCCACCGAGGGTAGCGATAAGAAAATGAATGAGGCCATGGCCATGGGGGCGGTGGGATATGTAAAAAAACCTTTTATGCCGAAAGACATTAAACGGACATTAAATGGTATCATGGGGGTGGCGGATGGTCAGGCAGGATTTGATGAAGATGATGACGCAATCGATTTCTAATGTGTTTGAAACCGCTTTTTTTCAATC
>CAYSSE010000585.1:0-2593 GCA_964433355.1 uncultured Desulfocicer sp.
CATATGGAGGAGATATAATGACGACTGCCTATCGACATTGGGAAATCCTGGAACGATCCACCACAGGGCCGTTCATGGATGAAGATGATTTTCTGCCAAAACGTTTCACTCCCACCCTAAAAAAACTGATTAAAAAATACGAAATAAAATACGATCCTGCAAACCCTTGTCCCACCGATGATGCCATGGCCGACCGCATTTGGCAGGCCGCCTGGGATCTGTTCCGGGATGTGGGATATTACAATACCGACTCCCATCGCATCATGCAGGTCTCGGATCAGGAGATCAAAGAGGCCCTGTATATGTCCAATGATCGCTACCTCGTGGGGGGGGGAAAAGATGCGGTACTCTTCCAGCACCGCCAGGTGGAAGACAAGAAAACCCCTTTTTGCATCATGAGCCCTGATATTACCTGTGATGAAAAATACCATCAGTCCATCTGCATGGCCTATCTTAAAGAGCCCCTGCTGGATGGTATCTGTGGGCCTATCCTGGAAAAAACCTTTGGTCACCTCATCGAATCCGCAGGTCCCACTGAAATCAGCGGATGTATTCAGCACATCTACAACCAGAAGATGGCGGCCCGCCTGCTGGGACGTCCTGGAACATTCATGGTGGCCGTGGGTACGGCCGAACATGACAGCGGACAGATTGCCGTTTCCGATGATAACTGGGGGGTACAGAAAACCGACGCCCGTCTGGTGGGCTCCTTGACGGAATTTAAAACCGCAGATACGCTTCTTAACCGATCGCTGCATTATGCCCAGTACGGCGGTTACACCGGTAATCTCACCGGTGCCATTTACGGCGGCTGGTGTGGTGGGTCAGAAGGAACCGCAGTTACCACCGTTGCTTACAGCCTCATTGGCCTTATCATGCATGGGGCCATTTTTAATCAGCATTTCCCATTCCATCTCAACTATGGTTCCAATACCACCAGAGAACTGCTCTGGTCCATCTCCATGGCGGGCCAGGCCCTGTCCCGGAACACCAATCTTTTGTACACATCCAATGGATTTGCCAATGCCGGCCCCATGACGGAAATGCTCTTTCGGGAAACAGCGGTTCACGCAATGGTTTCAACGGTTTCTGGCTGGCACCTCTGGGAAATGGCCTCAACACGCAACAAGTATCGCAACAGAGCAACGCCCATGGAAGCCCGGATTGGTATGGAAGTCGGCCATGCCGTGGCCCGCCAGGGGCTTACCCGGGAACAAGTTAATGAAATTGCCAACAAACTGCTGGCAAAATATGAAGACCATGCCGCAGATGCCCCCATGGGGTGTGAGTACCATGAATGTTATGATGTGGAAAAGGCCGTCCCCACCCAGGAGCATTACGACATGTTCCGTAAGGTCAAGGATGAAATTGCAGAACTGGGAATTGAATTTCCCTATTGATTGACGATAGATAAGTGCTTAGGGGGCAGATTTTTAAATCTGTCCCCGCCTCCGATTTTCAATATTCGTTGTGTCCGATAGGACATGTGGGTTTATATGAAAGAGTAGACATCTCTAATATTCTTTCATGATTCGTTGTGGACAGGCCGGGGTCAGAATACGGTCTGCCCGTGGCAGTTATAAAAAATTTGATCATTGAGCCACAGGAGAATTTTTATGGCAAAACAGATGTTGATTGATGCCACCCGGGGGAAACGCACGGAAAAAGCCCCCTGGGTTCCCTATGCCGGTGTCAATTGTGCCTTTCTCATCAAAGAGGAGGCAGATACCTTTTTCAAAGACCCGAATCTGCTGGCCAAGGGGATTGTTACGGCCGCTGAAACCTACCATGCCGATGGCATCCCCCTTTTGTTTGACCTTTCCGTGGAAGCAGAGGCCATGGGGTGTGAAGTGGAATACTGGAAAGACAATGTCCCTTCGGTGCGTTCCCACCCCTGCCAGAAAGAGACCCCCCAGGAGTTGGGGCTCAATCTGCCCACCCGGGATTCTGGTCGTTGGCCGGTGATCTTTAAGGCCGCAGCCATTGCAAAACCGCAGTTGGATGAAATGGATTGTGCCATGATGGGCCTTGTCACCGGCCCCCTAACCCTGGCATCCCATTTGGCAGGGGTTCGCATCTTCACGGCATTGAAAAAAAAGAAAGAGTATGCCCATGCCATCATTGAATATGCGGGACGTCTCTGTGCCCAGGCTGCCCAATTTTATACTGAAATGGGCTGTGATATTATTGCCCTTGTGGATCCGGTGGCCTCCCAGATCCGCCCTGAGATGTTTAAAGAGTTTGTCACCCCCAATTGTCAGCCTGCTTTGCAAGTGATCCACGATGCCGGGAAAACATCTTCCTTTTTTATTTGTGGCGATTGCACCAAGGTCGTTGAAGAGGTCTGCAAGGTCGGAACCCACGGCTTTGCCATTGATGAGCAGATGGATCTTACGTTTATCAGGGACGTTGCCCTGAAATATAAAAAAGGCTTTGGCGGTGCACTCAAACTGACCCTGGCCCTGAGTCTGGGGCTTATATCGCCAAGGGAGGATGCACTTATAAACCTTTCAGCCGGTGGTACCCAGGGGTATACCTTTGCCCCGGGCTGAGATATTCCCTATGATGCTCCGGCGGAGCATTTGATCCAGGC
>CAYSSE010000586.1:0-2574 GCA_964433355.1 uncultured Desulfocicer sp.
CCTCAATGACCCCGATGTGTGCCCATCCACGGGAAGCGCCGCTTCCCAGCGCCAGGCCTATTTTACAGCTTGTCATGATTGTTGTCCTTTTGCTTGATAATTATAATACCTTCGCCAGTTTTATTTTTATGCCTTTAGGGGACAAATTTTTAAATCTGTCCCCACCTCCGAAATAGAAAAGTTATTTCGGACTCATTCCTAAGTTTTGTAGACTGCTATGCACTTTTTATATGAAAAGGTAGCCTCCAAGGTTATCTCAGCAGAGCCCCCGGGGAGGGGTGATGGAACAGACCAATTGGGCTGTCTAACAGTTCCGGGTCGCTTCCATTACCCCTCCCCGGGGGCGGCATACAGCCATTTGGCTCCGCGTCTACGACCCTATATTCGTTGTGTCCGTCAGGACATGTGGGTTATACTGAAAATTTATCTTTTTGGCCCACTAATTAACTCAGGCTTAACACCAGAATTGACAATATAACAGCGATTACATATAGTTTATCAAAATTTTCATACGTGCATTACACTTGTATACTGCAAAAAAGGAGGATAATAGTGTCAGGCATTCTTTCCATGATTTTGGCAGGCGGTGAAGGCACCCGTTTGTTTCCTTTCACAAGTCTCAGGGCCAAACCCGCTGTTCCCTTTGGCGGCGGCTATCGGATAATTGACTTTGTTCTTAATAATTTTGTTAATTCTGACCTGCTCCAGATTTATGTGTTAACCCAGTTTAAATCACACTCTTTGATGAAGCATTTAAGCCAGGCATGGCAGATCACCGGGCTCACCGGACGGTTTATTGATCCCATCCCGGCCCAGATGCGCACGGGAAAACACTGGTACAAGGGTACGGCCGATGCCATTTATCAAAATATAAATCTCATTGAAAGCCAAGACCCCGAGATTGTGTGTGTGTTTGGTGGGGATCATATTTATAAAATGGATGTGCGGCAGATGATTGACTATCATCGGAGCAAAGCGGCCGAACTCACTGTGGCTGCCATCCCCGTCCCCGTTGAACAGGCCCATCAATTCGGGATTATTGAGGTGGATGACACCGGTAAGATGATCGGATTTGAGGAAAAACCCAAGCATCACCCTAAAACCATGCCCCACCGCCCCAGCCATGTGCTGGCCTCCATGGGCAACTATGTGTTTGATGCAGATTCCTTGGTGAATTACCTGCAGATCGATGCTGAAGATGAGACATCCATACATGATTTCGGTCATAATATCATCCCCATGCTGGTCCCCGGGGGCAATGTATATGTGTATGATTTTTCCACCAATGAAATCCGGGCAGAACCTGAAACCTCAAGGGGGTACTGGCGAGATGTCGGAACCCTGGATGCTTATTATGAAGCCAATATGGATCTGATATCTGTCACCCCGCCATTTGATCTTTACAATCGATACTGGCCTCTTCGCAGCTATCATCCAGCGGTTCCGCCAGCTAAATTCATCCATGACTACGAAAACAGAACCGGGCACGCCATTAATTCCACGGTGTCAGCTGGCTGCATCATCAGTGGCTCCACCGTAAAACAAAGCATATTAGGACACAGGGTTCACGTACACAGCCATGCCTATATTGAAGAATCGGTTCTCATGGGCCACACCGAAATCGGCAAAGGATGCCGTATAAAAAGGGCCATTCTTGACCAGGAAGTGACGGTGGCAGAAGGCACGGTAATTGGTGAAGACCCTGAGTTTGACAGACAGCGCTTTCATGTATCCGATTCAGGCATTGTTGTTATTCCCAAAGGGGCAAGAGTGGGATTTAATTGATGAAAATTTTAATGATTGCCTCGGAAATGGACGGCATTATAAAAACAGGGGGGCTGGCTGATTTTACCGCAGCTTTGCCCAAGGCACTGATGGCCCAGGGGCATGAGGTAAGGGTCATTCTGCCCAAATACAAACAAGCAGTAATGCCGGAACCGATTTCCTCCCCTGCCCCCATTTCCACCAAAGAAACCCAGGCCGGGACGGAACAGAAACTGAAACCTGAAGCAAAACTGAAACCGGAAACAAAACTGGAACCGGAACTAAAACTGGAATCGGAAACAAAACTGGAACCGGAACTAAAACTGGAACCGGAACTGAAACTGGAACCGGAACTGAAACTGGAACTGGAACTGAAACTGGAACTGGAGCTGGAACTGCCAATGGACACGGGGAGTGCAGAAAAGATCAAAAGTAACTCCCTCTATTTTAATTTAAACCACACCACGCGCTATGGGTGCCTTGTGTACCATACTCAACTGAATGGTATTCCGGTGCGACTTGTGGAACACCATGATTTCTTCAGCAGGGACGGCATCTATGACGATGGCAACTACGCTTATGCAGACAACCCCCTTCGCTACGCATTTTTGTGCAAGGCTGCACTGGAATCATGTCTCCAGGAACAATGGATACCCGATGTTATTCACTGCAATGACTGGCAGACGGCCCTGGCTCCCTATTACCTGAAGGAACACTATTCCCATATTCCAGCATTTAAAAACACCAAGTCACTTCTGACCATCCACAATGGTTCTTACCAGGGCAAAACAGATGCCAAATGGGTGGATG
>CAYSSE010000587.1:0-2573 GCA_964433355.1 uncultured Desulfocicer sp.
AACGTCCGTTCTGTGGTGCCTTCCACGACAATATATATCTCTATACTATTCATGGGAGGGGCCTCCCATCACAATGTTTTTACGCCAGAGTTCTCCCAGGGTATAATCTTCAAGCCAAGTGGAAAGTTCTTCCTCATTCAGGCGTTTGAATACAGAGGCGCCTTTTTCCCGCTTGACCACAATGATATCTTTGGGCTCGAAATAGTCCACCAGGGCCGGGGATTGCGTGGATATAATCACCTGGGTCTTTTGGGAAATAGCGCTGATCAGTTCTGCCAGAATCTCAATGGCATAAGGATGCAATCCAAGTTCCGGCTCATCAATAATAATGGTAGATGGTGATTCCGGCTGCAAAAGGGCCGTGGTCAGGCAGATAAACCGAAGGGTACCGTCGGACATATGCTGGGGTTTGAGGGGGTAGTCGGACCCCTTTTGTTTCCAGCGAAGCCGGATTTTTTCATTCTGGTTCGGTTTCAAAATAAAATCGTCAAAGAAAGGGGTGACCAGGCGAATGGTCTCCACTATCTGTTCATACACATTTTTTTTATAATGCTTCAAATCAAACAAAAAAGGAGCAATATTGGCGGCATCAAATCTCAGATACTCACAATCATCCACAGTTTCATACCGGCGCATGGGAGACACTTTACTGGTGTCATGAAAGTGGTAGATTTTCCATGAAGAAATGGCATCATATATATTGGAAGCAACACTTGCTCCCCCTGCAACACCGTATTTATCTTTTTCTTTGAGTAACTCCGGCTTGGATTCACCACTTGCCATTTCCAACCAACCACTTGTTCCTCCATCAGAATTCCTTGCCTCATCATTGATGATGAAGGTTGCATCCGCAGTGGGTGCAAGTTTGAAACGATAGCCATTGGCCCCAAATATTGCCTCAATCACTATTTGCCGGGTGACCTTGGGGCCATTGAAAAGAAAATCATCGCTGTCACCCCCATCGGCAATGTAGGCTTTTAAGTTGGCGCTTTGAAGTCCCGGTAAAGGCAGCTCTATCATAGCCCTGAGCATCCGGAAAAAATCAATAAAGTTACTTTTCCCCGCACCGTTTCCACCAATGAGAACATTCAGGTTGGTAAGCTTAAAATTCTCAAGATTCTTAATGGACTTGAATCCTTTTATGCTCAGCTGGTCTAATGATTGTGCCATTATTTTATTCTCCATGTGCCAATCTTTATGCAACCCATTTCCTGTCATTTACAGCAAAATCAACAACCAAATTATAAATATTTTCGCATTTTTCTTTAAACACGATTCTATCATAACTCTTGGGCAAATCCTTGTCTAAGGTCTCTTCAATGGCATTTTTTACAATCCGCTGTGTCTGCCCGTCTTTCCACCAGTCCTGAACCAGTACCTTGGGGTACTCATCCAATAACCGAACAATGAGATCCAGCTTTTCAGGTAAATTTGAGCCTGCCTGATGCATCAATTCCATACAAATTGTGGCTGTGAGAATCGGGAACGACTCAAATATAGCCGAAACGCTGGGATGCTTGGATGCAAGTTTGACTTTCTGATCTTCAGCTTTGGTAAGATTGTCTTTTTTTAAGGTATCATAAAGTTCAAGTTCTTCTTCAGTCAAGCCCTCACGGACATGGCGTTCATCTTCTTCTTTCATACCCTTTGCAAATTTCATCAGATCATCATAATAATTTTCTGTCGAACTGCCACCCACATTGTATTTGTCTATGATTTCCTGAAATTTTTGTGCAAAATCTGTCCGCGTATGATTTTGCTCCATCATCTTATGCAGTTTGTCTTCTATAAAGCTACGCATTTCGGTAATTTTAATGTTTTTATAAAAGCTTTTTTCATATTCCGGAAAACATTGTAATAATCAACAATTTCACCGTTCTTCTTTTCAATATATTTGCCGTTGTATCCCTTGATTTTATGGGATGTAACTCGATTGGCACGTGCAATGGTCTGCATCAGGGTATGGTCTTTCATGGGTTTGTCCAGGTACAGGGTGGATACGGTTTGTGCATCAAAACCAGTCAACCACATGGCACAGACAAACACCAGCTGAAGGGGATGTTCGGGGTCCTTAAAGTTAAATTCTATATCATGACCGTGCTCGTCCAGTTGATCCAGCCGCTTAATATGCGGTTTCATATCCAGCCCGGCTTTTTCAAATTTTTCTTCATCTGCTTTAGGGTCACTGATAACCACCGCCATCTCAACCGATTTCATGTAAGCGACAATTTTCTTTAACCATGCCTTTTCAATATCATTGGCAGATTTTTTGATTAGCCCCCGCAATTGTTTAATTTCGGCTTTCCATTGCAGTTGCACTTTGTAGAACATTTTTACGGCAGTAAATTTATCAAGGGTAATGACCATGCCTTTACCCAAATATCCCCTGCGAGGAAAATGGTAAGTAATATCCTTGGCAATCGTGTCCAGACGATCATCCCTTTTGATCACTTCCATCTCTTTGGCAAATTTTTTCTCCAGCTTTTCCTGCTGGGCCTCATCAAGGTTTTCATCTTCTAAAAGCGCGTAGAATTCTTCGCTTAACTCATCATTTTGTATGAGCACTTCCGGTA
>CAYSSE010000588.1:0-2570 GCA_964433355.1 uncultured Desulfocicer sp.
TATAAAATTAAATCAGTAGGGAATTCCAAAACATGGTAAAAATTCTGATTATAGATGATGATGAACAAATTTGCCTGCTGCTTTCAAAAATAGCAAAACGACTGGGGCATCAGAGTTGTTTCGTACACACAGTAGAAGATGCTTTAAAAGCCTGTAATATAGAAAATTGGGACCTTATCTTACTGGACCTTGAACTGCCGGACGGCAACGGTCTTTCGATTCTGCCCGATCTTCTCAATGCGCCATCATCACCCGAGGTGATCATTATAACCGGTACCGGCAACATTAAGGGCGCCGAACTTGCCTTTAAATACGGAGCCTGGGATTTCATTCCCAAACCGATTGATCTGGACAAGGTGGCATTGTCCATCACCCGGGTTTTAGAATACCACCGTGAAAAACGGGCGATTAACATACCAAAACTATTATCAAGAGATGGGATCATCGGCGAATCATCTGCTTTGAAAGCATGTTTAGAAATGGTGGCCCAAGCTGCGGTAACACAAACAGGTGTTCTGGTCACCGGGGAAACCGGTACAGGTAAAGAATTAATTTCAGAAGCGATTCACAAAAACAGTGCAAGGGCTGAAGGTCGATTCATAGTGGTAGATTGCGCCTCCCTTCCGGAGTCATTAATCGAAAGCGCCCTGTTTGGTCATGAAAAGGGCTCTTTTACTGGCGCCGTTACAAGCCATGTGGGCATGATCAAGCAGGCTGAGTTTGGAACGCTTTTTCTGGATGAAGTGGGCGAGTTGCCCCTTTCAACACAAAAAACTTTCTTAAGGGTTCTACAGGAACACAGTTTCAGGCCCGTTGGCGGAAATGTCGAAATACAAAGTGACTTTCGCCTGGTGGCGGCCACCAACCGGGACTTGGATACCATGGTAAAGGCCGGGACCTTTCGTAAGGATTTAATGTACCGGCTTCGGTCCATAACTATCAAGCTACCGCCATTGAGGGAACGGAAAAAAGATATCATAAAACTGGTGATGCACCATTTGGAACAGCAATGTTCATCCACGGGATTAATGTTAAAGGGCTGTTCCCCTGATTTTATAGAAACGCTCCAAAGCTATGATTGGCCTGGCAATGTACGTGAACTTTTAAACACCCTGGATCGCGCCCTGGCAATAGCAGGCGGCACTCCTGTCCTGTACCCGATCCATCTTCCCCCCAAAATTCGCCTTCCACAGTTAAAAGACTGTTTGACGGAGGAGAAAACCGCTAATCCAGGTTCAGCAGGGCCGCAGTTTCAAAAGGAACTGCTCCCGCCAATTCGAAAATATAGGACTACCGTGCTTGAGTGTGCAGAAAAAGATTATCTTTTGGAACTGATGCGCAACACAAAGGGGCAGATAAAAGAGGCTTGTAAGATATCGGGTCTATCAGAATCCCGCCTGCACGCTATATTGAAAAAATACAACACGCCTCGATTCCGGAAAACCAAATAAAAAGACACCATACACCCAGATATTTTTAACTTTTCCTTGAAAAAACTCTTGTTGAACAAGAGTATAACCTCCTGTCCAACAAGAGTTTTAGATCAAAGCCCTCTCTTCATCACAGCACCACTTCCCATAACATACTGATATTTATATTAATCAACCATTATACATTCCATGGCACATCCCTTGCTTTATTATTCGGTGGATAAACAATGATACTAAAGGGGACATGTATGCAAATCCATTTATTTATATCAGACACTGCCCCGGCCCGAGATCGGATAAAAGCTGAATTGAAAAAAATTCTTGCCACGAATACCGCAATTCATCATCAAAGCCCAGATGACTTCCATCCTATAACTACTGGCGCATACAACGAACCGATTGCCTCGGTGGTCATGCCGGCAAACAATAAAGAATTATCCCGGCTTGCACAAATTAAATACTTCTGGAGCAGCTCTAAGAATATCCTTATCCTTCCGGATGAAGCGCCGGAGACGCTAAAACTCGCCGGTTTAATTCGTCCTGTTTTTATAACAAACATGGAAGACGATTTTTCAAAGGTGGTCTTGATTTTAAAACATATAAAGGACCGTTTTGAGATGGATATTCAAACGCCGTGAATCCAAAGAAATGATTAATCAAAGATAAACATTATAACGGGGGGGCATTGAATGGAAAAAAAAGCAGCAACTATTAATCAGGCCGTTGAACACATCGCTGCCAAACAGGGAAAATATCTAACATTTTCCTTGGAAGAAGAGGAATATGGGATCGGGATTATACAAATAAAAGAGATCATTGGAATGATGCCCATCACATCTGTTCCCCAAACACCAGAATTTTAACAAGCTCTAAATAACCTACATGGCAGAAAGACCTGCCACAACGAAAAAAGAAAGTCCTTTAATTCCAGCATATTGGTGAGACTTTCATATAAAGTATATCATCATCATCATCAATAGTAGGAGGTATAAATGAATCAATTAACCCGAGAATCAGATCAGAACTTTGGTAAAGATCTTTTGACACAAGGCAAGTTTCTAACTTTCACACTGGGGGAAGAGACCTATGGCATCGGTATTTTAAAGGTCAAAGAAATTATCGGCATGTTGGCCATCACAT
>CAYSSE010000589.1:0-2567 GCA_964433355.1 uncultured Desulfocicer sp.
TTCATGGGTACCCTAAACATGCACAGGATGTTTAATCCAAAATCTATTGCTGTCATCGGTGCCGGTGAACGTCAGGGACGTATCGGGGCCGCCATCATGAACAATCTTTTAAAAGGTGAATTTCCCGGTGAGGTGTACCCGGTGAATCCCAAGTACGATGCGGTCATGGGCCTGCCTTGCTTTCCCCATGTGACAGACATTAAAGAACCGGTGGACATGGCCATCATTGCCACTCCCATTAAAGGGGTGCCAGACATTGTGGATGCCTGCTCCAATGCCGGGCTTGCCGGAGCCGTGATCATCTCCTCCGGTGGCAAGGAGATGGGGGCCGCCGGGCGTAGGATAGAAATGCAGATCATGGAAAAAGCGAAAAAAAACAACCTGCGCATCATTGGACCCAATTGTCTGGGTATTGTGAACACCGCAAAAAATTTTAATGCCAGCTTTGCCCATCAGTCGCCCTTACCCGGAAAAATTGCCTTTCTTTCCCAGAGTGGGGCTGTATGTACCTCTGTCCTGGACATGGCCATGCGTGAAAATGTGGGATTCAGCCATTTTGTCAGCTTGGGAACCATGATGGATGTGGATTTCGCGGATATGATCGATTATCTTGGCTCCCTGCATTCCGTTGAAAGCATTGTCATGTACGTGGAAAACCTTACCAATATCAGAAGCTTCATGAGTGCGGCCCGTTCTGTGTCCCGAATTAAACCCATCATTGCTCTGAAATCCGGTCGATCAAAGGCCGGAGCCAGGGCCGCAGCCTCCCATACCGGGGCTTTGGCTGGTGAAGATTCTGTGTACGATGCCGCCTTTAAACGGGCCGGTATTTTAAGGGTAAATGAGTTTGAAGAACTCTTTGACTGCGCCGAATTTCTGGCCAAACAAAAACAACCCAGAGGGAAACGTCTTGCCATAATTACCAACTCCGGTGGCCCCGGTGTCATGGCGGCCGATGCCTTGGCATCCCATGGACTCGAACCTGCAGAACTCAGCCCGGAAACCATTAAACAACTGGATGAATTTCTCCCCGCCAACTGGAGCCGGGGAAATCCGGTGGATATCCTGGGGGACTCCCCCCCCCAACACTATCTCCAGGCCGTTCGCATCTGCCTGGATGCCCCGGAAGTTGACGGATTGCTCTTGCTGTGTTCCCCGGCAGGCACCCTGAATCTGCCAGACCTGGCCCACCCCCTGGCAAAATTGTTGGAAAAAACCCCCTGTCCTGTGTTTACCGCATGGATTGGCGGTTTGGATGTGGACAAAGCCCGGCGTATTCTAAATCAATCCGGCATCGTCACCTATGATGCCCCGGAACGGGCCGTGCGGGCCTTTGTTGACTTATATCAATATGCGGGCAATATCCAGGCTCTCCAGGAAATTCCCATTCGCACAGATACAAAATTACGCATAGACAGGCCCTGTGCAAGTCGCATTATTAAAGAAGGGCTTGAGCAGAGCAATGGGATTCTCACTGAACTTGAGGCAAAAAATCTGCTGGAGGCCTATGGTATCCCCGTAAACCGCACGGAACTTGCGGTGTCCTACGCCCATGCCATGGCCATTGCCGATACTATGGGATTTCCCGTGGTCATGAAAATATGTTCCAGGGATATTTTGCATAAATCCGATGCCGGAGGGGTTCTACTGAATCTGGAAGACTCGGATGACGTTAAAGTTGGATTTCACAAACTCATGGACAATGCCATGGCATATGCCCCTGAAGCAGAAATCACCGGGGTCACCATACAGCCCATGTCCCTGCTACCTGATTATGAATTAATCCTTGGTGCCAAGCAAGATAAGGACTTTGGCCCCATACTGCTCTTTGGCATGGGCGGGATACTCACTGAAATCTTCAAAGATATGGCAACGGCATTGCCCCCTCTGAACCCGCCCCTGGCTCGACGCTTGATTATGGAAACAAAAATATCCAAGGTTCTCCATGGCTATCGAAACATTAAAGAAATTGACATGGAAGCCATGGAAGAGACCCTGATCCGCCTGGGCCGTCTGGTATCAGACTTTCCCGAGATCCAGGAGATGGACATTAATCCCATGATGGTAAAAAATGGCCAATACCTTGCCGTGGATGCAAGGGTGTTGTTAAAACCCACCACGGCAACAGCCAGCAGCCATCTTGTGATCAGTCCCTACCCCTGGCAGTACGAAACCCTGGATGAGACTGTTGACGGGGTCTCAATTTTCATCAGACCCATTCGCCCCAGTGATGCATCTCTTGTTATTGAACATTTTAATGCCCTGTCCCCCCGCAGTGTCTACATGCGATTTTTCACCCCCATGAAACAGCTTGCCCATCCCATGCTCATCCGGCTGACCCAGGTTGACTACGATAGAGAAGTGGCCCTGGTGGCCCTTATCCATGAAGGGGAAGAAGAAAAGATGGCTGGCATCGCCCGGGTAATTTTTGAGCCCGATGGTAAAAGCGGAGAATTTGCCGTGGCTGTGGCCGATCAATGGCAGGGTAAGGGCATTGGGGCATCCCTGTTGAAACGGTGTCTGACCTATACAAAGGACAAGGGGCTTACAAGGGTGTGGGGACTTGT
>CAYSSE010000590.1:0-2565 GCA_964433355.1 uncultured Desulfocicer sp.
TTCCAGGGCCTGTCTCAAAGCGGGGATTGTAACCAAGCTTTTTAAGCTTCTTTATAAACACCCATGCCCTGATGGACACAACGAATATAGAAAATGGCTGTATGCCGCCCCCGGGGAGGGGTAATGGAAGCGACCCGGAACTGTTAGACAGCCCAATTGGTCTGTTCCATTACCCCTCCCCGGGGGCTCTGCTGAGGCTACTTGGACACTTCATTTTCATATAAACAGACATGGCTGTAAGACCAGCCACAACTAAAAATGAAAGTCCTTTAATTATAGCACGTTACTGAGACTTTCTTATAAAAATTCATTACCGTTCATGGTTTTCATGATAGGACATTTATCACCGATAATCAAGACAATAATGTCCGCTTTGACTTCGTCAATCATTACGACAGGCTGGGATTTATGAGAATCCCTTGACAAAGCCAAGTGAGGTCATTAATTTAATGAACTAAATGTTTTACAAATAAATTGATAGATAACCCGTAGAGATTAAGGATCATAAAATGCCCATATTTGAATTTAAATGTATAGATTGTGAAGAATTTTTTGAAGTGCTCTTTATGTCAGGTGATGACACAAAAGAAATAAAATGCCCCAAATGCAGCAGTTCTGCTGTGGGGCGCGTTGTGAGTTCAACCAATTATGCCATGGGAGCCAGTTCCGCATCCAAACAACAAAAGGCCTCGACCCAGACCCGGAACTGTTCCACTGGTTCCTGCACCACCTATACAGTTCCAGGAGCCACCAGGGAATAAAAATAAAAGACTTGATAAAAACTTTGACCACCCTGCCCCCAATCAGGGGGGCATGGATGCCAATATATCCTTTATAATTTCAGTCACATAGTTTACCCCCAGCAAGTGCACCATCCACCCCCCAGCCTGTCTTGGTTGGGAGACAATGCCATCCCAAATTATCAAATCAGCCCCAAGGAGACACCAATGCCCCAGTTTGCCACCCTCACCATTGATGGTAAAACCTATGAGATCCCTGTCATCCAGGGAACCGAAGGTGAAAAAGCCATTGACATCCGGAAACTACGCCAGGACACCGGCCTGATCACCTTTGATCCCGGATTTGGCAGCACCGGTAGCTGTAAAAGCGCCATCACCTTCATGAATGGAGAAAAGGGAATCCTTCGCTACCGGGGTATTCCCATTGAGCAGCTGGCTGAAAATTCCACCTTTGTGGAAACCGCTTACCTTTTGATCAACGGAAGTCTTCCAGACAGAAAAACCCTCACCCGCACCAGCGTCATGCTCAGTGATTTCTCGTTGTTACATGAAGACATGAAATTCTTTTACCAAAATTTCCCCAGAAAGGCCCATCCCATGGGGATTCTCTCCGCCATGGTCAATGCCCTCAGAAGCTTTTACCCGGAACTCATAGATCTGGAGGAAGATCTCAACAATACCTTCCTTCGCCTCATCTCCAAGGTGAGAACCATGGCTGCCATGGCCTATAAAATATCCCGGGGCCACAAGGTGGTGTACCCCCGGCCGGATTTCTCTTATTGCGCCAACTTTCTTCACATGATGTTTGACAGCCCGGTGATCCCCTACCACATGGATGATGATCTTGTGGACGCGTTAAATGTGTTCTGGATTCTCCATGCAGACCATGAACAAAACTGTTCCACGGCGGCGGTGCGGGTGGTGGGAAGCGGAAAGGTGAATATCTATGCGGCGTTGTCTGCGGGTATATCTGCCCTGTGGGGTCCCCTGCATGGGGGGGCAAATCAAGCGGTAATTCAGATGTTGGAATCCATCCAACAACAAGGGTTGAGCATCCACCAGGTAATTGAAAAGGCCAAGGACAAAAATGATCCCTTCCGACTCATGGGATTTGGCCATCGGGTCTATAAGACCTATGACCCCAGAGCCAAAATCATGAAAAAAGTGTGCGACCAGGTATTGTCAAAATGCAAACATCTGGATTCGTTGCTTACAATTGCCATGGAACTGGAAGCAGCAGCCTTGGCAGATGATTATTTTAAAGAAAAAAATCTCTATCCCAATGTGGATTATTACAGCGGCATCGTCCTTCGTGCCATGGGGATTCCCACCAATATGTTCACCGTAATGTTTGCCATTGGTAGATTGCCGGGCTGGATTGCCCAGTGGCGTGAAGACATGATGGATTCCAATCAGAAAATCAGCAGACCCCGGCAGATATACATCGGGGAAACCATCAGGGATTATATGCCCATTGATGAAAGACCTGTCACTGTTTATCACTCATCAGGACACTGATAATCTAAATCCAGGCATTCCCGACCCCCCCGACGGTCCCGGGCCGAACCCATCCTCCGTCGGGGGCGGCATAGTACCATTTTTAATATTTGTTGTGCCGGTAAGCCGACATGGCGGTTTATAAGAAAGTCTCACCAACACCCTGGAATTAAAAGACTTTCATTTTTCGTTGTGGTAGTGGTGACTGCCATGTATGTTATATCATTTGCCACATGGGCAGGCCAAGTCAGAAGATTGGCCCACCCATAGTGGTTGTTCTTAAATCGTATTACTCAGCTTTCCGCCGTGGCAATACCAGATTCATAAC
>CAYSSE010000591.1:0-2565 GCA_964433355.1 uncultured Desulfocicer sp.
CAGGATCAGAGATGGTGGGGGTGCCAGCATCGGAGACCAAGGCAATGTTTTTCCCCTGGGAAAGTTTGTCCAAAAGCAGATCCAATCGTTGCATTTCATTGTGCTCATGGCATGATATCACACTATTTTTAATATTGTAGTGGGAGAGGAGTCTGGCTGTATGACGGGTATCTTCTGCGGCGATGAGATCCACTTCTTGTAATATCCGAACGGCCCGAAAGGTGATATCTTCAAGATTGCCAACAGGGGTGGCCACCACATAAAGGGTGCCGCTTTTAACTGTTGTGTCTGTGTTCATCCACTCACCTGAAAGGCATTGGAGATAAGCTCAAAGGAAAACTGCCCATTTTCTTCAAGCATGGCCACCACGTCAAATCGAATGCGGGTGTCATGGATACCATGCTGTTTGAGATAGTGGGTGGCGGTGCCGATGATTTTTTGCTGTTTAGACGCATTGACCGCCTCTTTGGGCCCCCCATACCGAAGGCCCCGTCTGGCCTTTACTTCTATAAATACCAGTGTGTCGTCATGGGATGCAACAATGTCAATTTCCCCATACCGGGTGGTATAATTCTGTTCCAGAATGGTATATCCCCGTGAACGAAGAAAGCCCGCAGCAGCGACTTCAGCTTGCTGTCCAAATATCTGTCTGCTATTGTTTACCATGGCTTAATTCCTCAGGGAAGTATTGTGTAAAAAAATACGGCATCCTTCATATGAGTCCAAAAGTACTTTACAGTATTTTGGGAAAAAGTCCTTGCAATGAGGAATGCTCTAAAAAAGTGTAAAGCACTTTTGAAGGATGCCAAAAATACAGCATTAAAATACCGACAACAGAGCCCTCGGCGGGGGATGGGGCCAGCCCATTGGGATCCAAAGGCGATCAGCCCTTTTGCCCTGCCGGGCGTTAAGAAGCACAGATTGTTTGAGGAGCTTGCCCGCAGTTTCTGTGGTTTAGACCGGCAGGGCAAAAAAAAGGGCCGCCGACGATCCCGGGCTGGCCCCATCCTCCGTCGGGGGCGGCATAGTACCATTTTCAATCTTTGTTGTGTCGTTGAACAACATGCCCGTTTATAAAAATTCTTTAACCCCTTTAAAGGTCTTTCGATGTACCGGGCAAGGGCCGAATTCCATAACAGCCGTTTTGTGCATGGCAGTGGGATACCCTTTATGGCGGTCAAATCCATATTGGGGATATTGATCATGAAGGGTTCGCATAATTCGATCCCGGGTCACTTTGGCAATGATGGATGCCGCTGCAATGGAAATACTTTTGGCATCGCCCTTGATAATCGCCTGCTGGGGAACAGAAGAATCAATGGTGAATTTCCCGTCTATCAGAAAAAAATCAGGTTTAAGGGAAAGTGCATTGGCAGCCCGCACCATGGATAAAAGTGAAGCTTGCAAAATATTAATGGTTTCAATTTCTTCCACAGTGGCAATGCCAGTTGAAACCGCAAGAGCCTGTTCCATGATGAGGTCAAAAAGCAAATCTCTTTTGCGGGGAGTTAGTTTTTTGGAATCATTGATACCCGTAACGGCAAAATCAAGGGGAAGAATCACCGCCGCAGAAACAACAGGGCCAGCAAGGGGTCCCCTGCCGGCCTCATCAATACCTGCCACAGACCGGTATCCGGCCTGTAGCACCTGTTTTTCAAATGCCCAGATGGCAGTCAAAATTAAGCAATACGTCTTTCTTTAATTCTGGCAGCCTTACCCCGAAGATTTCTCAGGTAGTAAATCTTGGAGCGTCGAACGCGGCCATGGGTCACCACTTCAATTTTCTCAATAGAAGGTGAGTTCAGGGGAAAAATTCTCTCCACGCCAATTCCACCGGAAATTTTTCTCACAGTGAAACGAGAACCAACCATTCCTTTGGTCTTTTTGATAACAACACCCTGGAATATCTGAATACGTTCTTTTTCACCCTCTTTTATTTTTGCATGAACCTTGATGGTATCCCCTGCTCTAAAATCAGGCATATCAAGACGCAATTGCTCCATTTCTAACCGTTGTAATACATCCATTTTTAAACTATCCTCCAAACACGAGTTCTTTATTTTTATATGAAAATGTAGGCATGCCTAACATTACTTTCATGATTCATTGTGGGTAAACCGGGTCTAAAATACGGTCTGCCCGTGGCAGTTATATGAAAATGCTGGTAAACCAGGCGTTCATTTTCTATCTTTGTTGTGGACAAACCCAGTTAAAAAAACAAATCTGTCCGTGGTAGTCATTCAGCTCCTACGAGCCGATACAATTTCTATTATGGCAGATCCGGTCCAGAATAATGGACACCGCAGATCGCACCGAAAGGTGATTATAGCCATTCATCCCTTGGACAGGTTTCAGGACTAAATCACAATTTTGTATAAATTCCGATGACATCCCCCAGGCAGTACCAAAGGTAACGACATGGGAGGCATCGCTTTCCAACTGCCGGGCCAGTGTTTCGGTGGTCACGGCATGCTCATGGGAAGCCGCGCTGGTGGCAATGGTTACCACCCTGGCCTGACGCTCATTTTCAATCTCTTTCACCGCATCTTCAAAGGTTGAAACCAC
>CAYSSE010000592.1:0-2562 GCA_964433355.1 uncultured Desulfocicer sp.
ACCACCTCCCGGCGGGTGGATGACCCGGATGACATTGTACCCTCAGTGGCAGAAACAGATTGCATTGTGTCCCAGGGGGCACAGATGATTCCTTTTCTTGAACAGGTGCGGTATATCCGGGCCTATTCCGGGGTGCGGCCCCTGGTGGGGTCAGCAGAGGGCGGTTCTGATGATCGCAATGTCAGCCGGGGCTTTACCCTGCTGGATCATGGAAAAGAGGGAGTGGATAATTTTATCACCATCACCGGGGGAAAACTCACCACCTTTAGATTGATGGCGGAAAAAACCTCGGATATGGCCTGTAAAAAATTGGGTAATAAAAACCCCTGCCTTACCCGCACAGAGATCCTGCCATCAACCATGGAAGGCAAATGGACAGACCCTGAGCTTGCTCCAAAACGGTGGGTGGCCAAGGCCCATGGCGAGACAGATAAGATTTTGTGCGAGTGTGAGATGATTTCCGAAAAAACCATTGATGACATTGCCTGTGAGCTGAAAAAGAACAATGAAATTCCAGATCTTTTAAACATTGGAAAGCGCAGCCGCCTGGGCAAGGGTCCTTGCCAGGGTGCCTTTTGCAGTGTCCGGGTGCTGGCCCACATGTATGATAAGGGGGCTCTCATCGGCACCCATGGCGTGGATGATATCAAGGCATTTTTAAATGAGCGCTGGAAGGGGCAGTTGCCCATTTTCTGGGGAGAGCAGCTCATCCAGGCGGAGTTGACCGAAGCCATGCACTGTGGATTCTTTGATCTTGAACTGGCAGGTGATCCGCATGGGGAGTGATATGAATACAGAGAATAGTGATATCAAGACAGACAATATGGAACCCATTAAAGCAGACCTTACCATCATCGGCACGGGTATGGCAGGACTGTCTGCTGCCTTGTTTGCCTTGGAACAGGATCTTTCTGTGGTGCTGACAGGCAAAACCAGTTCTATTCATTTTGCCACAGGTCTCATGGATCTCATGGGGGTGTATCCAGCCGGGCATCAATGGGATGATCCTTTTGCTGCCATTGATCGCATACGGGCCGAGGTGCCCGAACATCCCTATGCCGCCATTTCCAACAAAGACATTGATACCGCCCTGGAGACGGTGCAACAGTTTTTGGGGGACAATGGGCTTCCCTATCGGCGGAATTCGGCACGTAATGTTGACATTATCACTTCCATGGGAACCTTGAAAAAAAGTCATATGATTCCCCTTTCCATGTGGCGGGGGGTAAAGGTGCTGGAAGAACGCCTGCCCACATTGCTCATGGATTTCACCGGGCTTAAAATATACAGTGCCCGTCAGATCCGGTCGGCCCTGGGAGGGACGTGGAAAGGCTTGAGGGATGAAACCATTCAATTTCCTGGTACAGAGTTAATGGAAGAGGTCTTTCCCGAGCATCTGGCAAGGAGCCTGGATGTCCAGGAAAATCGTGAAAAACTGGCGCAAAAGATATTACCGTTGGTAAAAGATGCCACTGCCGTGGGCTTCCCCGCCCTTTTGGGCATGTATAAATCCTGCGAAACCCTTAGAGCCCTGGAGAAGTTGCTGGGGGTCACCGTGTTTGAAATTCCCACCCCCCCGGTATCCGTACCCGGAATTCGACTTCAGGAGATCTTTTTAAAGGGCTTGAAACAAAATGATGCCTTGCTTTCTTTGCCAGAAATGGTAAAAAGGGTTGAGAGTTTTTCCAGTGGAAAATTCAAGATCACTGCCGGAGAATCCGGGACTCTTAAGCGAATAGAATCAAAGGGTGTTATCCTTGCAACGGGGCGATTTCTGGGAAAAGGGTTGACGGCGGAACGTACCGGCATCCGTGAATCCCTCATGGATCTTCCGGTGACCCAGCCAACGGAAAGAGATAAATGGCACAACCCCCATTTGTTTGATCCCCAGGGCCACCCGATAAATCGTGCAGGTCTTCAGGTTGACGGGATGTTTCAGCCATTAGCAGAATCATCAATGCCCTTTTCCCCCGGCCTGTTTGCCGCAGGCTCAATTTTGGCCCACTGTGACTGGACCCGCTTGAAGTGCGGATCAGGGGTTGCCATTGCAACGGCCCATGCCGCAGTGAGGGCCTTTTGTAAAAGGTATAAGTGATTGATACGTTTTTTTGCATCGTTATTTGCCAGGTTGTTTGGAAAAAAGAGTGAACAAAAAGTGGATGGGGCCGTTTCTCCAAAAACAGGCCCCACCAGCCGTCAGAAAATCTCTGATAAAACGGCTGAAACGCCTGAATCTTTGTTGGAATCAGACCCACCAGCACCTCCCCCGCGTCCTCTCCGCCCAAAGAAACCTCGATGGAGCCTGGAAAATTTTCAGGTGCCTCCCCTGGAGGGAAAATCCCGGTTCCATGATTTTAAACTCCCCTTAAGCCTCATGCATGCCATTGCCGATTTAAAGTTTGACTACACCATGCCAGTGCAGGCAGAAGTGCTGCCCCATGCCCTGGAGGGAACGGATGCCACGGCAGAAGCTCAGACCGGAACCGGTAAAAGTGCGGCGTTTCTGGTGGGTATATTCACGCGATTACTGCGAAATCCCATCCGTGGAAAGCGGGAAAATGG
>CAYSSE010000593.1:0-2559 GCA_964433355.1 uncultured Desulfocicer sp.
GTTCAGTGATCATGGAATTTTTTAAAAGGCTCTATTAAAAGGTGCAACACCGAAGTACCGACAGCAGAGCCCCCGACGGTTGGCCTGACCGGAACATTGGGAACCAAAGGGGGAGGATTTTTGCCCTTTTAGGCGTTAAGAAGCACAGACTTTGTTTGAGGACACACTTGCCCGCAGTTTCTGTGGTTTAGCCTAAAAGGGCAAAAATACCCCCCGACGTTCCCGTTCCGGTCAGGGCAGCCGTCGGGGGCGGCATTATGCCATTTTTATTATTTGTTGATCATATGGCTATAGGGCTTGATTATCGAGTTTAGGAATGAGTCCGAATGCGCATTCCCACTTTCCCGGTTGGAGATACAACTTTTTGATTTATGAACTTAGCGCCCTATCTGGCGGGCTTTTTATAACCTATTGATTTAATAATTAATAAAATGTAAATTCCCACACCATCAAGATATTATATTTTGTATCAATGGATGGTGACTTAACACTACAGCGACACTTTCATGATCTACCCTGTTTGAAGGGGATTCTAAAGCGTGTTTCCCTACCTTTCGACACTCGATTTTTAGTGAAACAAGCAAAGTGTCGCTGTAGTGTTAATAAAATCAATGAGTTATATGATGGCCGGAAAAATGGGAATGCGCCCGTGTAAAGTGCTTTTGAAGGATGCCCAAAAATGATATCATTGCCACAGGCAGACCGTATTTTGGCGGGCTTAATCTTCGCCATTCGCCTGACACATATAATGCAGGTTAAAGGAATCATGGGCCATTTCCTGGACAACAACCTTGTCAAAACCTGCTTCCTTGAGGAGCGCTTCTGCCTGCTGACGTCCCCACATCATTCCAAGCCCGGCTCCATTGTCATTCAAGCCCACAGGCATGCAGTGCATAAGGCTGACAGCATAAAGAAAAGGCCCCATGGGATGATCCATATTCCCGGCATGGTGGGACTGGGCAGCAATGTCCACCATGGAAAACATGCCTTCCGGGGCCAGCATGGCACGAATACCCTTCAAGACATCCAGGGGGTTTGACTGGTCATGGATGGCATCAAAGGCACAAATATAGTCAAATTTCCGGACAAGTTGTGGGTCATCCACCAGACAAGCAGCATCTTTCATATGATAAGTCACATTACTCAAACCCATTTTACCAGCTTCTTTTCGAGCTATTTCCAGGGCCACTCCATGATTATCAATACCCACAAACCGGGATTGGGGAAAGGCTCGGGCCATGAGATTCAGCGCCACCCCCTCACCACATCCCAAATCACATACGGCAATGCCAAGTTCCAACCGCTTTATCAATCTACCATCATCCACCTGGGGCAAAAACTGCTCCACCAATACCTGGCAGTGCTTGGCGTTGGACAACTCTGCCATAAAAGACTGAAACCGGGGATAGCATGAAAAGGGAACCCCCTGTCCAGTGGTAAATCCTTCCACCACAGCCTCCAGAGCGCACTGGGTCAACAATGGAATTTCCTGGGTGTACACTCCCAGATTGTTATTCCCTGCCTTTCTTGTCAAAAAAGCGGCATGTTCCCGGGGAAGATGATACAGGGGGCCGTCCTGAGACTCTGAAGACATCTCCACCACGCCACCTGTTACCACCACTCCCAACCACTCTTTTATATAACGGGGCTGTAACCCACTCTTAAGTGCAATGGTGTTAATGGATGAGGGCTCCCCAAGGGTTTCCATGGTGTCAAACAACTCCTGCCGGTATCCCACAGCCATGGCCAGATTCAAGGCACCTTTATTTAAAATATCCACCATCTTTTTGCCAAAGGCGTCTCTTTTGGCAGCTTCTGTTTCAGCCATTTTTCACCTCAATGATAAATTCAACATGTTAAAAACTGGTACACACCGGGCTTCCCAAAACTGATATTGTGCATTTTTAAAGCTAAGGAATGAGTCTGAAATAACATACCCATTTAAAAATTGAGGAACACTATCTCAACGGTAGCGTGTTCTGAAATGGGCAATTTATTTAAGACTGGTTCCTAAGTAACTCAAGAGTCCTAAGTTCTCATAACTCATTGAAATAATTAAGACCTATCAAATCAAGCTTTAATGTACAGGCTCTATAATTTCAAGGGGTTAGCAAATCTCCGTACACAACATGCAGAGAACTTAGGACTGACGAGTAAGTAATTCTCGTAATGACAACGCAATGCCATGGGTTTGACAAATCCAACGGCATCAGAGCAAATCCGAAAAAAGTTGTCAAAACCTGCTTAATGAGTCTATATATTCTTCTTTAAATAGGTGCTTGTCAACAATTGGTCCCGGACGTCGCCCACCCTTACCTGGATGGGAATCAGTGAATGATACGTTCTTTCCCCACGTCCATTAACAAAGATTGAAACGTCCTGAAAAAGATGGCTGACATGGACTCCTTGCCTCCATTAAACCCATCTGATGGCATCGTTTCACAAAAATATAGAGGAGTTTATCCATGGATTTTTTCTTCAACCCCAGGGGCATCGCCCTCATCGGTGCCACCCCCAATCCCCTTAAAGGGGGACATGCCATTTTACAAAACCTTATAA
>CAYSSE010000594.1:0-2556 GCA_964433355.1 uncultured Desulfocicer sp.
AAAATTCGTGCACAGGCAGCCGCTTCTTCCATGCCCTGTTCCATGAGTTCTGTGAAAATTTGTTCGGCAATGCCGATACCACCGGCACCGGCACCGTGAACCAGGAACACCTGATCGGTCATTTTTTCTTTTTTTACTCTCATGGCAGCAAGGATACCAGCCACTGCAATGGAACCGGTTCCCTGGATATCATCATTAAATGAGATCACCGTATCAAGATATTTATCCCGGACATCAAAAGCGGTCTGTTTGGAAAAATCTTCCCACTGGCAAAGAGCCTTGGGAAATACTTTTTTAAATGCGATGACAAATTTTTCAATGAAATCATCATAGGCTTGCCCGGTGAGTCTATCTTCACGGTATCCCAGATAATTGGGATCATCGAGCAGTTCTTTATTGTCTGTACCCACATCAAGGGAGACGGGCAGGCAGTGCCAGGGAGCGATGCCAGCACCCTGGGTGTAGAGCATGAGCTTGCCAAGACAAATGGGCATACCACCAGCACCCTGATCGCCAATGCCAAGAATGCCCTGGTTGTCGGTGATAACCGCCACACGGATATCCTGGGCCGTATAATTTCTAAGGATATCTTCTGCCTGATCAATATTACCAGGATAGAGATGAATCCCATTGGCTTTTCGGAACATGGTGGAGTAAAGCTGGCAGGCAAGACCCACGGTGGGGGTATAAATAATGGGCAGAAAGCGGATGACATCACTGGCTATGACGGCATGGGCCAACACCACATTTCTGTCATAAAGACTTCTTATATAAACAAATTTTTCAATGTCAGTTTCTTTTTTATCAATGATATCAAGGCTTGAATGGACTTGTTCTGCCAGGGTTTTAACCCGGGGTGGCAGATAGCCGTTTAACATCAGTTTTGCCCGTTCATCAATGGTGAAGGCGGTTCCTTTACTGATATAGTTATAGCGCAGGACATGATATCCCCTTAAACTGATGGTGACACCGACTGTTTCTCCGTATTGGCCGTACTCAAATTCGTAATGTTTGATTTGCATAAAAATCTATTCCTTTAGGTTCTTGATCATCTGACGCTGGTACAAAAAATAATGGAAATGAACATACCATGTTTTTTTAAGGATGCAAAGGAAAGATGAATTGATTTCATTCGTTGATGCAATGCCTGTATATTTTCAATAACTGCCACGGGCAGACCGTATTCTGGCCTCGGCCTGCCCACAAGGAAGCATGAAAGAATGTTAGGTGTGTCTACTCTTTCATATAAAATACTGTGTTGCTTCAAGGATGTTGAAGTTTGCATTTCACACTTTCAAGCTTGTCTGCCATGGTTTGTTCCCGATCTGTCCTTGTTCCCATCTTTATAGTGGTGGTGATTCTGGGGGCTCCCATTTCATGAACTTTTTCATGGCATTTTTTTACCACATCAAAAACCATATTCCATTCGCCTTCTATATTTGTACCATAGGCATGGAGCTGGGACTTAAGTCCAGCCCCATTGATGATTTCCTGGCATGCTGCCACGTATTTTGATACGGAAAGGCCAACGCCCATGGGTACCACACAAAGATCTATGATCACATTCATTTTAAATTCCTTGGGCAATGGCATCGCCCATGGCGGCGGTGCTCACTGCGGACTCTGCATTTTGGGTGAGATCAGCCGTAAGGATTCCCTGATCCAGGACTGCCGCGACGGCATTAACAATGGCGTCGGCTGCCGCTGGAAGATCCAGGCTGTATCTGAGCATCATGGCAGCTGATAAAATTTGGGCAATGGGGTTGGCAATGCCTTTGCCGGCAATATCTGGGGCAGATCCACCGGCGGGCTCGTACAGACCGAAATTATCTTCGTTCAGGCTGGCCGATGCCAGAAGTCCCATGGAGCCGGTTATCATAGCACATTCGTCGGAAATGATGTCGCCAAACATATTGCCGCACAGCATGACGTCAAATTGATGGGGATCCTTCACCAACTGCATGGTGGCGTTGTCCACGTAAATGTGGTTCAGTTTTACATCTGGGTAGTCTTTGGAAATTTCAATGACTACCTCCCGCCACAGCACCATTGAAAGCAAGACATTGGCCTTGTCCACGGATGTGACGATTCCTCTCCTTTTTTGGGCAGCTTCAAAGGCTTTTCTGGCGATACGTTCAATTTCAAACCGTGAGTACACCAGTGTATCATAGGCTTTTTCCGCTGGTCCTTCTCCCTCCCTGCCCTTGGGTTGGCCAAAATAGATGCCCCCGGTGAGTTCCCGGACACAGAGGATATCAAAGCCGTCTTTTACAATTTCGGCCTTAAGAGGGGATGCTGCTGCCAAGGATTTGAATACTCTGGCCGGGCGCAGGTTGCAATAAAGACTAAAATACTTTCGTAGAGGCAGAAGTGCTGCCCGCTCTGGCTGTTGGGCCGGGGGCAGGTTTTCCCATTTGGGACCGCCCACGGAACCGAACAGGATGGCATCACTTTTTTTGCATATTTCAAGGGTTGACGACGGCAGGGCCGTGCCGTGATTATCAATGGCGCATCCGCCCACGTCTGCCTGTTTGTAGTTTAGTTTAAGACCAAATT
>CAYSSE010000595.1:0-2550 GCA_964433355.1 uncultured Desulfocicer sp.
TGTGGGTAACCTCTACAAAATATTTTTTATCCGCCGATCCGGTCCAGTCCACGGGATCTGTGGCGTGACGTCCGATTTTGCCATCAAGGGTCATGGCCATTACCAGAATGACTTTCACAGCACTTATTCCTTTTTGTCCGGTGTTGAGTTAAGAAGGGGCCAGGGCTCATTTTTCTTTGTTTCCATGACGTAGCAGAAGCGATCCCAGGTCATTTCTTTCCCGGACACTGGGCATCTCAAGGTCATTTTAATGTCCCCCACGTTCATCACCTCCCAATCTCCGCCTCTTTTGGAGCCGTCTATCCTGATTTTCTGCCCTGGTTTCAGGTCACAGGGTTTAAAAACTGTCACGGTATCAGACATAAATTTCCTCCATTCTTAGGATATCCATCATATTTAATTCAATATCCGGTTTTTTAAATAAAATCAAGAACCAGCTTTTTTAATTTGTCAACCGTGTTTAGCGAAGGATCGTCCAGTACCCGTTCAAACAGATGATCCAGGATTGATCCGATTTCCCGACCCGGGGCACAGTCCAAAAGGGCCATAATGTCATTTCCATTAATGGCTAGTGAATTCTTGGTAAATTTCTGATGCTGATGTGCTTTTTGAGCATCGTATATTTTTTTGAGCCTTACCTTGATTTCAGAAGGGGTATAGGGTCTTTTGGCCCGGTTGGCAGCCTTGTCTGCAATGCGCATTCTCATGAAATTTTGGTGGGAGACTTGGTGTTCTGCCAGAAATGCCAGTAATCGTCTCACCGCTTTGGGAGAACTTTTTTCGGTGAGGGGTCGCATGTGGACGCTTACCATGGCATCCACAAAGGCCCGTTCCTGGGTACTGAACCGAAGGGTTTCAAGATCTTTTAAAATGGCGTTTTTCATGGTTTCGTGACCTTTAAAGGTCAGAAGGTTATTCTCCATGCAGGCGGCATCAAATTTGCCAACATCATGGAGAAAACCGGCAAGCCGTAGAAGCGGATCACGGGGGGACAGTGCGTCTCCCACCATCAGGCAGTGTTCAAAAACACTCTCCCCATGGTGGGGACCTCCGTCAAGATCCACACATCGATCCAGGCAGGGAAGCAGGTATTGTAATAGATCTGCTTCCCTGAGCCCCTCAAAAAAAGCGGAAGGCCGTGGGATAGACATGGCCTTCATTATTTCAAGACGCAACCTTTCCGGGGCAGATGCGGTGGTGATAAGGGCCGCATTTTTTTGTATTGCCTGGAGAGTATCACCAGAAAAAATTCCCCCGATGGCAGCCTTGAATCTACAGGCCCGCACCATTCTCAGGGGATCTTCCTCAATTCTTTGGGCAGAATTTTGGGTGAACCGGATGACCTTGTTTTCCAGATCTTTTTTACCATTAAAGGGATCAATGATACGATAGCTGGAAGGATCCATGGCCATGCTGTTGATGGTGAAATCCCTTGAGCCAAGGTCTGTTTCTGGAAAGGGGTGCCCATGATCCTGGGATCTTGGTGGGGCCACCTCCACGTCATTGATTAGAAGCACTGGAAAGGTTTTTCCGGCAATTTTGGTATTTTCTTTCCAGAAAAGCGTTTGCAGGGTGGGAAAAAGGCAATTGGTGACAATATCATAATCAGCCGGGGATTTACCCAGGAGCAAATCCCGAATGGCCCCGCCCACAAAAAAAGTTTTAAAACCAGCATGGGAGAGGGTGGAGATGATTTTTTTAACTGGCTCGGGGGGATGCAATTGCATGCTTATTTTATCCAACCATGGCCTCCGTGGCAACGCCCACCACAAGAAAAATAGAGACCAGGGTGTTCATGTGAAAAAAGGCCATGTTGATGCGGGACAGGTTATCAGGGCGAACCAGTCTATGTTCTATGATCAAGAACACGGCAATGAAGCCAAGGAAAAAGAAAAAAACAAGGTGCATGCCAAAGGTGACGGTCATGGCCCCCAGAAAAATCATGGTGGCAATATGGAGTATGGAAGAAACCATCATGGCATTTTGGGGCCCAAGAAGAGCTGGCAGGGAAAAAAGCCCCTGATCCCGGTCAAAGTCAACGTCCTGGCAGGCATAGAGGATGTCAAATCCGGCAATATATGTCATCAACGCCAGGGTAAGAAAAATAGGGGGAGCAGATAATGTCCCTGTGACGGCAACCCATGCCCCCAATGGTGCAAGGGAGATGGCAAACCCAAGATAGAGGTGGCAATACATGGTGAATCTTTTGGTGTAGGAGTAGAACAACAGAAAAAAAAGTACCGGAAAGGAGAGCCAGAAACACAGGGTTCCCAGCATGGCCGCAGCAAATACAAAAAGCCCTGCCGATGCCCATACAAAGGCGATGGCCTCTTTTCCCGACAAAAGACCTGAAGGGATTTCCCGGATGGCGGTGCGGGGATTTTTCCCGTCCAGGGTGGCATCCACAATGCGGTTGAAGCCCATGGCGGCAGACCGTGCCCCCACCATGGCAACGATTATCCACAATAGATCTGTCATGTTTGGTTCATGATCGCGCCAGGCCATGATCACGGCGGAAAGGGCAAAGGGCAGGGCAAAAACAGTGTGTGA
>CAYSSE010000596.1:0-2548 GCA_964433355.1 uncultured Desulfocicer sp.
AAAGACAGTTCGTTCATGCTGAAATTAAGATACGTGATTGATTTTTCAGCAAAATTAAAACTCACCGATCCACAATCCCGCCATTTTGCCCCCGAGGGCTGCCGATCCCTGCACGATATCGTGCGCTTTGCCCATGAAACAGCGGTGAAAGAGATGTTTTTCACGGGAAATAGAAAAGGCCGTCCCACAAGGGGCGCAAAAAAACTTATCTGTCCCATCCCCATGCTTTTTTATCTCCTGGATGTGGGTCAGGGATTTAAGGCCCATGCTGGGGACAGCCCCACTCTCACTCCAAAAGATATTGCAAGTCTTCCCATGAAATGGGTGTTAAAGGGGCTTTTAAACCCTGGGATACACTGGTCCGAAGCCACGCATTTTGATTGGGAAACCCACGATAGAATTGTGATGGCAGGGGGAATTATTTCTGCGGATTCTCCCCAATTTGGCAGTTATGCCGTTGTGTCAGAGGAGTATGTGAATATCAACTTTCGATTTGGCTATCATTTTGTTATTTTAGATACCATATGTACTGCCTCACCCGGGGATAATTATATCTTGTTCAGATTTTCAGGCGGGGGGGGGGAGCCCACAGGAAGGAGGTTGCGAGCCGCCTTTATTGAAGGGATTCTAATCCGATTGGGGTTTACGACGACGGTTCAGTCAGATCTTGTGGATGGCGAATTTAGACATGGCACCCTGTCAACAATGGAAAAGACCCTTGAAATGATCGGCCGACTTCTGGGAGCAAGTAAGCTCATGGATATGTATTTAAAAGAAGAACAGGATATGAAATTTCTAATTGATGAATTCATGGCGGGCCGGTATGATTTCAGGAGGCAGCAATAATAAGGAATGGCTCGTGTTGGGTTCCAGGGTCTTATGCGGTGGGAACCCACCTTGCGTTAATGGCATTTAACGTTGGGATCTCTGCTTTGCATAAATACCCTCGGTTCGATAGCCATCATAACATGCTGTAATCTAAATATAATTTTATTTGGATTTTTTATTTGTTATTTTTTTATGTCAATAAATTCAATTTGTTATAAAAAAATGGTCGAACCGATGGTAAATAGGCAACGATAACACCATTAACGCAGGACTAACCCCGTGGACACAAGTGATTTTGACAGAAATCCCTGAGACACAAGATGAACCTGAGGAGTGATATAGATGCCGGATTACGAATTAACATGGATTACAGACAGCCTTGCCGTGGGATATGCCCCCACCTCCTATGACGCACTTGATGCCATCAAAGCCCATGAAATTAACGCCATTGTAAATCTTTGCGCAGAGTTCAGTGATCTCCATGAAATTGAGGAAGCCGCAGGATTTGAAGTGTATTATCTTCCCATATGGGATGAGGATATTCCTGAAATGGAAGAGATGGAAAAGGCCCTGGCCTGGCTGGATGAGGCCATTTATCTGGGGAAAAAAGTATTGGTTCATTGCCGCCACGGCATTGGCCGCACCGGTACCTTTATCACCTCTTATATGATCCGCAGGGGGCTGGGCCTTAAAATGGCAAAAAAGAAATTAAAATGCTCCCGGGCCAGCCCCTCCAATTATTGTCAGTGGAAGTTGTTAAAACAGTATGGAAAAAAATCCGGTACCCTGAAAATCAGGGAAGCCTCCCTGGAAATGAAAAAAGGGGTGGATTTAAGCGGCTTTTTTTCAGATTACGAGGCGCTGATTGAAGAGATGACCACTGAAATGGAAACTCAAATCACCGAAGAACAGATCCCATGTGGTAAAGGGAGACATATCTGTTGCCAGACTGATTTTGAACTGCCATTCATGGAAGTGGTTTACCTTTATTCTAAAATAAACCGATATTTTACTTCAGCACAACGGGAAACATTGATACAAAAGGCTGTGGCAGGATCAAAAAGAAAAGAGCGTTTATGCCCGTTGAATAACGGCACTGGCTGTGAAATTTACGATATGAGGCCGTCAAGATGTCGATTCTATGGAACCCCCGGGGCAGCACTATCTCCTCCACATGACATCCCAAAAATGCTCGCTGAACTTTCTCGCACCCTATTTCTGGCGTTGTCAGGACAGTTTCTGCCAGAAAAAGGACTCACCTTTTCTGTGGCAGATACCATTTCTGGTAAATTTGTTCAGAAATATTTCCACCATATGATGGCAAATGGCAAATTATCTCGGTTCGATAGCCATCATAACATACTGTAATTTAAATAAAATTTTATTTAAATTTTTTATTTATTGTTTTCTTATATCAATAAATTCAATCTGTTATAAAAAAATGGTCGAACCGATGGTTAATCTGGATAGCCTTGAAATGCGTTTCAAGTAAGAGAGTTCCTCCCCCCCAGCACTTGGGCCACCTTTTCTTCCAACTCATCCTTATCAATGGGTTTAACGCAATACTCGGCGGCCCCAAGATTTAAACACTCCCTGGCAGTTTCAATGGTGGGATACCCTGTGAGCATTATCACCTCAAGGGTCGGGGATCTTTTTTTCAACTCCTCCAACACCTCAACCCCACTCATTTTTTTTAATTTAATATCCAGGATGGCAAGAT
>CAYSSE010000597.1:0-2543 GCA_964433355.1 uncultured Desulfocicer sp.
CCCCCCCCGACGGGCAATGGGCCCGGCCGGAACCGTTAGACGGCACAATTGGCCGGTTCCTATTACCCATCGGGGGGGGCTCTGCTGAGAGTACTTTGACACTTCATTTTCATATAAAAACCTACATGGCAGTAACCACCTGCCACAACGAAAAATAAAACTCCAAGTATTCCAGTATTTTGGACGGAGTTTCATATAAAACAATCATGGCAGCATTGCATTCCAACTGGCTGTGATATCCCCATGATTTTCCACAAGCAGGTTGAGGTAGACCAGTTCCAAATCAATCATTTCCTCATCTTTTTTTCTCAACCATTCAGAAAGCCAGGCAAACCGAAGGGCAATGACAAAGTCCAGCAACGATTGCCAGCCCACAGGGCAAAAAAACTCCCCGACCTCCAGGTCGTGGAGAAGAGACGACACCAGATCCCCCACCAACGCCGGGGGATCTTCCATGCCAAGGCAACCCAGAAGATTGGCAAGGTCATAGATTTCAGGCTTCCACCCCATGAATTCCCAGTCAATGACTCCATTAATCCCATCCCTGGACCAAATGATATTGATGGGATGAAAATCGCCATGGCTAAACCCCGGGGGAATCTGATCATGTACTTGGAAAAAATGCTGTTGAAGGTGGCTGAAAATCGGTTCTAGCTGCTTAAATATCTTTGACTCACGCGCCTTGAGGGTCTGGCTGAGCTGAATCACATAGGTGGTGATGGAAAAGAGATCCCCTTGTTCAATGCCCGGCGGTTTATCCGCCCTTTGTTTTAATTCAATCAGGATACGGGCCAGCACCTCACCCCGCCATGCCTCAAAGGCGTATTCAGGTCGATGCAGGGGAACGCCGTTGATAAAGGGAGTCAACTGCCAGCCAGCTCCCTGGAAACGGGTGATGGCCGCCTTTTCAAAATTATTCAAAGGGGGATAAACCCATGAAAGCCCCTGTTCTTTAAGATGATGGAGAACAAAGGCTATTTTTCGTTTATGGGGTATCTGATCCAATGTGAATTTTTCCAGCACAAACCGCCTTTGGTGGTCATCTTCCACCACCATCCGCTCTTCACACCGTTCCGGGCTGCCGGGAATGAGACTGTCCCGGCAGGGTCTGGAAAAAGTAAAATTCCATTTTTCTAAAATTTGAGAAATCACGTCTATCCCAGCAGTTTGGCAAGATCTTTACCATAATCCTGGGCCATGGGGACACCGCCATCAAGCCAGCTGGCCTTAAGCGTCAGAGGAGAACCCACCATGTTCATGCCATAAATGTTAACCATGGTATCAAATATTCGTTGGGGAGCTTCACCACTCCAGCCAAAGGCACCAAAGGAGCCGCCTGGAAGCCCTTTTAATTCTGCCCGCTCGGCAAGGAAAAGCACTTGTTTCATGGAAGCGATCATTTCCCCATGATAGGTTGCAGAACCAAAAACATATCCGTCAAAGCCCTTTAATGCCTCTTCGGATTTGATTTCATTGGCATTTTTCAAGGTGGCACCATGCCCGGAAATACGAATACCTTCGGCAATGAGTTCAGCAATTTTAAGGGTTTCTCTGGAACGGGTTGCATAAACAATTAAAACTTCAGCCATTTTAATCTCCTTTTGCTGCTGGGGTAATAAAAATTTTAAAAAATAGACCAGATCATGCGAATTGCCACAAAGTAGAGTAACAACGCAAAAATTCTTTTAAGCTTGTCCACCGGAAGCGTGTGTGCAAGCTTTGCTCCTAACGGGGCCGTACAGACGCTGGCTGCCACAATACCTGCAAGTGCTGTGCCCTGGATGTATCCCAGACTGTAAGGGGGCAAATCCGCCACCCCCCACCCATTGAGCAGATACCCCAGTGTACCCGCCACAGCAATGGGAAACCCAATGGCAGAAGAGGTGCCAATGGCATTACGAATGGCCGTTTTGTGCCACACTAAGAAGGGCACTGACAAGGTACCGCCACCAATACCCACCAGGCTGGAAAAAATACCAATAATCCCACCGGCACCGAACATGGTCGACTTAGCAGGCATATCACGGGTGGATTCAGGCTTGATACCCAGAAGCATCTGGGTACCCACATAAAGCAGAAATACGCCAAAAAAGCCTTTTAAAAAATTGGTACTGAGCTGGGAAGCGATCCAGGCGCCCACAAAGGTGCCCACCAGAATTCCCGGGGTTATTTTAAATACCACCGGCCAGATTACCGCCCCTCTTTTGTTATGGGATCGGACACTTGACAGAGAGGTGAACAAAATACTGGCAAGGGATGTGCCCAGAGCCAGATGAAGAATATGGTCATGGGCAAAGCCCTGGCCTGTGAACGCAAAGGTGAGCATGGGCACAATGACAAGCCCGCCACCAATACCCAAAAGACCGGCCAATACGCCGGCAACAGCCCCCAGGGCAAGATAAAGAAAAATCAGTGACATCAAACTATCTCCAGGGCAATTTCCGCTGCCCATATTTTTTATATGAAAGAGTAGACATGTCTAATATTCTTTCATGCTTCGTTGTGGACAGGCCGAGGCCAGAATACGGTCTGCCCGTGGCAGT
>CAYSSE010000598.1:0-2534 GCA_964433355.1 uncultured Desulfocicer sp.
AAAATTTCCATAACAGCCCCTCTTCCGGGGTCATGAGTCCTGCCAGGGGAAGGTTCGCAAGGATAATACCAAAACCGATGGGGAGCAGAAGCAAAGGTTCATATTGTTTGGAGATGGCCAAATAAACCAGGCCCAGACCAATGGCCCACATGAACACCATTCCGGGAGTCAAGTGCCAGAAACCGGTGGTGGTCGTTAAAAACTGCAATGCATCAAACATATCAATAATCCTTTAAAAACAGGGCGTATATCTTAAAATAAACAAGTCACTATTTTTTCTTAGCAGCAGAAGCCACTATTTTATCCGTAATATAGGAAGTGATTTTCAAGGAAAAGTAGAGCAGGCTCATTCCCCCAAAAACGCCTGTGATACCTGAAATAAAAACGGTCATGGCATTGTCCATGGTCTTGTTCTCCATCTTTTTTGCATTTTTCAGATCGGGTGAGTCTGTGGCGTGGGGTGAGACCTGGGTTGTCAAAAGCGCAACGACACAGGTCTCAGCCCATCTGAGATCTTAGCATTCAGATATTAGCGATTGGCCTTTTTAATACCCAGGGCATCCAGCGCAATGATCATCTTGCAGATATTGGCAGACCCTTCCACCATACTGTAGGTGGGGGCGTCCCTGTAAAATCGAGCCACAGGATACTCAGTGGAATATCCATAGGCACCCAGTATTCTCATGGCAAAGTTGGAGGCCTTGGTGGCTATTTCTCCGGCCAAGTATTTAGCCTTGGCCACATCCAGACCATTGTTGAGCTTTCCTTTGTCCTTTTCCGATGCTGCACGGTATACCATGAAACGGGCCGCATCAATTTCAGCAGCCATCTGGGCCAACATGTCTTGATTCATCTGGAAAGAACCGATTTTTTTACCGAATTGCTTACGGGTATTGCAGTATTTCACGGCCTCATCAAGACATCCCTGGGCAAGTCCCACCCCACCTGCGGCAGCGGAAAGACGGGTATGGTTCAAGGAGCTGAAAAGCACCTTGGTACCATCACCGGGTTTTCCCAGAAGATTTTCCTTGGGAACCTTTACATTATCCAGGAACACCTCTCCTGTGGGGGAAGAGTGGGAACCCAGTTTATCAAGGGCAGATGTTTTAATGCCCTCAAAATTTTTGGGTTCAATGACAAAGGCAGAAAGTCCTTTGCTACCCTTTTCCTTGTCTGTATAGGCATAGCAGATCAGGACATCAGCAAAGTCCGCATTGGAAATCCAGGTTTTAGACCCATTTAAAAGATAGTGGTCGTCTTTTTCTTCCGCCACAGTGGACATGGCCATGACATCGGAACCGGCATCGGCTTCTGTTATGCCGAATCCACCAATGTATTCTGCGGAACACAGTTTTTCCACATATTTTTTCTTGGCCGCCTCAGTACCATATTTAAAAATGGTAAAACCACATCCCAGCACCTGCATGTTCACCTGAACCCGGAGAGAACTTGAATATCGGGCGATCTCTTCGGTGACGATCATGGCAGCCAGCCATCCCATGTCTTCTCCGCCATACTCTTCTGGAATAACGGTGCCGTAAAAACCCAGTTCGCCCATGGGACGGACGGCTTCTTTATAGGGAAAATAGTCATTGGCATCCCACTCATCGGCATTGGGGGCAATTTTTTTCTTTGCAAAATCTCTTACGGCTTTCTGGAGCATGGTCAGTTCTGTTGACAGTCTAAAATCCATTGTTCTCTCCTGTTCGTGATTCTTTATATATTAATAATTTTTATGAAAAATCGGACCTGGTTTGGCCTGAAAGTTGGCATCAACCCTTTAATGTTTTATTAACGGTTTCCATGGCCATGCCAAACACTTTTTCATTGAACCGGGCTTTCAAAGCCGGAATGAGCATCTCTTCGGTGATTCCCCTGCCGCGTTTAGCCAAGAATCCCAAAGATGCCAGGGCCCAGTCATGGCGTTTGATCTTCAATGCTTTATAATCCACTGTCACCACCTCGGCGGCAGTTTCCGGGATAGTCACACTGGCCTCTTTAACCACAAGGGTATCAGGCCCGAGTTTAGGGAATATTTTTTTACGACGCTGAACCCCTTCATCACTCAGGGCAAGAACAATGGACGGTGTTTCCAGCCCTGCATAACCGATCTTTTCCGGAGATAGAATCAATTCACTTACGGACTGACCCCTTAAAACTGTGATATTATAATCGTTTTTCATGGAAGCATTCAGCCCGGCCACCATACCGGCAAAACAGACAATATCCCCTGCCGTGACAATACGCATGCCCGCACTTCCCAGAATAACGATGTCATCGCGCTTGGGATTTTCAAGCGTTACCTGTTGCTCCACGGTAACAACTTCGGGATAGGCTGTTTTTTCAGCGGCAATGGCTCTGTACCGCTCACCATATTCAGGCCGTTTGTTTTTTTCCACCACACCGTTTTTGGGCGGCATCTCTTCAATCATGGCATCAATGGCTGCGATGTTTAACTTATTTCTTTTGGTATAACGCCCGGTACACATGCCAAGGGTTTCCACCATGGAAAAGCCTTTATGCTGCATGGCTGT
>CAYSSE010000599.1:0-2530 GCA_964433355.1 uncultured Desulfocicer sp.
TCCATGGCAGCGGACTACCGTCTTCTCTCCAACCACCCCAAAACCAAGGTTGGCATGTCAGAAATCAATATAGGTGTTCCCCTGTCCGCCGTGCAGACCGGCATCATGAAGTTTGGTCTTGACTCCAATCGAGTCTATCGGAACCTGCTCTATTTTGGCAAGTTGATCAACAGCGCAGATGCCCTACAGGAAAATATTGTGGATGAAATTCTTGCCCCAGAAGCGCTCATGGATCGGGCAAAAGCCATTGTCTCCTCATGGATGGATACCCCTGGAAAGCCCTTCATGCGCTTAAAGAAGGAATTAAAAAGGGATACTGCGGCACTAATGGAGACAAGGCTGTCAGAAAAAAAGCGATATCAAAATCTGGATTTTTTCCTGGACAAAGACGTCAAGGACTCCCTGGCCCGGGTCCAGGCTTCCATGGCATAAAGCCAACTGAAGTCAAGCTTGGCTTATGGGCATTATTTCTGGAAGTTTCTGGATTACATAGAGCTGGGACAATAACGCAAACCTGCCCCCGTTTTCCCACAAAAAAACGCCGTTCCATTAAAATGGAAGCGGCGTTTTGTATTTTTGGGGCACTGAATCAAACCTTAAAAAATCAGGTAATATAATAGGCTGATCCTTAAAATTTTAAGCTCATCATGGATTAGTGTGAAAACTCATATCCACAGATGCGTAAACACTGAGGATTGCACGCGGCAATCATATCCAAACCACACTAACACTACACGACACTTTCATAATCCACCCTGTTTTAAGGGGATTCTAAAGCGTGTTTCCTTATCTTTCGACATTCGATCTTTAGTGAAACAAGTAAAGTGTCGCTGTAGTGCTAATCCGCGAAGAGCCAAATTTTAGAATCAAGGTCAGTCTACCGGAAGGATGTAGGTGGCACAGGCATCGGCAGACTCCCATGCAGACACCCGGGAGACCCGTACGGTCTCATCGAGTTTTTCTTGCCCCAGGCAGGTTTTTAACCGATTGGCAATATAAATGGCAATTTGTTCCGATGAGGGCTGAATCACCTTAAATGCCTCCAGCTCATTTAAGAACTTATGATCAAGCTCTTTCATGATGGCCCGCACATGTTTCTTGATATGTCCAAAATCCACCAGCACCCCAGCAGCATTGAGATGTTCGCCAGTGACATACACCTCCACATTCCAGTTGTGGCCATGGAGGTTCTCGCATTTTTCTCCCACCATGGTTAGCTGGTGGGCAGCGGCAAAATCGGTCTTTACCTTTAATTCAAACATAGGTTTTTTCCCCTGGATGATCACATCCCCCTGAAAAGTCGTTTCAGCTTATTTGAAATTTTATCCGAATCCAGCTTATCAAATTCCCGCAATATTTTTTCCTGTTTTTTGGACAGTCGTGTGGGGGTTTTGATATCCACCTGGATGATCTGATCTCCCCGCCTGCCGGATCTCAGGGAAGGTATTCCCTCACCCTTGAATCGAAAGGTATCTCCATACTGGGTTCCTTTGGGAATTTTAAGTTCTTTCTCACTTTCAAGGGTGGGAATGCTTATTTCATCCCCCAGGGCAGCCTGGACAAAGGAGATATCCACCAAACAGATAATATTGGTTCCATCCCGTTTAAACAGCTTATGGGGTTTTACACTGATAAAGACATACAGATCACCGGCAGGGCCCCCGGAGGTGCTGCTTTCTCCCTCACCAGTCAAACGCAATTTAGCCCCAGTGTCCACACCGGCAGGCACCTTGACAGAAACTTTCTTTGAAATCTCCATCCTGCCATTGCCCACACATTTGGGGCAGGGATGGGGAATTGATTTTCCCTTGCCCCGACAATAGGGACAGGTGGTTTTTACCTTGAAAAATCCCTGGCTCTGGATAAACTGGCCGGTGCCACTGCAATGGGAACATGTTTCAGGAGCGGTTCCCTCCTTGCATCCACTTCCCCCGCACATATCACAATTATCCAGTTTTTTGACATCAATAACATTTTCAATTCCAAAGGCGGCCTCCATGAAGTCAAGGCTCATATCATAGCGAAGGTCTGATCCCCGCTGAACCCGGGTGCCACCCCGCCCTGACCTGGCACCGCCACCAAAACCAAAAAAATCTTCAAAAATATCCCCAAAACTGGAAAAAGCATCCTCAAAACCACCCCCAGATCCCCCGGCACCTTCAAGTCCCTGGTGTCCAAATTGATCATAAAGCTGGCGTTTCTGATCATCTGAGAGAACACCATAAGCTTCTGAAGCTTCTTTAAACTTTTCCTCAGCGGCACTGTTTCCAGGATTTTTATCCGGGTGAAATTTTATGGCAAGTTTTCGGTATTTAGACTTTAACTCATCCTTTGAGTCGTCCCTGGAAGCTCCCAGGATTTCATAGTAATCACGTTTATCTGACATATATTCCCTGTCTCAGCTACTGAAATTAACGGGTTTGATCACGATGCAGGCACGCATCATAATTTTCTGATCAAAACGATTCACATCATGCCTGCAACGGTTCTCATAATGATTGATAAATCAAATGGATTGTGTTACCCAATG
>CAYSSE010000600.1:0-2528 GCA_964433355.1 uncultured Desulfocicer sp.
CCTGGACAGTAAAACCCATATCCTTGATCCTGATATGCTGGTGATTTGTGATGGGCAAAAACCTGTGGGCCTTGCTGGCGTTATGGGGGGTGAAAATTCTGAAATTATTGCTCAAACCACCTGTGTTCTTGTTGAGAGTGCTTATTTTGATCCTGTCTCTGTTCGTCGAACGGCAAAGCTTTGTGGGATTAACAGCGATGCCTCCCATCGGTTTGAGCGGGGAGTGGATACTGAAGGGTGTGCCAAGGCCTTGAGCCGTGCCGTTGCCCTGATGGTTGAAGTGTCGGGTGGTACACGGGTTCCTGGTGTTGTGGATGCTCATCCCACTGCATTTGTCCCCCTTAAAATTGAGTTGGATACCGGGGCCTTGAACCGGCGTCTGGGAACAGATCTTGATGATGAAAAGATCTGTAAAATGCTTGAATCTGTTGGGTTTGGTATTGTCCCCTCCCGTCTGGGTGTCTTAACCGTTGATGTGCCCTCTTTTCGAGTGGATGTCACCCGTCCGGAGGATCTGTCCGAGGAAGTTGCCAGACTTTGGGGGTATGATAATATTAAAACCAGCTTCCCCATGGTTCCTTCCCTGAGACAACATCCTGCTCCAGCCATTGAATTTCGAGAATCCGTGAAAGATATGATGAACGGATTTGGTTTTTTTGAGGCAGTCAATTACAGCTTCACCGATGCGGGCATGTGCAAAAAGCTTTTATTGGCCCCAGAAGATGACCGATGGGCCATGGAGAAAATCCTTAATCCCATTTCAGAAGAGATGTCCGTGCTTCGCACATCCCTTTTGCCGGGGATGCTGGAAACCATGGGGCGCAATGTTGCCAAACAGACAGATACGCTTAGAATTTTTGAGGTGGGTAAAACTTTTCTGGCCACCGGCCAGGGGGTTCAACCCCGGGAAAAAGAGATGCTGGCAGGGCTTTGGGCCGGGAGTCGTTCTAATGTTTCCTGGCACGGAAAAACGGTGGCATGTGATTTTTTTGATCTCAAAGGGGTGGTTGAAGGATTTTTGGCCGCTTTGGGCATTTCTACAACAGCGGTTGCTTTCTTGCCGGCTCCTGAAAAAGAGTTTCCCTATTTTCGAAAAGGGTGTGGGGCTGTTGTAAAAATGGGTGGGGCCTGCCTGGGGTCGCTTGGTGAAATAGCACCGGCGGTTTGTACCAACTTTGCTCTCAAACAGGGTGCATTTGTCTTTGAGCTGGATATGGCAGCGCTTCTTTTGGCCACGCCCCAGTTCATTGTGGCACAGCCATTGCCCCGGTTTCCCTCCGTGGAAAGGGATATTACCATGATTGTGGATGAGACTGTTGCTGCCGGGGATGTCTGTGATGCCCTGCTGAACCACACCAATAACAATTCTTTAGTGGAGGATGTATTTTTGTTTGATGTATACCAGGGGGCTCCCCTGACAGAAGGACAAAAATCACTCTCTTTCCGAATTGTGTACCGCTCGGCGGAAAAAACCCTGAAAGAGAAGAAAATCAAGGGGCTTCATTCTACTATTTCTGCTTGGCTTATTAAAAAATATGATGCAACCCTGCCTGCGTGACGGGGTGGCATTGTAAAAAATATGATGCATCATGGCTGGATTGCCGGAGTTGTGGTTGACAGTCTCATTTTTTTGCTTTATAGTTGCGCATTGTTAGCGGGCATAGCTCAGTTGGTAGAGTACAAGCTTCCCAAGCTTGGTGTCGCGAGTTCGAGTCTCGTTGCCCGCTCCAAATTATTGAACAGAACCATTTTTTTTGGGATGTTCGGACGCCTTGGATTATGATCTTGCCTTAGGTCGTAAAACTCCAGACTTTTGAGCTTGGAAGAAGAGTATGCTTCAACATTTTTGTCCTCAATGAAGCAGAAATATCAATTGCGATATCCTTAAGGATAGTTCACAATGGATGTTCTGTAAAAACTTACAGGGTATCAGGGAACGGGCGTTTGCCCGTTTTTTTTTGGGGGGAAGACAGATGCGGTGGCAAAGACTCCGGTTTAATCAATTTTATACGTGATTAGACCGTTTTAGGAATGAGTCCGAAATAACATACCTTTTAAAAATTGGGGAACACTATCCTTAAACAGGGGTGTGTTCTGAAATGGGCAAGTTATTTGAGACTGTTCCTTAAATTGTGCTGAAATGCGTTTTCAAGGTGTTGATCTTTAATGTCAAATGGCGGTGTCTTAAATAAAGGGCAGTTTACAGGGTATGGTTGTGAAAAAACAGCAGGAAAAACAATCTGTTGCCAGAAGGATTGAGGCATTACTGGATCCTTTGTGCACAGCGGAAAACTTTGAGTTTGTCAGCGTGGAGCTTCTGTCTGACAGTGGTGACACCATTGTTAGAATATGCATTGACAAGCCCGGTGGTGTAAATATTGATGATTGTGCTCACATGAACCGGCAAATCGGGGATTTGATGGATGTGCATTTTGATGAGATGGGTGCCTATCGTCTTGAGGTCTCCTCCCCTGGGCCCAACAGAATTTTAAATAAAGCCGCTGATTATGATCGATTTTCGGGAAATC
>CAYSSE010000601.1:0-2527 GCA_964433355.1 uncultured Desulfocicer sp.
GGCCGAACGAATCAATACCTTCAAGGCTCTTTCCAAGCGGGTTGGAAAGGAAAGGGTCATCTGGCGATTTGATCCACTTATTATAACGCCACGATTAAGGCCCCGGGAGTTGCTTGCCAAAATATGGCATCTGGGCAAGGCGCTGAAGTGCCGAACCGACAAGCTGGTGGTCAGCTTTGTTGATGTTAAGGCATACAAAAAAGTTCAAAATAACATGGTAAGAGAGCTGGGATATTTTTCCAGAGAATCCGTCTTTTCCGCAGAACCCCGGAAGAACCAGATAGAAGAGATCGCGGAGGGGTTGTTTAAAATAAAAAAAGCCTGGCAAAAAGAAGGATGGCATCTAAAAATCGCCACCTGCGGTGAGGCAATGGATTTGTCAGCCTATGGCATTGACAAAAACAAATGCATTGATGATGAACTTATCATTCAGGAATTTCATCATGACAAAAAATTAATGAACTTTGTGAAATATGGAAAAACCGGCACTTCCAAACCGGTTCAGCAGGAGTTACAGTTTTTTCCCCATGGGGATGCATCGGATGCCACCAGAAAAGATATGAAAGATAAAGGTCAAAGAACAGCGTGTGGATGTATATACAGCAAAGATATAGGGCAGTACAATACTTGTCGTCATTTCTGTGTTTATTGCTATGCCAATACTTCAAGAAAGGCAGTTGAACATAATTCAGAAAAACATTCAATTCATTCAGAAAGCATCTTTTAAAATAAGCTTAAACATTGTAGATACGTCAAAGCCTTTATTTTAATTTTCAAAAATTGAGACCATAAAAGTGGAAAAAAACCCGACAACCGATGGGACGGGAACGGCACCCAGGGCGGTTCTCCTGATTTCAATCATGTGTATGGCCCAGGTAACCGGCATGCTCGGGGTTTTTGCCTTTCCTGCCCTGCTGCCCCATTTTCTTGATGAATGGCATCTGTCCAACAGCCAGGCAGGATGGATCAACGGCATCTATTTTGCGGGTTACACCGCCGCAGTTCCCCTGCTGACAAGCTTAACTGACCGCATTGACGCCCGCAGAATCTACCTGATTTCCTGCATGCTGGGCATCCTTGCCAATCTTGGATTTGCATGTTTCAGCCAGGGATTCTGGACGGCGTTGATGTTCAGGGCCTTGTGCGGTCTGGGGCTTGCAGGCACTTTTATCCCGGGGCTCAAAGCCATCATCGACCGGTTGGAGCCGAAAGTCCTTCCCAGGGCAGTCTCTTTTTACACCGCCTGTTTCGGCCTTGGCATGAGCGTCTCATTTTACTTTGCCGGCAAACTCTTTGCCGGATGGGGATGGAAAACGGTGTTTGCCGCAGCTGCCGTCGGCTCTGGCTTCTCCTTTGTGGCCAGCATGAGTGTCCTTGCCCCCAAACCAGCCCCCATGTCCTTGAATGCTGGCATTCTGAGCACCCTTGACTTCAGGCCTGCGTGGCGGAATCGCCCTGCCCGGGCATATATCATTGCTTATATGTGCCACATGTGGGAGATGTTTGCTGCCAGATCCTGGATGGTGGCTTTTCTGACATTTTCCTTGACTGTCAACCATGAACAACAACCATTCATGGCCCCCACCACAGTGATGGCCCTGGCCGGCATCGTGGGTATGATGGGAAGCATCGGATTTGGAGAACTGGCCTTGAGCCATGGCCGCAGCAAAGTTGTAACCACCATAATGGGCGTATCAGGCCTTATTGCCATGGGCATTGGATTTATGGCCCACCTTCCCTACCCTGCTCTGGTGGGACTGTGCATTATCTATACCCTGTTTTTCCAGGGGGATTCCGCAGCCATTCACGCCGGTGTCATCACCGCCGCAAGGCTGGAACAAAGGGGAATGACCATGGCGCTTCAGTCCCTGGGAGGATTCCTGGCAGCATCCATGGGATCCATTGCCACGGGTATGGTGCTTGACCTCACCGGTGGAGGCATTACCACCATGTCATGGGGCATTACCTTTGCCGCCATGGGTATTATCGCTATTTTGGGAGCCGTCATCCTTGCCAAAACCCCCCATGCCCGCTCAAATTTCCAGGTCACATTACCGAACGAAGAGTAAATTGTTTTTAATTTTTACGGACATACGATTCGCTTAAGATCGTAAGATCGGGGGACACCTTACTTAATTATTGACAACTACCTTCACATTTGATTGACTCAAAGTCAACACCTTGACCGTTTTCTCACAACCCAGACTTAATATTTTCAAATATTTATGAAACACAAACGTAAGATCTCAATAACTTGGGGTGATAAAGCCTGCTTACTCTTTAAACGCCGGGTACTATTTAAAAGAATCTCCTGTATGCCCGGACTTATTGAGAACTTACACACAAACCACAAAATGTCATGTTCTAAGTTTTAGAAAATATTGATAGCAAGCGTTTGATTTTATAGTATTATTACACTCAAAACAATCATAAGATGTCGACCTTTGAGGATCTATATAATACATGGCTCGCATAGCAAGAGTTGTCGCCCCTGGAGCACCTCATCATGTGACTCAACGGGGAAACA
>CAYSSE010000602.1:0-2525 GCA_964433355.1 uncultured Desulfocicer sp.
AATATGCCGATGCCCTTACCTGCGCTGACAATACCCTCACCTTTAAATGGGTGGTGAAATCCATTGCAAAAAAACATGGTCTCCATGCCACATTCATGCCCAAACCCATTTTTGGCATCAATGGTTCCGGCATGCACTGCAACCAGTCCCTTTTTAACCTGGATGGAACCAATGCCTTTGCCGATGAATCAGGCCCTCTACAGCTCAGTGAGGTGGCGTACCAGTACATTGCAGGTGTTATGAAACATGCCAAAAGTTTTTGTGCTGTCACCAACCCCTTGGTCAACTCTTACAAACGGCTTGTGGCTGGATACGAAGCACCGGTGTACATTGCCTGGTCCGCCTCCAACAGAAGCGCTCTTTTGAGAATCCCTGCATCCCGGGGCGTTGGCACCCGTGTTGAAGTCAGATGTCCAGATCCGGCATGTAACCCCTATCTGGCATTTGCCATGATGCTCAATGCTGGCCTTGATGGCATTAAAAATAAGCTGATACCAGACGCTTCAACGGATATTGATATCTTTGCCATGGACGCGGCACAAAAAGATGAGGCTCGTATTGAATCTCTGCCCTCCTGCCTGCGTGAGGCACTTGATGAAATGATCGCAAATCCCATTTCTAAAGAGACACTTGGTGATCATATATTTGAAAAGTATGTTTTCAACAAAAATAAAGAATGGGATAGCTACCGAATTTCTGTTACAGATTGGGAAGTAAAGCACTACCTTGACATTTATTAATAAGTAACGCTCGATGATCACCCCCCACGTTTTCTTATGTTGACAGGGTATATGGGGACAGGTTGGCCTTACAGGCATCGCGATAAATAACGCAAAGAAGCCAAGCTACCGATATTTTACAGAAATTCAGCTCTAAAAACGTATCATCGAGGAATATCTACTTTTTCCGGCAACCCAATACACGGATGGCATATTATTATATAAGCATAATAGTTAAACCGTTTGGGCAGTGTACTCCGTGTATACGGTTGCCGGATCGTTTATGTTTCATGAGACACTTTTGTGTGGATTTCATGATACACATTTATCCATTAATAAGCACACAAGATCCAGCCACGATGATCTATATTTCGGCCGGGCGCATTCCCATTTTCCCGGCCCATCATATAAGTACATAGTATAGGAATTTCCATTTTATGAACTGTTAAATCAACGAGTTGTAAGAAGTTCGCCCAAAGGGCGTTAATTTATCACACATATGTTTTTCGGTATTCCACAGACATATTTCATTGATATTTATGGATTTTATTTTGAGGAATATATGCCCGGGTACTTAACCTCTTGATTTCATTAAGCCACTATCCATTGATACAAAATAAAATATCTTAATAATTCAATAGTATAGGAATTTCCATTTTATGAACTGTTAAATCAGCGGGTTGTAAAAAGTCCGCCCAAAGGGCGCTAATTCAAAGAGTTGAATCTCCAACCGGCAAAATGGGAATGCGCTCTTTCGGCCACCTTGAACAATTTATTAGAGGGGTTGGTTCAAGCCCATGCCCCTCTGAACGCCGATACCTTAAAAATGCCAACAACGCCATTTCCCCCTGAAATAAAACATTTTTTAAATGTTTTTTAAAACATATTAAAGATGGCATAGCTTTTGCTATTATGATAGTAAATTAATAGCAGAATCTCTTAAAGAGATTCATTCATCTGATGTTTATACCAGTAACAATTCAACTAAAGGGGACAAAATGAAAAAAGTTTTAATCGCCTATGTGAGCAGAACCGGTGTGACAGAAAAAATGGCTAACTATCTGGCAGAAGGCATTCGCATTGCTGGCCATGAAGCAACGCTGATGAAAACCTCAGCCATTAAAAACGAAAAAGAACTGGCCGGTTTTGATGGATTTATTTTTGGATGCCCCACCTATCATAAAGATATGACCTCGGGCATGAAACAATTTCTTTTTCTGGCAGAAAAAGCAAATCTCACTGGAAAAATTGCAGGTGCCTTTGGCTCCCATACCCACAGTGGCGAATCTGCACCCATGATATTTGACACCATGCAATATGTGTTTAAAATGGACACCGTGGATCTTGGGGCTTTGAATCTCACAGAGGGCATGATGGAAACCGATGAAGGAGCCAAGGCCTGCCAACAGTACGGAAAGGCATTGACTGAAAAATTTTAAGCAGTCACTCCTGAGTTAAAGACGTATACAAAAAAATCAATTGGCCTTCAGGAGGAGTGTTCCATCATTTTTCCTGAAGGATCATATTTTGCAAAATTTCCTTCCTTTAAGTTCCCCCTCCGTTGATTGCAAACTCGCGCTGGTAAAAATAAGGTGCATTACCCGGAGACGTCGGGTATGATAGAAAAAAAGACAACTGCCTGAAGGCGTCATCGGGAGTAAATTTTAAGATGAAAATCAACACCACCATTGTCCCCTGCCAAGGGTCTGAGAACAGTCTTCCCCTGGGGGCCTCACTGTACGCAACATTTTTATGTGTTCTGTTCGGTGCCAATGCAACGGCAATTAAAATAAGTCTTGGGGGATT
>CAYSSE010000603.1:0-2519 GCA_964433355.1 uncultured Desulfocicer sp.
GAACCTGATGATAGGACAGGGTGGTTCCCACCAATGTAAGGGGAACAAACAGCAGAATAAAGGAGATCAGCAGTTGATTTCTAATTTTGAATTTTTTGATAAACATGATCTATCCGTCTATGGCAGTTTTATATAAAAGTTTCAGCAACATGCTAAAATTAAAGGGCTTTCATTTTTCGTTGTGGCTGGTGATTACAGCCATGTATGTTTTATTAGAAAATAAAATTTCCAAGCACCCTCAGCAGAGCCCCCCCGATGGGTAATAGGAACCGGCCAATTGAGCCGTCTACGGTTCCGGGCCGGGCCCATTGCCCGTCGGGGGGGGCGGCATGATATCATTTTCAATATTCGTTGTGTTCAGCAGGACATGCCCGTTATTCAAAAACGCATTTTAAAAGAATATCCTCATCCAGCTCAGACGTAATCTTGTAGGGCAATGTTTTAAACAATTTCACCATTTTGGTATTTCCCGGGGAGGTAATGGCAAAAAGCCCCTTGATACCTTGATTCCGGGCAGCCTGGGCAAGTTTTCGTATGAGAATACGACCAAACCCCATACTCTGATAATCTTTACTCACAGAAAACGCCACCTCAGCCATATTGGTGGACGGCTCCAGATAATAACTGCCAATGCCCACCACCGTATCAAATCCCATCTCCCCCACAAGGGCAATGATGGTCAGATTTCGCTTATAATCAATCTGACTCATCACCTCAACGTCATCCCTTAAAAAATGGGTTCTCTCATTAAAAAAACGGGAGACCACATCCTTTTTTTCCAAATGATAAAAATGCTCCTGGATTCTTCTCTCGTCCACCAACTTTGCCGGTCGAAAGGTCACGGACTGTTCTTTAATGGTCAACACCTCTTCAAGCTTCACCGGATAAATACCATATACAGATTCACCAAGGTGTCTCTCTTTTCCGATCATACCAAACTCCTTGGCACTGATTAGCAATTCATCCCGGAACTTGGGGTGGGAAATGCTGATGAGGGCCAGGGCTCTTTCCTGGGTGCTTTTCCCAAAAAGATTCACCGCCCCATACTCAGTGACTACATATCTCACATCCTCCCGGGGAACGGTGATTACCGTGTTATTCATAAAGGGAACAATGCGACTTTCATTGCCATCATCCGTGGTGGAGTTGAGCATGATGATGGATTTCCCCCCCTTGGATCGGTTGGCTCCCCGGATAAAGTCAGAAATACCGGACACCCCGGCAAAATGGGTATGCTCCTGGGCTTCACAGCTCACCTGCCCTGCCAGATCCACCCCAACAGCTACATTCATGGAAACCATTTTATTGTGCCGGGCAATAATATCAATGTCATTGACATGCTCCGATGACATGAACTCAACGGCAGGATTGAGGTGGAGAAATTCATAAAGAGATTGACTTCCCACAGAACAACTGGCCACTATCTTGCCGTTTTTATATCCTTTTTTACGATTGGTTACCACCCCAATGGCGTAGAGATGCATGATGTCATCGGTGAGGAACTGGGAATGTATTCCCAAATCTTTTTTAGTGGAAAGGGCCTGGGTGGTGGCCTGGGAGGCGGCATCCAGGCCGATCTGCAATGTGGAACCGTCTTCAATGAGCCGGGCAATATTTTGACCGATGCTTAACGCAACTTCCGATGGGGGAGATGAAGACACCGTCATAAGATCTTCGTCATGTTCCACAATGGCATCCACATCATTGACATGGATAAAGCTCTCGCCCAGCACCATGGGCATTTTACTGTTTACCTGGACGATGACCACATCAGCTGCCAGGGCAGCTGCCAGGGTGACATCCACGGAAACGCCCAGACTCATCCACCCAAAATCATCCGGGGGAGTCACCTGGATCAATGCCACATCAATGGGAATTCTGCGACTTGAAAAAAGTCCGGGGATGGCTGCCATATTCACCGGGGTGTAGAACCGCTTGTTTTGTGCCAATTCTTCTGACTTGGCAGATCCCAGATAAATGGAGCGGATGTTCATGCTTTTATCAAGGGTTTCATCGGCAATGCGGGTAAGTTGAGTAATCTCCCGAGACATGAGTCGGATAATATCTACATCGGTGAGTCGTCGGTGGTCGTCGGCCAAGCCTTTTACAAGGGCCTGGGGTTCTCCGCAATAAGAACCGATGAACACACGATGACCGGATTTGATCAATCGAATGGCCTGTTCAATATTTTTTTTCTTGGTTACAAAATCATCTGCCCAATAATTGAAATTTGGCATGACAAGCTCCTTAGTGCAATGGATATAAAAGGATAATAAAAGACATTTTCAATTTTTAAATTCAATGGTCAAAGGCACCAAAAATAAACGCCCCTGTCAACAGCACAGCCATGACTATAAAAACGATTTTCTTGATCATTTCCGATTTTTCCTTTTTTTCTTTCTATTTTTCAGGAATGATTCGTTTTCTTCAATCATCTCAGCGATTTCCATTTTTTCAAGGGGTTTTTCAAGCACTGTTTCATACTCCTTGCGGGTGAGATGGAACACCTCAATCTTTTT
>CAYSSE010000604.1:0-2519 GCA_964433355.1 uncultured Desulfocicer sp.
TCCACCCCATTCAGCGACAAATGGATCTTCGTGATCTTCTCATTGAACACATGGGGTTTGTTTCAGCGCATCCGCTGGCACACTATGTCAGGCAAAGTGCCTTGAATGCCTGCAACTCCTACCACAAGCCAAGACAGATGTTTGAAATGATGTCAAAAAAACAGACATTTATTAACTGGCAGCAGAAAGCCAATATAGCAAAAGCCTGCTATGCCATTTCACCAAACCATCCAGACACCATTGCCAAATTTGAGATGACTGCCAGAGACCCGAGTCCTTCAGCCAGAATTGACATCGCATCCACCATCAATCAAATTAATAAACGCTGGGCAAAAGAACTGTGGCAAGATCTGTGCAGAGATCCCAATCCACTGGTGAGGGAGGGGTGTATTCAAATCGCAGCAAAACAAAATCAACCCATGAAACCCCAGACTCCCCTTGAGAGACTTCCCAAAGTAAAAACAACAAAAACCGGATCTCCTACAGCATCCTCCATGAATACCAACATAAAGTACACCTTACTTGAACAATCCGTAAAAAACAGCATCAATTTTCGGATATCCTATTACCAGGAAATTAATTTCCAGTATCTTAATGAGATGCGGAATTTTATTGATCCAAATACATATGGCCGCAAAAAATATGACGATTTAAAAGAAAACACCCCATCAACCTGCATCAGATTGGTTGCCGCCAGCCTGTCGAACAAAGATATGTTTGAAAAATTGCTGTCAGCATTACCGGCTGAGGTGAGCATTCTGATCTATCTTTGCACGTGGGAAAATTATTGTTTTTTCAGTACGGATGATTTAAAAAGGCTTAGCAGATTAAGAAAAAACGGGAAAGACAAACAGGAGAAATTCCCTGAACTGCCAGCATCCTTGCTGCCCTTGCTTGGCAAAGCCTTTCCATCCAAAACCCAGTGGGATGTGGAAGTCATACAGAATCTCGCTTTTTTTCTTTTTACCATAGAAAGAACATGGAATCGCAAAGCCTCAATGGCCGGTTATAACTTCAAAATCCATACAGATTTGATTCCTCATTTAAAAAACATCCTGCCTCAGCCGGCGCTCTATGATGTCGTACCGATTCCGGATGATTATATTGATCCCCAAGCCTATGCTGTTTATGAAGAAAAACGCTTCTTTGAGCAGCTTCCCGCAATTTTGGCCTTTATCTCCCAGGATAACCTTGAATTTACAAAAAACGGAGATAGGGTCAAGGCAGCTTCTTTGAAAAAAATGTCCACGCTGTGCGGCATGAATGAATTTTACCAAGAGGGGCAGGCCGACCTCAAATATTTGAAAGCCACCTTCCTTGCTGATTTTTTTATATCCGGTGCACAATGGAAGGATGAAGAACTTGATGACTTGGCGATTTTTCTTAAAAATAGAATCAAAGAATATCTGGCATTCACAGATTATAAAGTCTTCCAATGCAGGGACTTGTTAACTTATGTCAAACGACAAAAACCCGAATATGATGCAGGAAAAATTGAAAAAGAGATTAGACAGTCATTTCAAAACCTGCTGACCCGGCTTCCCAAAGGAAAGTGGGTTGCTGTGGAACATGTTGTTAAAGCCATTTGCTACCGGGGACTGCCAATGAACCCATTTTCAACGCCCGGGGAAATGAGCTATATTTGTCTTGGCCTATCCCCCGGGACCCTTAAACGGCTTTCGCTCCAAACAGAATTATGTGGGCACGGTTGCACCACCTGTGCATCAAAGACGAATACAGACCAGACCATTTCCCTGCCTTTAATGAAAGCGCTCCTGTTTCTTTTCAGTAGCCTGAATATGGTTTCGCTGGCCTATTCTGAACCCAGGAATGAGAAATACCTGCTAAAAGACAAGCCCTATCTTAGCATCTATGATGGCTTGACTTATGTTCGCCTCACCGATTTCGGTGCCTTTGTTCTGGATAGGAAAAAATCCTTTTCCACCGGTATTAAGAAACAAACCGCTGAAATTATCCTTGATGAGATCAGGCCCTTGATTACCCTGTTAGGTGAAGATCCTGTCAAACGACTGACACTGGAAAATGTGGGAAAACGGGCCACCACATTCAGCTATCTTGTGGATTACCAATCCTTTCTCAAGGATTGCAGCAACCGCGATGAAGTGAAAAATAAAATTGAGTATTTCAGAACCCATATTTCAAAAAATCCGCCAGAAATATGGGAAGCCTTTTTTCAGTCAGTTCTGGCACGCATGGAACCCTTCACAATTATAAAAAATATGTATATCCTCAAGGTTCAGCCAGACAAGGAGCTGATTGCCCTTCTCACCACCGACCCGGTCTTGAAAAAATATGTCATCAAAGCTGAAAACTATCATCTGATAGTAGAAAAAAAACAATATGCCACCGTGAAAAAACGGCTGGCGCAATTTGGTTTTTTCTGATGGTTTCAGCAGCCCTTCCCGTTTCACCACACCACGATGGCTCATACTGTTACGAATGGTCAAAAGGCGCGCCAACTCACTGCACATAGCCGTACAAGTTTGCTTATCCGGCCA
>CAYSSE010000605.1:0-2515 GCA_964433355.1 uncultured Desulfocicer sp.
TTTACATGTGCACCAGAAGAAAAAATTCCCCCGTTTGTCCGTACAGGAGGGTAAAAAATAGATCATCGCGTAAAGCAAATTTCGTCATCAGGCCAATGGTGGCGGCGGTGGAGGCAATATTCCCTTTTCTAAGGCTTCCCGGGCTGCCTTTACAGGGATGATCGATTCACAGGGCACACCCACCTGGCACAAGCCGCATCCATATCCTTCAAAATTATAGGTTTCTTTTACATATTCTCTGGATCGAACCAGATGTTCTCTGCATTTTTCTTTGTCATGTCCAGCTTCCGTGATGGCCCGGGCAGGGCATCGATCAATGCATTTTCCACAGGTCCCCTCTGCATAATGGAGACAATAGGCATGATGATCATCATAGGGACGTGGGGTTGGCTTTATCACGGCATTTACAACAACAGATCCCACCCGCATGGCCTTACCCCTGGCTGTAATAAGGCCATCACACAAGCCAAAAGTGCCTAATCCTGCCGCATGGGCAGCATGACGTTCGGACCAGGAAGAGGCATAGGAGAAGCGTTCAGATTTTACAATTGTCCAATTGGAAACCAGCATGGGGGCAACCCCCGGGATGCCCTGCTTTTCAAAAGTCTGGACCACATGATGTCTCAATGCAATGTTAAAATTCTCACCATATACCCTGATTCTGGCCCACTCCTCGGCTGGATATTTCTTTTCTTGTTTGTTTGCGTTACGAACCAATTTCCGTTGGGGCAGCACCCAGGAAATAACAGTGAGCTGGTCGGCGCTTATGTTCTTTTCCGGGCGATGCTGATTAAATACTTCCCAAGGGGTCCAATGAAAGGCCCCCACATATTCTTTGTACTGCTGCCATATTTGATCCGTTCCCGAAGCAAAGCCCACTAACGCCTGGTCCCAGGCAGGCTCATCCGTACCATCTTCCATGGTATTTAATGGGGATGTGGTGATGAACTCATGAATGGTGCTTTTTACCCAGTCTTCTGAAATATCAATTTTTTTGTCCATTATCATCTCCAAAGTAAGGAATATTTTTCTGTGAGTTTACAAGTTCGCATGTATCGGAATCAATCATTTTTGGCTCATCATTAAAGTTTCGGCCAGGTATCAGCCACCTGATATCCCTGGGGCCAGGGATCCTGGGGATCAAGCATATGCTGGTGGGTACCGGTCACCCAGGCCCGGCCGCTGATGGAGGGCACAATGCCATCAAAATCTCCCACTTGGACCGACGATTCCAGCCGGCAATGAAACCGGGAGCCGATGATGGATTCTCCGATATAAGCGTCGCCGGGTTTGATCATGCCCCTCCGGGCCAGAACCGCCATGCGGGCAGAGCAGCCCGTACCCGTGGGAGAGCGGTCCAGCTTGCCCGGTTGAATGACCACCGTATTTTTTCCCACCAGTACATGTTTTTCCTTCCTTAAGGGTGCTGCCATCTGGCAAAAAGAAATATGGGTCCATTCCGGCTTTTCCATGGGCAGGATGCCGGTTTCCAGAAGCACAGTGGCAACGCAGATGGAGTTGGAGCCAGACATGGGCGGCGTATCTTCCGGCTCCATTATGATCCAGCCCATCTGGGCATCGGGATGCTTGGGGGGCACCAGCAGGTTGACATGGTGAAAGACACCACCCCGGGGCTCGTTGAGCATGAAATTTCTCAAAACCTTGTCCGTTGCAATCCACCGGGACTGCTCCCAAAGGGTATCGCCCGGCGGTACCGCCACTCCCCCCACAATAACATCTCCCACTTCTCCTTCTGCATAACAACTGACGGTGTGAATAATTTTTCTGCTCTGCATGGGTGTCTCCTTACGCATACACCATTAGTTTCTAACTTTTACTGCATCCGCTCCTAAAGATCGGGGATGGCAAATAATCGCTAAAACGTATCCTACTCCAATTGATGAAGTTGTCAACAAAGGCCACCACAAGGATCGGGATAACATATCAGAAAAACTAAATCATTCCAAAACAATCCATTCACAAAGGGCAAACGCCAAAAAAGCCCAATGAGATAAATCAAAGAGGTTTTTCTTTAACAAATCCATGTGACACACCAATCTTAAGAAAAACATTTAAAGCCGCCAAAGGACAAGCATGGACAATTCTTGATAGGGATGTTGTCGATGAAATTATTTTCAAAACATATAATTTCAGAAACCGCTTGATGCTTGAATTAATGGCAAGAGGAGGTATGAGAATTGGTGAAGTCCTTAAATTAAAAACTAAAAATGTTCATGGCAGGAAATTGATTTTATTAGATCCGAAAAGCGGAAATCAGGCTGAGATAGTTTATATCCCAAAAAAAATAGCAGATCGTTTACGGGATTATATTTTCTCGGTAAAATAGAAGATAACAACCAAAAGTTCATCAGCATGCGAAGCGTGTCTGTTGCAACTTTTGGTTGGAAGGCGAGCGCAGCGATTCCTTCCAACAATGTATTCCCCTTTGGATATACCACAGCTCATGAGATCGTTCAAAATGTAAATAATCGGCCAGCACCCCATCTTCACTCAT
>CAYSSE010000606.1:0-2514 GCA_964433355.1 uncultured Desulfocicer sp.
CAAGTCAATTATTTCAATAGGTTATCTATGCTCCCCAAAATCCGTTATAATCAGTCATTTTTTCAATGTTCGTTGTGTCCGTCAGGAGATGCCCGTTTATATTAAAGAGTAGACACTTCTAATATTCTTTCATGCTTCGTTGTGGGCAGGCCGGGACCAAAATACGGTCTGCCCGTGGCAGTTATAAAAATCGTCTCAAGTACATTCCAGTGGCTGAAATGCGATGCTTCAAGTTATCAGCCCGCTGGTTAAGAAAACCGCTCATGTAAAGCCCAGGAATAGAGACCAAAAGCCCTGTCTGGGTGGTAATCAATGCCACGGAAATCCCCCCGGCCATGGCCTTGGCATTGCCGGTGCCAAACACCGTAATGACATCAAAGGTGGCCATCATACCCACCACCGTACCCAAAAGCCCCAACAGGGGGGCCACGCCGGAAAGCACGGCAATGACGGCCAGATATCGATCCATCTCCATGATAAGCCGAAGCACGGTCTCATCCAGTATATAGCCGTCCAGCTCCCGATCTCCGGTTCTGCCGGATAAAAACTCCCTCACCAGAAGGGAGTTGGCCCCCTGGTATTTTCTATGGGGCATACGGTTTTCTTTGATCAGTTCACCGGCCTCAATGCGGGGAATATTCTTTCTAAACAGCTTTCGCATCACATAGACCCGGTTAATAATGAGCATCCACATGATAAAGGAGACCCCCAGAATGGGAAACATCACCACCCCGCCGGATCGTATATAGCTTTCCATGTGAAAAAGAAATTCATCCATGGATCTTATTCCCTACAGGTGTTGCGATTTTTAAAGACCATATTAACAAAAGAGACGGCCTTTTCTTCCATTTTGCTGATCAGCATCTCCACCCGACGGTTTAAAAGGGTATGAAACAGCATAATGGGAATGGCAACGCTAAGCCCTAACATGGTGGTGACAAGGGCTTCGGAAATACCACCGGACATCATGCGCGGATCGCTGGTGCCGTAATAGGTGATCACATGAAAGGTATTGATCATGCCGGTGACGGTTCCCAACAGTCCCAAAAGGGGGGCAATGGCCGCCAGCATCCCCAAAGTGGACAAAAATCGTTCAATATGGGGAATTTCACCCAATATGGCTTCCTGCAAGGCGTTTTCCATGTCCACCCGTTCCTGATCCTTGAACTCAAGGGCCGTCAACAGCACCTTGGGGATCAACTTTTTTCGTTTGGATTCCAGCAAAACACGGCACTCTTCCCAGCGATTTTCATTGATCAGTCGCTGGATTTTAAGCATAAACGCATCGGCATTCATCCGTTTTCTAAACAGAAAAAAGAGGCGCTCTAATAAAATTAGACCCGCCAGCCCCAAAATCCCCACAATGGGCCACACAATAGGCCCTCCCTTGGGAATCTGTTCCCACAGACTTAGCTGATGGGTGAGTTGGCGCAACGCACCGCCCTTGGAGATGTCCATGACCACATCACCACTTTCTTTATTCATGTATGCCTTGATATTGCTGCTCATGCGGGTGGGAGGCAACTTTGACAGGGCAAAGAAACGCTGGCTCTGGTCCGAGTAGAGCAAAAAACCGGTTTCATCACCCAGGGTGTACATGCCCGTAAAATTACCGATAATTAAAAGATCTGCCATGCGTTCCTTACCATGGCGGTCCACAATGCTCCCCCGGGTTAATTTCACCTCACCTGACGATTGAATTTCAGCAAACAAAAGAGACACCATGCTACGGATATCTTCCATGGAGGGAAATTTTTCCTGGTTGATCAGGGGGGCAAGAAATTTATGGCGTTCTGGATCAAGAGCGCTCTGGAGGCTCTGGATGAGGATGCTTTCAAGATCCTTGGCATTGCTGCGGATAAATCCGGATAGTTCCCGGTTGACGGCCTGGGTTTCAGACAATGAGTCTCTGACCTTGGTGGCATCGGCTTGGGTCTGATCAATGCTGGCCTCAAGATCAATGTTTTCATTTTCCAGTATTTTGTTTTTTGCCTTGATGGTTTTAATGGCAGCTATCAATGCGGTGCGATCTTGTTTTATATCTTCTTCCTGGGTTAATGCCTCCTGGCGTGCATTCTTTAACTCCAGGGTTGCTTTTTCCTGCATTGTTTTTTTCTGCTGGGCAAGTGTCACATGGGTCTGCCTCATATCCTGGGCCGCTGCCAGGGTACAGGTGCAGCAGATCACAAGGGCAACGACTACCATACCTTTGTGAATAATGTGCGGGTATTTCATTTGCAAATTCCTCGGAAAAATAAGGTTAGTTAGCCAATTGCCCGATGGGCAGGGAAATGACTTCCACGGTACGTCGTTTTTTGCCCATCTCCACGGCGGCAACCACCGACTGGAGATGTTCTTTTTCAAGGGGTAAGTACCCGGGCATATGTTCCTCAAAATAAAATCTATAAATATCAATGATATATGGCTGTAGAATACCGAAAAACATATGTGTGGGTACTTATCCAGCTATTTTCCGCCACATTGAAAACCCCAGATAACTGGTGATCCAAGGTC
>CAYSSE010000607.1:0-2511 GCA_964433355.1 uncultured Desulfocicer sp.
ATATTGTGACAAATCGCAGGCCACAAGAATTTTGTTGACTTTTTTCATGATATTTTTCCTTTTTTAAAGGTAAGGGACTTCATCAGCATAAAACTACCCACTTTCAAACCTGATGCCCATTCTTTGCAGCATGTCTTAAGTGAAAACAGGTAAAGTATTTATTATGAACTCCTAAGTGTTTGTTCAAAGGATATAGCAAATAATATGCCAGGATGATGATGTGAGGAAAATTTGTTTTATACTGCTGTTTTTTAAGGATAAACACAGAGATGTGCATAATCTTATGAAGGGCAAAATGATCAAATAAAGGGTCTTATTTGGTCAATGGTCATATAGTACCATTAATAAGCGGGTTTAAAATGTACCTGAAGCCACTGTATCTGACGTGCACCGGCAGTGAAGCGGTCTCCAATTGGGGGGTGATCATAAGATGGGCCATTATATGGATTCCGTAACAGCCTGTCGACATCGTTATCGCAGCCTCTCCCAGAAGTCGTTTGCTTCGGATTCATTATGTCGCCCCCGGGCGGTTGCAAGGGGATTGTTATTGTCCCTTCCGGATTTTCCTCGTAGACGTGCGATCCTGTTTTCCAGGGGAGGATGGGTTGAAAAAAGGTTCATCAGGCCGCTGCCGGACAGGGGGCTGACCGTGAATATATGGCTGACTGACTGATACAAAAACAGATTCCCAACCAGGTTATACCAGTTACAAAAGATTCAGTCATAGCACTCCTCCCTGTTCATGACTAAATTTTTGCTGTTTATAACGGGGCTACCCACCTAAGCCGGGACACTTTGTAAAATCAGGGACTTACAAAGAGCATGATTTCGAACACCTCAAGACGGCAAATTGTCCCGCTTTAGACAGGTAGCCTTATTTTTAATTCTGTACACAGCTTTTACTGCCTGGAGGGTTTATTGCAGTTAATTTACAAAAAAGCTGTGCCGGAGGTTACGTCAACGACAAACCCAAAGGGCAGTCTCTTGGAGTTCCTTGAACAGCACCGAGCAGATCGGGCCTTTAAAAAGACGCATCAGCAGACCCTTCTCCTGACCGGAACGGCCCAGAGCCACCGCTGCATACTGCTCTTTTCTCGCTTCACCGATAATCAGTTTCGCTGCATTATCCGCTTTTACGGTTTTCTGCCGTATAAGGGTTTCCGGCAATCCGTGATCCATCAGGATACCCCTACATTTTTTTGTCAGCTCTTTTGTGTCTCCAGCCTCTTCTGAAACCAGGATATCTACACGCTGCTGTTTTTCCTGGCTGAGAACGAATCCCACATGATCTGCCATTCTAAAAGAGGTTTTCGAGCCGTCAATATACAGGAGAACATTTTTTCTTTTTGGGTCTGATGACTTGCAAAGCCAGATGGGGAACGTAAATGTCTGACTAAAAAGCGCTTTGCTGACACTGTCTTCAAAGGTTTTCTCAAGCATTGAAAGTCCCCTTCGCCCAAGAACCACCGCATCATATTTCCCCTTTTCTCCTTCCTGGATAATATCTGCCACCTTGGTGAAGGTCTGGGTCTGTAGTTTCAGGGAAATGTTCTCTTGAAGGAAGCCCAGTTTTATGCACTCTTTTTTAGTTTCTTCAAGGATGGTTTTTCCTTTGGCAAGCAGTTTGTTTTGCTGATTTTTCTGCTTTTGATTCGCTTCGAGACTTTTCTCTTCCTCCCATAAGGCTGGAGCTTTAGGTGTACAATAAAACAGCGTTGACTTGAGGGTTTTTTTGTCTGAAAAAAAATTTCCTACAAAGCGAACACCGTAAAGAGAACTTTTTTGCTCGGAAACGGCAATCAATACATGTCTGTCCATAAAAGTCTCCTGATAATAAAAATAAAGCGGGAAAGTGAGTCGTTCCGGAAAATTTGGTATAACAAACCACTGTTTGTCAGGTCATTCAACAGGCAATCCTTTTCTCGCAGTTCATTGGGGCTATTCGGCACCATACCAGAGAATGTCTGAATAACCAACTGGTTCTTCAGACGTCTTTTTTTATATTTAAGAACGCTTATCCAATGGCTGTATGTCTGAATATACCAGAATGAAATATCCCACAGTCCCGGCAAGGATCGAACTTGAAAGTATCCCCAGTTTAGCATATTCAAGGTTTTCTGGAGTTGCAAATGACAGTCCTGAAATAAAAAAGGAGATGGTAAATCCGATTCCACCAAGAAAACTTACACCGATAATGTGACGCCACGTCATGCCAAAGGGCAGCTCAGCCTTGAAAAAACGTAATGCCAGCCATGAACAAAGACAGATGCCAATGGGTTTACCGACTAAAAGGCCAATGAAAATACCTAAGGTTATCGGATGAACGGCAACATCCTGGAAGGATATTCCCTCCATTACGGGAGCTTGTTGATCAGGATTTTCAGGCGCAGTTGGAGAAAAGGCTGTTCAACCATCCGAAATTGAAAAAAATGATCCGGAATAAAAAAATGACAGTCGGTTTGGTTGATCTGTCGAACCCAGGCAATGTCCTGTTCGCCCGGGTGAATGGAA
>CAYSSE010000608.1:0-2502 GCA_964433355.1 uncultured Desulfocicer sp.
GAAAACCATTTCACTTGCTGTCCGGAACGTCCTTGACAAGTCACTTCATTTATAAATATCTGCATTGCGATGGTAGATATTTTTGCAATAGCTTTTTTTGCGCGTCACTTCGCTCTGGAAGGATATATGAAGCCACTCTTTTTTCTATTTCCTTTTCGGCATTGAGGTTTATAATACTCTCTGAAGGGCTGTTCGTAGAATCAATCCCTTTTTTATCAAAAATTGACGTCACTCTCTGTGGGCGCATTCCCATTTTCCCGGTTCATAAAAAAACTTTATATTTAATGCAATAAAATGATATCCTCTGTTTGAACAATACATAATCAAGGAGCTGATATCAGGGCGCATTCCCATTTTCCCGGCCCATCATATAACCCATTCATTGTCAATGATGTCCGGCTGGGTATGGCCACGCTTAGCGGGCAAAAGACCCTGTCCAGACATGAACTGGAACCCGCTTTTAAGCGGGGGACAGACCCCTTGCGGCTTTCCAGAATTATTTAGAGAATCTGGCCGGGGTAATCATCCCGGACACAAAAGAAGGAACAAAAAATGACGAATCACAAATGGATACCATTTACCCGTGGTATGACGTTTCCGGTGTTTATTTTTTCCCTCATATTTACCCTGATCTCCTGCCAGGGGGACAGCATTGCCCTGGCCGATCAAGCTTCCCAAAGGAACACGTCGTCTGCCATCCCTCATGACTCGACGGTGCCTTCCCCCCCAGAACCCCTGACCCTGGCCCAGGCCAAACAGATCGCCCTTGCAAATAACCCCTCCATGGACAGCGCACTGGAAAGGATCCATCAAGCCAGGGAGGCTGTTGCCCAGGCCCGGGCTGCTTATTTCCCCAGGGTGTCAGGGGCTTCCGGAATCAACTATACGGAGAACACATCCAATTCAGCCCCGGGTGCCCAGGAAACCCTGTATACGGCTCGAATTTCTGCCACCCAGGTGTTGTTTGATGGTTTTTCCCGAAAATATTCGAACCTGGCTGCAGATTACAGTGAAAAAAGCAACAAGGCGGCACTGTTGGATGCCCAGAGAATCCTCTCCTGGTCTGTGGCCCAGGCCGTTTTAAATGCCCAGCTGGCCCAGGAAAATATTCGTATTGCTCAATCGGACATGGCATTTAACCGGGACCAGGAAACCGAGGCATCTGCCAAGGAAAAAATGGGTACAGGCTCCTATTCCGATGTATTAAATTTTAAAACCAAAGTAAACTCGGCAAAATCTGCGTTGCTCACGGCCCAACAGGATTTCAAAGAGGCCATTCATGGACTTGCCGCCCTCATGGGATATGGGAATGCCCGTTTGCCAGTGGGGATGACCCTTGCCCCGTTAAAAACCCAAGCAGAGGAAAGCCATCGGTATTCAGATGTTCATGGGTTGGTGGACAATGAAATCCAGCACCTGGCGCTGAATCGGCCGGACCTGGAACAGGCGGATATGGCCATTCAAGAAGCCCGAGCCCAGGTTGAAGTGGCCCGGTCAGACTATTTTCCCACGGTTTCCCTCAGCGGAGTCTATGGCACCCAGACCGGAGACGGATTTGACGACACAGACAGCATGGGGGCCTCCCTTGGCATCAATGTCAGTTTCGATCTTTTTACCGGGGGAACCACCGGTTCCAACATCAGGCAGGCCCTTTCCGCCCAGCGGGAACTGGAAGATAACAGGAATAACACAACCATCACTGCCATGGCTGATATACGCACGTCCATGGAAAAAATTTCAACGGCCCGGCTACAACTGGCGCTTCAAAAGGAGAACACCAGCCTGATCAAAACCACCCGGGATCTTGTCAAGCTTGAATATCAGTCCGGCCAAACTTCCCTGGTACGGCTCAATGAGGCCCAGAACGAACTGGTGTCGGCCATGGGCAATCTGGCCATTGCCCAGATTTCCCTGACCCTTGCCCGGGAGGAGTTCGACTACTATACTGGACAAAATTTATAATGTGGACCGGGGAAGACTTTCATCCCGGATAAAGGCCTCCATCATGCACACTAAATTCTTTCCAATGTCGTGAAGATCACCCTTCACAGTACCCAAAATAACTGTATCTTGTTTAAATTTCCGGGCAAGGTAAAAAAATCAAGGTATTAAAAATAAATTATTGCCAAATTTCTTTTCTATCAATATGATGGCTTCTTATGACTACAGCAAACCTCACTGAAATATTGGAAAGGATTCAGCCAGACTTAAAGCAAGTAGAAAGTCAGGCATCAAAGGAAGCTGTATCTATCTTGTTAAACATAGTAGAGAAGTCAGTAGCTGAAAGCATTAAATTAAAGAATGAAAATCAAACATTAAAAGATGAAATAAATGTATCCTATTTAAATTCCAGGGTGGGTTTCGATGATATCAATGAATGATTTTTTAACCCATTGTTTTTATTAACACTGAAAATCTATTTTTCCATATCAAACAATGTTTACCATTTAATAAAATCAGAAGCATATTCCAAAATAATTGCAGATATTTTGATATTGGGAT
>CAYSSE010000609.1:0-2498 GCA_964433355.1 uncultured Desulfocicer sp.
TGGATTCCAGGGTGAGTTTGCCCGCATCAATTTTGGAAAAATCAAGGATGTCGTTGATGAGGTTCAGAAGGGTTCTGGCTGAAGTTTGAATTTTGTCAAGGTAATTTGTCTGGGTGGTGTTCAGTGACGTTTTTTCCATGAGATACGCCATGCCGATGACGCCGTTCATGGGGGTTCGGATTTCATGGCTCATGCGGGCCAAAAAATCGCCTTTGGAGGAATTGGCGGCTTCTGCGGCTTCCATGGCCTGGATGAGTTCCTGCTTCATCTGTTTCTGGCTGCTCATGTCCATGGCCGTGAACAAATATCCCCGCATGATGCCTTGGGCATTGTAAAAGGCGGTGATGGAGAGATTGACGGGAAGAAGCGTTCCGTTCTTGCAGATGTAGGTCCACTCATGGGCATGGAAAATATGCTGTTTGACATGCTGGGCAAAGATGTCGATGGCAACGGGTGTTGTGGGCATGACTCCGGTGAGGACATGAGCGTACTGCCCTAACTCTTCTTTTACATGGATGGTGGAGATGTTCTGTTTACCCACCATCTCATCTTGGGAAAATCCCAGGAGGTTGGCGGCACCCACGTTGAACAGCGTTATTTTTCCATTAAGGTCGGTGGAAATGATGGATAGCTGGGTGGCGGCATTCAGAACCGCCTGACGCTGGGCATTGGCCGCCTCCAGATGGTGAAGGGTCTGGTCGGTTTTTTCAAATTGTTTTACCACCAGGCGGGCCGTGATGGCTGCCGCCTCCCTGGCAACTTTTATTTCCTGGCGAAGCATATGGTTTTCTGCTTCAAGTTCTGCGGTGGTTTTTTCTATTTCCATTTCCATGTACATATGTTTAAAACTCATTCCTAAATGTCTTGAGGGTGAGGGAAATCAATTTGGGTTTTTAGATTCTTATCTCTGATTTTCGTGTTATTTTGGCAAGAGAATCAGAAACCCTTTTTGTTTCTGGCTTGTCCAGGTTAGGGGCTCAGAAATTTGTTAAATTCTATTTGATAACAATGTCTGATCTTCAAAATTAATGATTTAAACCTTAAAATGAGCGAATGGGGAGTTATATTTTTCAAAGTTAACTATATCGGCTTTTCAGCCGGATTTGCAGGTAAATGGATTTATCCTGACTCCCTTACAGACCCCTTCTAAATCTTTGATTCAACTATTGACAGGACAAGGGTTGCGGCATGATCAATGATTTCTTCATTGCATTGACCTTCCAGACCCACCAGAAAAATGTTCCGGGGCAGGGGCTTTTCACACACCCGGGGCATCAGGGCCAGAAGATAAGCCAAGCCGGCATCATGGCCATAATGAAGCGAGTGGGATGCTGTTTTTATCTGATCTTGGGTGAGAACCACCACCCCACCAGGATCAGTGAATCCAGAAATATTGTCCACAAACACCAAAGTTGCCACATTTTCAAGGAAACAGAGCAGGTTGAGCCCTGATAACCCCCCCTCAATGAGTTCCGTGTGCCCTGGTAGTTTTTTTTTGGACAGACGGTCATATACCTGCAACCCTGCCCGGTCATGATCCATGAGTCGGTTTCCCAAACATATGATCCTATTTTTCATGGCTTTAAGTACCCATACATATGTTTTTCAGCATTCCATGGCTATATGTTATTGATATCTCTATGTATTATTTTGAGGAATATATCTTCGGACACTTAAAAGACTCGGTTCGACACCCTCAGCAGAGCCCCCCCGAGGGGCAATAGGAACCGGCCAATTGGGCCGTTTACGGTTCCGGGCCGGGCCCATTGCCTCTCGTGGGGGCGGCATGATAGCATTTGGCTCCGCGTCTACGACCCAATATTCGTTGTGTTCGATAGGACATGTGGGTTTATAGGAAAGTCCCGACAAACCTGACGGATTTTCATGCTTCGTTGTGGACAGGCCGGGGCCAGAATACGGTCTGCCCGTGGCAGTTATAAAAAAATGGTCGAACCGATGGTTAAAAGGTCCAGCCGGTGTGAAACTTCTTGCCGGTGGTGCCATCTTTTTTAAAAGTATGTACGGCACAGACCATGCATGGGTCAAAGGATCGGATAACGTGGCCTGCTTCCACGGGGTTTTCCAGGTCTTTTAATACCACACCCCTTAATGCCTCCTCCCAGGGACCCCGATTCATGCCCTCATCCCGGGGGGAACCGTTCCAGGCCGTGGGAGTAATGATCTGGTAGTGGCTGATTTTCCGGTTTTTTATTTTCACCCAGTGACCCAATGCCCCCCGGGCTGCCTGGAGCATGCCCGCCCCCTGGCCATCTGGAATGGTTTTGACAGAGGTGTAAAAGGGCTCGGCACGGTGGGTCATGAGTTCATTGAGCCAGGTCCCCATGGCCGGAAGCAGTGTGGCAGGCCGTGTGAGCCGTGCCAGTTGGCGGATAAGGGCTGTGGCCCCTTTGTGTCGGACCATGTCGTGGAACAATGGGTTCTTATCCATGATCATCTCTGCCAGGGGGCCGGTTTCGGCGGCAAGGCCATCATAGCGG
>CAYSSE010000610.1:0-2497 GCA_964433355.1 uncultured Desulfocicer sp.
TTCATCTTTTTGCTGCCGGGAAAAGGTGAGTATCTGACTTACAAGATCTTTGGCCCTCAGGACACTTATGTGTATGGCATTTATGCTTTTTTTATTAAAATCATCCGCCGGCAAATCCTGCAAAAGCATTTCTGAATGGCCAAGAATGGGAAAGAGTATGTTGTTAAAGTCGTGGGCAATGCCACCGGCCAGGGTGCCGATAATCTCCATTTTTTGGGCTTGCTGGTATTGCAGTTCAAGCCCACGTTGTTCGGTGATATCACGGGTTATGGAGAGAAGAATATTTTCATTTTCAATGGAAAGCTTTTTTGCTGATATCAACCCCAGCTTGGCTGTTCCTGATTTGGTTAAAAATTCCATTTCAACGTTTTCAATAATGCCATCTTTTTTTAATGTGGACACCATACGGTCTCTATCTTCATTACTTTTCCATATATTAAGCTCTAATGACGATTTGCCTATCACTTCTTCTCTTGAGTAGCCCATAATTTGTGAAAATCCTTCATTGATTTCCAGATATATACCATCCTCAATTCTGCTCAAAGTTATTGAATCCGGACTTGTCAAAAACGCCAGGCGAAATTTTTCTTCGCTTGTGATTATTCGTTCTTCAGTCGTCTTGCGAATAACCGTTTCCCAAGCCAGTTCTGCAAGGATTTGAACAGCCTGTGCATCCGTCCGGGTATAGTCAGTCGGTTTATTACCCACTCCCAGAACAGCCACAATTTTATTGTTTCTGAAAATGGGTACCACAAGTTCTCGATTCACAGGTACATGCCCATCAGGTAGTCCCTTTTTATTCTCCAGCGTATTGTAGTCATTATGAATTACAATTTTTCTTTTTTGAACACACTCACACCAGATACCGGCTTGTTCAACAGGATAGTGGGTTTGCTTCATTTCCACTTTACACTCCTTACCCATGGTGTTTGTGGACCATGCTTGAAGGGAGATCATTTTTTCGTCTTTGCTCAAGAAATGATAAAATCCAATGGCGCTTTGTGTGAGTATCTCTGCTTCGTCAAGGAGTTTTTATAAAAGTTCCGTTGATGACAGTTCAGGGGCCTCATTGATTAATCTGAGCTGGGCGCTTTGTATCCTATTTTTCAGTTTGATTTCTTTTTCTGCTTCTTTTTGTTGCGTAAGATCTCTGAATTCGACAGTTCTGACCATTTCTCCTTTATAGGGTACGTTTCGTGCTTCTACGCTGATGGGAAATTTTTTACCATTTTTGTGCAGACCAATGGCCTCATAGGGTTTTTCGTACCCGGACGTAATATTTGCCATTACTTTTTTTCTGGATTCCTCTGCCATCAACAGCAACCCATTCATTCCCTTTAACTCGGCTTGGGAGTACCCCATTATCTGATAGCCCATCATTGCATTCCAGGATGATCCCGTTTTTGTGGATGGCTATGCCGCCAAAAGACGCATTATGGAGGGCTTTAAATCGTATTTTACTCTCACGCAGCGCCTGATCGGTCTGTTTTTTTTCTGAGATATCATGGTAATTGCCTAAAATGCCCTTGATGTCAGGGTCATGGAATAAATTAATTCCTGTAAATTGAATCCACTTGAATTGGCCGTCCCTGCACTTGAACCTGAGCTCCACCGTGATTGGTTTATTGGGTTTGTTCAGCAGAAGTTCAAAGGTCTCCTGTGAGAACTTTAAATCATCGGGATAAATCGCCCCCTGTGTCAGAATAGTTGTCACCTCAATTCCGTCCGTCTTGTTGAAACATTTTAACCCTTCATTAAACCAATCTGCCGCAGAAAGAGGTTTACTATCGTTATCCATTATTTACCTCATTATTGATTTGGCAACTCGGAAACCAAAAAGCTGACTCATTCATGGTGATTTCACGGGTCAAATCAGGAATTTCGCCATATCAAAAGACTTTCTCTGATGGAAAAGGGGCCCATACAGAATCGCTGGGTCTTGGTTTGTTCAAACCAGTCTTTTTGAATTTTCAGGTTGGGAGTCCGGCCGTCCCCCGGGTTGAGGATGTTGATTTTCCCTGCCATTCCCCGGACAGAGCTTCGCCGATAGGAATCAAAACAATAGACCCATTGGTCTTCAATGGCGGTGATCATCACATAATGTTCTTCTTTGGGGGTCAAGAGCATATTGCATACCACGACCCCTCCTTGTTCCAGACAGTTTTGGATTTGGCCGCCGGTTTCCAGGCAGACCCTTTCCTTGTCTAAAAATTGGGTGGTCACTGAAAATTTTTTCATTTTATAGGAACTGAGCCAGTTTCCCAGGAGCCGGACAGCCAGTTTGCTGGTACCGCCAATGCCAAAACGGGCATCACGGCTCACCGTGTCCATGCAGTAAAGATAAATGTGCCGGATGACCATGGGAGGGATCTCTTTTCTGTGAAACAGGTAGCTTATGGAATTGACAATAGCCGTGGGAACACAGTCATATTCAGATACCTGGTAATGGAAGGGGATGTACATTCAGTGTTCTCCTGATTGCGGAAATATTTTCATT
>CAYSSE010000611.1:0-2490 GCA_964433355.1 uncultured Desulfocicer sp.
ATTTTGCCCGGGCCTGTCGCTGGAAACTTACTCCTTGACACTTTGATGGGGTTATCTTATAGATATTTTACTTATATTCATGGTTTATAGCGCTTTTGTCACAAGAGCACAGCCGGTAACTCCTTTTCCATGGTGAATCACCTCGCTCTGCCCGTGACCGTTTTTATATACAAAGCAGACAGCAGATCTCCCCAATAGCTGACCTGACCGCAATATTTGAAACCAGAGGGGACGTCATTATGCTATTATCATTGGTCGTTGTGTTGGTGGTGGACATGGCCGTTATCAAAAAAGTGATCATCGAATATCAGGCCCGGTTTGAAAGGCCATGTTGATGAAAAGGCACGACAACTTATGAAGGTGAAAATGGAAAGGATTTATGGGAACAAATGACATGTCACCGGTGAAGTTAAAGGGAGTGGGGGACGGTTTCTGGATCACCGTGGATCCCCAGGCACCGGAGGAGACAATTAAAGAACACTTGATCTTGCTGTTTCAGCGCCTCCGGCACCTGGCCATCAATGCCAGGGTGACCCTGGACATGGGGGGAGCACCGGGGTGTGATGAACTGGTGGCCCATTTGACCGTTTTTTTAAAGAAAACATTCAAGGTCGGTGTGGTAACCCTGCCTCTGGAAAAAAGATCCATTCCCGTGGAACGTACCCGGCAGCGGGATCTTTCCAGGGGCTGGAAGTATCATAGAAGTGATGTATTGATGCTACAGGGACGGGTGAGATCCGGTCAGAAAATTGAGTCCAGAAAGCACATTGTTATTATGGGTAATGTGAATCCCGGTGCTGAACTTCTGGCTGGTGGTCATGTGATTGTCCTGGGTCAGCTGCGGGGGCGGGTGCATGCGGGTGGATCCGACGATGAAACAGCCACGGTTTTTGCCCTTGAATTTCGGCCAACCCATGTGCAGATTGGTGGGGTGTCTTCGGCAGGTTTGGATGAAAAGGCCCATGGGAATGCACAGATTGCTGTTGTTGAAAAGGGACGTATCGTGGTACAAAGTTGTCTGGAATCAAACCTTTTTGACGCTCTGCCATGGCCAGAGGTGATGTAGTGGGCTGATCTGCTATGTCACCCTGATTTTTCCTTACCAAAGAATGAAAGATTTTGGTGGGTTACCAAGGGTCTTATGTAGACTATTTAGGGATATATGAGGTGTAAATTGAAAGGAAGAATTATTGTTATTACTTCTGGAAAGGGTGGGGTGGGGAAAACCACGGCCACGGCTTCCATTGGAGCAGCCCTTGCACTGGAGGGGAAACGGGTGGCTGTTGTTGATATGGACATCGGTCTTAGAAACCTGGATGTGGTCATGGGGCTTGAAAACAGGATCGTATTTAACATTGTGGATGTGGTCAACGGAAAGTGCAAGCCCAGCCAAGCCGCCATCAGGGATCGGCGTATTGAAAATTTATTTTTAATCCCTGCATCCCAGAGTGACAATAAGGATGTGCTTACCCCGGCCGGTATGGAACGGGTGGGAAAACTCCTTAAGAAAGAGTTTGATTATGTCTTGATGGACAGTCCTGCGGGCATTGACCGGGGGTTTGAAAATGCCGTTGTCAGCGCCGATGAAGCCGTTGTGATCTGCACTCCGGATGTAGCGGCGGTGAGGGATGCCGATCGCGTTATAGGGTTGCTTTATGCCCGCTCCATCACCCCCAAGCTTCTGGTGAACCGCATTGTGCCGGAAATGGTGGCCAATGGGGACATGCTGAGTCACGAGGATGTCATTGATGTACTTTCTGTGCCCTTGGTGGGCCTGGTTCCCATGGATCAGCAGGTGATTATATCCAGTAATGTAGGGCTCCCATTGGTCATGCAGAATGACTCCACAGCCGGACAGGCATTTCGTCGTATCGCCCGACGTATAAATGGCGAGTCTGATCTTTCCATTCAGGTGCCGCATCACCAAAAGGGCATGTGGGGAATGTTAGCCAGTAAATTTGGTAAAAAAGAGTGAGGACAATTTCATGATAAATTCGTTGTTGAAACGATTTACGGATCATACGCCCAGCAGAGAGGCTGCCAAAAAAAGATTGAAAATTACCTTGATATGCGACCAGTTGGAGGTGAATGATTCCATATTAATAAATCTACAGAGTGATATCATCCAGGTGATTTCTCGATATTTCGAAATTGATCGGGAGGCCCTTCAGCTTCAATTCCAAAGGGATAAAGATCTCTCTACTTTGGCGTTTAACACCCCGATTCTTTGTGTCAAAAAAGAACTTGGCAGTGCCGTACCTGACCAAGGAGACAAGGGGGGGCAAGAAAGTTATAAGAAAAAGAAAAAATAGAAGACGGTTTTTATAAACAAAAGCCTGATCCCGTTCGGAGGTTAGTCAATATACAAAATTTAATCATCGGGTTTCACTGTTCTGGGGCTGATTCACCCCGAGTGGATTTCCTTGAAGAAACGTACACCCGCCGCCATGCCGATATTGATAAAGTCAGGTCCAAATTGCCTGCCGGTGT
>CAYSSE010000612.1:0-2473 GCA_964433355.1 uncultured Desulfocicer sp.
AGAGTGTGAAAGCCATTGTTTTGCTTACAAAGACTTTCATAAAAATCAGAACCATGAAGATTAAGGAGAAAAAGTATGCGTCAAAGAAAAATCACCTCACTACTTGTTGCCATTGCAGCGGTTTTGTGTTTCTCGACCATCGGTTTTGCCAGCACCTTGAGCGAAATTGTGAAGCGGGGGGAACTTCGTGTGGCGGTTCAGTCCGGTGCGGCTCCCTATGCATTTATTGACAAAAATGGGGAGCAGGCAGGCTCCATGATTGACTTCACAAAGGGAATGGCCGATGCCATGGGCGTTAAACTGGAGATCCTTGATTTTGACTGGGATGGACTGATTCCTGCTCTCTTATCTGGAAAGGCTGATATTCTGGCAGCAGACATGACCCCCACCCTGAAACGGGCCTTGAAAATTACTTTCACAGACCCTTGGATCTATGTTCAGCCCTGCATGTTCACCAAAACTGATGCTAACTTTAAAACCCTGGAAGATGTGAACAAACCAGAGGTCACTGTGGGTGTTTTATTGGGTTCCACCGGAGAAAACATTGCCAAAAAATATCTGCCCAATGCCAAGATTAAATCTTACAAAGGCGGCGGCAGAATGGTGGTTCAGGCACTGGTTGCCGGTCATGTGGATGTGGGGGTTAATGATGATCTCGCGGTTCTCACCGTGCTGCCTGATTTTCCCCCCAATTCCGTTCGTCTGCTGGACAAACGACTGGGCCAGGGCAAAGATCCCCTTGCCTTTGCCGTGCGCCAGGACTCTGTAAACCTGTGGCAGTGGATTAATCTCTATTTTGGAACCATCCGCTCCAATGGTACCTATGATGAAAATATTGCCTATTGGATGGAAGGTATTGAGTGGAAAAAAGATCACTGATAAATTTTGTCTAAGGAATGAGTTTTAAATAATTTGCCCATTTGTGCGCTTGGGGACAGATTTTTAAAGTTGTCCCCGCCTCCGCCTCCGCGAAACCTGTCCTCGCCTCCGAAATGAAAAAGTTATTTCGGACTCATTCCTAAATTAAATTAACACGGCAGCGATACTTACTTAATAACTATCGGTTCGATAGTCATCATAACACACTGTAATTTAAATAAAATTTTATTTAGATTTTTTGTTTTTTATATCAATAAATTCAATTTGTTATAAAAAATGATCGAACGGATGGTAATGATTCTGCCGTGTTAAAAAGAAGGGCTCATAAAAATCCAGGTGTGCCCGGATCATCTCTTTTTTGGGGCACACTTCTTACACAACGGATGGCACCATGCTGGCTGACTTTAATTTTAGAATCATATTTGAGTATTTACCCCTGTTTCTTCAGGGCCTTCAATCGACATTTCTTATTTCCATTGTATCCCTTATGCTTGCCCTTGCAACGGGAATTATTGCCTGTGCATGCCGGCTATCGCACCTTAAGCTCATTAAATTTCCTGCCATTGCCTACATAGAACTCATGAGATCCACACCGCTCCTGGTTCAGATCTATTTCCTCTATTTTGGGCTGCCCACCCTGGGCATCAGAATCCCTGAAATTCAGACGGGAATTCTGGCATTAATGCTCAATTCCGGGGCTTATATTGCCGAGATTATCCGGGCCGGGATCAGTTCCGTGGATACAGGTCAGCTCGAAGCCGGTGTGTCATCGGGTCTGAATTATTTCCAGAGAATGCGATTTATTGTACTTCCCCAGGCCCTGGGGGTGACGGTTCCTCCTTTGCTGGGTCAGGCCATTGTTCTGGTTAAAGACTCGGCTTTGCTTTCGTTAATTTCGGTGATGGAACTCACCCGCTGCGGTCAGACCATGACATCGGAACGGTTCATGCCATCTGAAGCCTTTTTCACCGTGGCCTTCTTCTATATGTGTATTTATTTCTGCCTCAAAGCCCTGGCAGACTGGTCCCAGAAAAAACTGATCTTCAGGGAGGCGTTTTGATATGATGGCATTTTATTTTAGCCGGCTGGTGGAGATATTTCCTTTTTTTCTCAAAGGGCTATGGATGACCACCCAGATTGCCTTTATCAGTCTTGTGAGCTGTACGCTGTTAGGCTTTTTTCTGGGAATTTTTCGCTCTGGCAGAAATGTTTTTTTAAAACGGATTATTGGCGTGTATGTCTCCTTTGTGCGGGGAACCCCCTTTGTGGTTCAAATTTTTATTATCTTTTTTATCCTGCCGGACTGGGGAATACAATTAAAGGCGTTTCCTGCGGCCCTTTTGGCCATGGCCATCATGGGATCTGCCTTTATCTGCGAAATTGTTTCCGGAGGGATTGAATCCATTTCCCGGGGTCAGTGGGAAGCGGCTGCCTCCTCCGGACTGACACTTTCCCAGCAATTACGTCTGGTCATTGTGCCCCAGGCCATGCGGGTTATTTTACCCCCTTTGGTGGGACAGTATGTTCTCTTGATTAAAGATACCTCTGTGGTATCGGTGATCGGGGTGATGGAGTTGACCCGGGTGGGATGGGT
>CAYSSE010000613.1:0-2466 GCA_964433355.1 uncultured Desulfocicer sp.
TGTCCCTGCTCCTGGAGGGCGTCGCTGAACTCTTTTCGTTCCAGGGCCAGGGCAATGTGCCGGGCCACCAGATCAAGAATGTCCAGGTCTTTTGGGGTGTAGCTGACATCGGGCATGTAACTTTGTACGGCAACGGCACCCGTGACTCTGGTGCCAATTTTAAGAGGTGCCCCAAGCCATGTGCAACTCAAGGTTCCTATTGTTCTTTTGTTAATGACTTTGGCATGTTCCAGGATAGCTTCTTTTTTAAAAAGAAGGGGTTTGCCTGTCTGGATGACCTTGCCGGTAAGGGATGCTGTTTTGCTGAACTCCTGTATTTCATGGATATCTTTGTCATATTGGTCTATATAATAGGGAAAAGAAATGGCATCTTTGGTGGGGTGATGTATGGCAATGAAAAAGTTATCTACATTGAGAATCTTGCCAAGGGAGGTGTGAATGGCCCGATAAAGTTCATTGAGATTTTGTGTTCGGTTTACGGCCTCTGCTATTTCCAGCAAGACATCCATCAATTTATGGTATTTTTTTTCGGAGTCAGACACTGTTTTTGTTTCTTCTTTATTTTATAAAAACCGGCAAGAAAATCCCTGAGTCTTTAGCTCAGGGGGGGACGGATTCCCGTCTGGATTGTCAATTTTAATTTCTACATGGACAGTATCTCATTTAAAATGATATAAATCAAGATTTATGACCCTTGTGGTGGGTGCCCATGTGTCCATGGCCCGCTTAACGTTTAATTACCAAAAAAAACCGTAATCCAGGACGGCAACGTGGCAGACATTAAAAATAGAAACAAATCCTTTGAAGAAATTTCCCTGCTCTATGAAATTCATGAGGCATTGAACGAGCACACGGATATGAAACGATCCCTTTACCGGGTGTTGAGTATCCTGGCAGAATCTCTGGATCTCATCCGGGGTGCCATTACGCTGTTGGATCCTGTGACAAGAGAGATTCACATCGAAGTGGCCCATGGGATTCCAGAAAAGGCCAAAAAAAATGTAAAATACAAGATGGGAGAAGGCATCACCGGCCGGGTGATCCAGACGGGAAAAGCCATGGTGGTTCCCAGTATCAGCCAGGAACCTTTATTTCTGGACAGGACCGATTCCAGAAAAGTCGACGTTGCCCAGGATTATTCTTTTATCTGTGTACCGGTGAAGCGGGAAAAGAAGGTGGTGGGTGCCCTGAGTGCAGACACCCCCCTGAAGGGGGAAGATGCCCTTCAAAAGGGCGAAAAAATTCTTTCCGTGGTGGCCACCATGATTGCCCGCCATGTGATAAATCTGGAAGCCCTTCACCTGGAAAAGGAATTTTTAAAAGAGGAAAACCTGCGCCTGAAGGGAGAACTGGAAAATAAATACAGTTTTTCCAACATCATCGGCAACAGCAACAAGATGAGGGAAGTCTTCCAGATGATTTCCCAGGTATCCCGGAGCAATGCAACAGTGCTCATCCGGGGGGAGAGTGGCACGGGCAAGGAGTTGATTGCCAATTCCATCCATTATAACAGTCTCAGAAACAGCTATCCCTTTGTGAAAATCAACTGTGCAGCCCTGCCGGAAAACCTTATTGAAAGCGAGTTATTCGGCCACGAAAAGGGATCCTTCACCGGGGCGGCCACCCAGAAAAAGGGAAAATTTGAGATGGCCAACAAGGGTACCATTTTTCTTGATGAGATCGGTACCATGCAGCCGGGGGTTCAGGTCAAATTGCTCCGGGTACTCCAGGAAAGGGAATTTGAGCGAGTGGGGGGCTACAAAACCATTAAAAGTGATGTGAGAATCATTGCAGCCACCAACAGCAATTTGGAAGAGATGGTGGAGGAAAAAATCTTTCGGGATGATCTTTATTTCCGGTTGAATGTATTTCCCATCTATCTGCCCAGCCTTCGCATGCGCCGCACCGATGTGATACTTCTTGCCGATTTTTTCCTGGAAAAATATGCCCGGGAACATTTTAAAAAAATTCAACGATTCTCCACCCCGGCCATTGATATGATGATGCAATACCATTGGCCCGGCAATGTCCGGGAGCTGGAAAACTGCATTGAACGAGCTGTTCTTTTGTGCAACGAAGGGGCCATTCACAGCTATCATCTTCCGCCAAGCCTACAAACGGGACAAGAGTCCAGCACACTAGCCCCCATGACCCTGGAAGCGGCTGTTTTTAATCTGGAAAAAGAGATGATCATTGATGCGTTGAAAAACACCCGGGGAAATATTAAAAAAGCATCGGAACTGTTGGGAACCACGGTGCGTAAATTTTCCTATAAAGCCTCCCGATATGAAGTTAATTATAAGGAATACCGAGGATGTTAGGGAATATTGTAAATGCTGTGGCCATTATTGCCGGTGCCCTTGTGGGGCTTTTATGCCGGGGGGGGATTCCGGAAAAATATAATAAAACCGTGGTGCATGCCATCAGCCTGGCCGTTTTGGTCATCGGTATCCGGGGGGCCATGAA
>CAYSSE010000614.1:0-2459 GCA_964433355.1 uncultured Desulfocicer sp.
AACAGTTCAAGCGGAAGCTGTTTTCAAAAATGGCCCAGTCACTCAATTCAGGATGTGTTCTCATGTTAGGTGCAACCGAATCATTAAGGGGGTTATCTGACGATTTTAAAATAAGGTATCATAAAGATGCGGTACTCAATGAAAAGCCTTAGGAGCAAAAAGAATGCAGATTTTATCAATAGATGATTCAAAAACTATTCGTCAAACTATCCAGAACTTATTAGAGGTGATCGGCGTAAAGTTCTTACAGGCTGAAGATGGAGAAAAAGGGCTTGAAGTCCTTGAGGCCGTGAAGGGGAAGGTTGATTTGATTTTGCTGGCAAAAATCATCCAAACAGTCGGCATAGAAAATCTGGAGGGTTTATGAGAGAAAAAATACTGAATCTGATTGAAAAGAGAGGGGATTTGCCAGCCTTTCCCGATATTATAATCAAACTTCAAAAGGTGTTAGATAACCCTGACACAAACATTTCTGACATTGCCAAGCTTATTGAGATGGATCCGATACTGTCTGGAAATATATTGAGGGTTGCAAACTCTGCACTTTACCGTTCCAGATATCAGGATATTTATACACTGAGGATGGCAGTCAATAAACTGGGATTGGAAAAGATCAGACAACTGGTCTTTTCTCTAAAAATCAGCAAACTGTTTGACAAAGTAGAATTAATTAATCCGTTGCAATTCTGGAAACATGCTCTTGCTGTGGCTAATTTCACCCAAATGCTCAGCCGATATACCGATGTCTCACCCAACACACAAAATATTGCCCATCTTTCAGGTTTAATGCATGATATCGGCATTATGGTCATGTGTTATCTTATACCGGATGAATATGCCCGGTTTTTGAAAAATCTGAGCAAAGAGGACATACCGCTTCAAAAGCAGGAAATAAAAGCGTTTGATATAGACCATCAGGAGGTTGGGGCAACGTTTATTGAAAAATGGTGGAAGGTTGACCCGCAGATTATCCAGGCCGTCAGATATCATCATTTCCCTTTTACGGGCACCGAAAAAGAAAAACTATGCCAGCAACTGGTTCATCTGGCCAATGGAATCTGTGTCTCCTATGGGCAATCAAACGGTGTCGAGTGCTTCAGTGAGGTGTTTAACCCGGGGGCATGGGAGGCATTAGGGTTATCATTGGATGATGTGGAAAAAATGATGGACGATGTTCAAGTCTCCGTTAACCAGGCGATGGAACTCTTAGGATAATAAATGAAAAAGGTTTGCAAATTTGATTAAACAGTTAGGTGAAAAATATCAAATCAACATCATCATTGACTATGGTGAAAACTTGCTTTTGCACAGTAATAATTTTGTGGAAATTACGATTTCTGATACCGGCACAGGAATCAAGGCAGAGGACATCCCGACACTTTTTAAAATTGACACACGACATTCCATGCCCGGAACTTCCGGTGAAAAGGGAACCGGCCTGGGATTGATTTTATGCCAGGAATTCATTGAACTGAACAAAGGAAAACTATGGGTGGAAAGTCAGATCGGCCATGGGAGTGTTTTTAAATTTACATTGCCGTTTCATCTAAATGAATGTGAATCCATTTAAAGGACGCGTCATGATAACTAAACTGGAGGATGATATCTCCAAACCATTTAATGCCGATGATTTATTCAAAAAAATCGACTTTTTACATGAAAAATACCGGGTATAGAGGCTTTCCCATCGTGGGTATCTGTGCATCCGCCGGAGGACTATCAGCCTTGGAAGCCTTTTTCCCCGATGTCGATCAGCCTGATTTGATTCTGCTGACCCTGGAGGATATCACCGCAAGACAGATAAAGGAGATGGATCATGACAGACAAAAAAAATCAACCCAAGATCTCTACCGAACTGCGCAGACGGGTTGAAGAGAAACTCCGTCAAGAGGGACCCCAGGACCCGGAATCACTTTCAGGGCTGTCGCATGAAGTAATCAGTCAGACAAAGCACGAGCTTCGCGTGCACCAGATCGAACTGGAAATGCAGACCGAAGAACTGCGTCAGGCCCAAATTGCACTTGATGAATTGCTGGACGGTTATTTCGATCTCTACGATCGGGCACCAGTGAGCTATATCACCCTCAGTGAAAAAGGGCTGATTTTGAAAACCAACCTCACTGCCGCCAACCTCCTGTGCAAGGACCGTGGCGAGCTTATCAAAAAACCGATATCCAGGTTTATCCTGAATGAAGATCAGAACATCTACTACCTCACCCTAACACGGCTCATTAAAACCGGGGAACCCCAGAATTGTGAGCTGAGAATAGTAAGACCGGAAGATCCTCCCTTCTGGGCACGGCTGGATATCACTGCAGCCCGGGATAAAGATGGCAGCTTCGTCTGCCGGATGGTGATAATCGACATCACAGATCGCAAACAGACTGAGGAGGCACTGTCCTTTTTACTCACCTGCGGCTCACCTTTTACTGGAGAGGATTTTTTCTTATCTCTTGCAC
>CAYSSE010000615.1:0-2457 GCA_964433355.1 uncultured Desulfocicer sp.
TGAGCAGGCCCAAATGAGTGAAGATGGGGTGCTGGCCGAATATTTACCTCAAATTTTACTGGGCACTATAGTAGTCCTCATATGACCTGATACGATTATTTTGAGCAAAATATGCTGAAATCACCGTTTACTATTCGTAATTTAGTGGTAGGTCATATGGGGAGATCTATAATACCATATATTATCGCTATGTATTAATTTTAATTGTTTTGCTATTTGTTTTATCCTGCTGTACCGTTGTATTAATTAATGAAATCGGAATACAGGTAACACCCCCCCTGAGCTAAAGACTCAGGGGGGGTTGCCGGTTTTTTATAAAACTGACCTCAGCAAGCGTGCTGAAAGGGAATTTGAAATAGAGCACAGTACGACCACTGAGTTTTCTAAGATTATATTGTTAAATATAAGGCAATGACCATGTCAAAAAAAAAACAAATAGTGTCCAATGCCTCCAAACTCAGAAAAAGGGCCGAAGATGAATTGGAAGCATCATCCGGTGATAATGGTGACCCTGCCAAATTCTCTCCTGATGATATGAAAACCCTGATTCATGATCTTCAGGTGTATCAGATTGAACTGAAACAGTCTCAGGAGAAACTGGAAACCGCTCAGGCTCGCTATTTCGACTTCTTCAATATGGCTCCGGTGGGCTTTTTTAACCTGGATGAGCAAAGGCTGATCCTTGAGTGCAACTTCACCGCTGCCAAGTTGCTGGAAAGGCCCCAGAATAAGATTGTTAAGCAACCATTCACAACGTACATCCTGAAAGAAGACCAGGATATATACTACCTGCATAGCCATCAGGCCATTGAAACCCAAATGCCCCAAGAATGCGAGCTTAGAATGGTCAAAAATGACGGATCACTATTTTGGGTGCATCTGGCAACTACCCTGCTGAACGCAGAGGGTACCAGCCGAATTGTGATGACTGATATCACCGAGCGAAAGAAGATAGAAGCCAGCCGGGAAAAAACGCGAAAAGAGCTGGAGTTTATTAAAAAATCCGCAGATGAAGCCCATGAATTTGCGGACAGCGTCATCAATACCGTGCGCGAACCTTTAATTTCCTTGGATCAGGATCTCAGGGTGGTCACCGTCAGCCGTTCCTTCTATGACTTCTTCAAGGTAAAGCCTGAAGAGACTGTTGGGCAGCTTATTTATGACTTAGGCAATAAACAGTGGGATATCCCCAGGCTGAGGGAACTGCTGGAAACCATCCTTCCCGAAAAGACCGCCTTTGACAACTATGAGGTTGAACACGAGTTTGCCACCATTGGCAGGCGTATCATGCACCTGAATGCCCGGAGAATCTACCGGGAGGCAAACCATACAGAATTAATCCTGCTGGCCATTGAGGATGTGACCGAGCCAGAATACCACAAAAGGAATCTTGAAAAAATCGTTGGCATGCGCACAACCGAGCTTGTCCTGGCTCGGCAGGAGGCGGAGAAAAGAAAGCTGGTGGCTGAAACCAATCTTGTTGAAATTAAAAAACTCAAAGAGCAGTTGGAAGAGGAAAGGGCCTACCTGAAAGAAGAAATCAAACTGGAACACAACCATGAAAATATCATCGGTAAAAGCGATGCGCTTAAATATGTGCTCTTTAAAGTAGAACAGATTGCTTCGGCCGATACCACGGTATTAATTCTGGGAGAAACGGGGACCGGAAAGGAACTCGTTGCCCGGGCTGTTCACGGTTTCAGTAAACGCAAAAAACGGGCACTGGTAAAGGTAAACTGTGCCGCATTGCCGTCAAACCTGATTGAAAGCGAATTGTTCGGCCATGAAAAAGGGGCGTTTACAGGGTCCAATTCCAGGCAATTGGGCCGGTTTGAGGTTGCAGACGGCGCAACGCTTTTTCTGGATGAAATCGGGGAGCTTCCGCTGGAATTGCAGTCAAAACTGCTCCGCGTTATTCAGGATGGTGAGTTTGAACGATTGGGCAGTTCCCGAACGATCAAGGTGAACGCACGGATTATTGTGGCCACAAACCGGAATCTTGAAGAGGAAGTCCAAAAGGGCCGATTCCGGGATGATCTCTGGTACCGGCTCAATGTTTTCCCCATTACCATGCCGCCCTTAAGGGACCGGGCAGAGGATATACCGCTGCTGGTGAAATTTTATGTCAAAAAAATCGCAAAACGGATGGGAAAGACCACGGAAATTGTTCCCCAAAGCGTGATGAATGACCTGCAGAATTATCATTGGCCGGGAAATGTTCGGGAACTGGAAAATGTTCTTGAGCGCGCAGTGATTAATTCTTCGGGCTCAAAATTGCACCTGGTTGATGATCTTGGCAAATCCCATAAATATTTAAGTAAAAATCTAAAAACACTGGAGGCGGTTGAACGAGACTATATCATGGGTGTGCTTGAGCAGACCCACTGGAAAGTCAGCGGGAAAAACAGTGCCGCCCAGATTCTCGGACTAAACCGCAGCACCCTGCGCGCCCGTATG
>CAYSSE010000616.1:0-2454 GCA_964433355.1 uncultured Desulfocicer sp.
TCCAGAGGGATCTACCGACTGGCGGAGATTGAAACCGTTTCAAACCCCGACCTTGTTATTGTTGCCACCAGAATTCCCATTTCGGTCATCTGCCTTATATCAGCACTGTCCTTCCATGAAATTACAACACAGATTCCCCACGAAGTTTCTGTCGCAATACCAAAGGATAGCAAACCTCCTGTGATCCACTATCCACCAATGCAATTTCATAAATTTTCTGCAGGGTCGTTTCAGGCAGGCGTTGAGAGCCATCAAATTGATGGCGTTACCGTCAAGGTTTACAGCCCGGAAAAAACACTGGCAGATTGCTTTAAATTTCGGAACAAAATTGGAATGGATGTCGTGCTTGAGGCTCTGAAACTCTATAAAAGCAGAATGAAATTCGATCATAAAAAGATTCTGGAGTACGCCAGGATTTGTCGCGTGAATAAAATTGTGCTTCCTTATTTGGAGGCAAATATATGACATCTCGCCAAAACATATCCGCTTCGGTAAAACAACGTCTCCTCAATCGGTCGAAAAAAGACAACAGGTCTTTTAATGAACTCCTTCAGTATTATGCAATGGAGCGTTTTCTGTACCGCCTTTCTCTATCAAGTCATGCACAACACTATATCCTGAAAGGGGCACTCATGCTCCGGGCTTGGAATTCGCCGGAGTTCAGGTCGACTATGGATATTGACATGCTTGGTAAGACAGGGAATGAAGAGACAAATATCATCGTACAAATTTGTGATATCCTCGCTGTTGAAGTTGATCCTGATGGACTGGCTTTTGATTCGGAATCGATCCGGACTGAACGAATAACCGAAGATGCCGACTACGAAGGGATCAGAGTAAGATTTAGCGGTTCATTAGGAACAGCCAGAATTAGCATGCAAATAGATATTGGTTTCGGGGACATAGTTTATCCGGAACCTGAAAAGGCGGAGCTGCCATGTATGTTGGATTTCCCGCCACCATCTTTACTATGTTACAGCCGGGAAAGTGCTATTGCCGAGAAATTTGAGGCAATGATAAAGCTTGGCCACCTGAACAGTCGCATGAAGGATTTTTATGATATTTGGCTGTTGTCACGTCAGTTCCGATTTGAACTGAGTAATCTTGCAGAGGCTGTAAAGCTTACATTTAAACAGCGCGGGACAGAATTAAACCAGCCTATCGAAGCTTTTTCAGCAGATTTCATATCTTCACGCTTAAGCATGTGGGCCGCCTTCCGTAAACGCTTGAAGCAGGATCATGTTCCTGCTTCGTTCCAAGACATCACGACTGAGGTTGAATCGTTTTTAGCTCCGGTAATCAACGGTGCCTCTGAAGAAAAAGAGTGGATACCGGCAGGTTCATGGTCGTGAAACGCGGGGTCAGGCCTACGTTGTTGTCGTCCCTGGGGGGTAAACTATGTTTGGTTCACCTGGAAATTGGTGAAGGGTATGAAAATGATTTATTGGTGCGTTGTTTTTATTCTTATTGTCATCTGTTGCGTTGCCTGCCTTTCCTTCACCTGCAGCAGTTCCAGCGCCCCCGATTTGACCGTAATGACATGTAATACCGGAGATTTAAGCGGCCATAATCGCCCCACATCGGAAAAGATCATTGAGGCAATAGGCATGTCATCTGCCCCGGATGTGATCCTGCTGCAGGAGGTGTATGGCGAGGCGCAGGCCCGAATTCTGGCCAGGGCTCAGGGGATGGCGTATTTTACCTTTTCATTCTATACGGGAAAATCTAATGGAGTGGCCATTTTATCCAGGTATCCCCTGGAAAATTCAGATACCCTCCATTTTACGGTCAGCCATAGCGGGTATGGTGCCATTGCCGCTGACATACGGGTGGGTACGCAGACAATAACGGTGGTCAGCGTGCACATGGACAATGTCTACTGGGATATGCTAGAGCATCGTAAGGCGTTTAAAGGCGGCCAGGTGGATGTGAATATGGCTTCGGTCATCTCATTTATCAAGAATGAGTTTTGGAGCGATTCCACCCGGAAACAGTCGGTTCAGGAGTTTATGGAGTGAATAGTCGTTGGGGTCAGGCTTCGTTTATTGTGGTTATTGAGGGGTAAAGTATACGGTTTTTCTCTGGCCTGGGATATGTTGCGTAATTGTTGAAAGCCCTGTGGGAGTTTTCCCGGCAGGGCTTTCTTTATTTGGTTGGAGGCATTGTTGTTGTTTTTGGGGGTAAGAGGTTAAGGTGTTCTGCTTGTACGGCGGCTGCGCCACTGCTCCGCGCCTGTCCAAGGTACTGGGCTCGCACACCGATCACTCAGGCTGCCTCTGCTTGATCTGCGCATGGTCTCCAAAGGCCTTTCAAAGAGACTTGTACAAAATCATGTAGATTTAAAAATAACAATGGGTGAGGTAAAAGGGAAGGGATTGGCATGGGGTGAGGGACAGATTTTGCTGGAAGGAGAGCCTGTCTGGTTCGGGGAGGGGCCGGAAGGGGAGGAAATTC
>CAYSSE010000617.1:0-2449 GCA_964433355.1 uncultured Desulfocicer sp.
TTATAAATGAAGTGACTTGTCAAGGACGTTCCGGACAGCAAGTGAAATGGTTTTCGGGGTGATGGGTTTCTGGATAAAATGCGTATCAAGGTCTGAAAGACCATTGCGAATAATGGCATTTTCCGTGTATCCAGACATCAGGATGACCTTCAGTTCTGGAAAGCGTTTCTGTAGAGCTATTGCCATTTCAATACCATTTTGTTCGGGCATGACCACATCCGTGAGTACGAGGTCTATGATCCCCTGGAATGCTTCAAAAACGGTTTGTCCCTGTTTCCCGTTTTCTGCTTCAATAATGGTATACCCCTGGGAAGAGAGGGTTTTCTTGAGCATTTTACGAACCATGTCATCATCCTCCACCAAGAGAATGGTTTCAGTACAGATTCGATGGGGCATGGGACTCTTGAACATTGACACGCTTTGTTCATTTGCTGTGTCATAAATCCGGGGAAGATATATTTTAAATGCGGTTCCAAGACCTGGTTCACTGTACACATCAATATCCCCCTTGTTTTGTTTGATGATGCCATACACTGTGGAGAGCCCCAACCCCGTCCCTTTTCCCTGTTCTTTTGTGGTATAAAACGGTTCAAAGATATGTTCAAGAATATCCGGAGACATCCCCTCCCCGGTGTCGGAAATGGTGATTCGGATATAGTCCCCCGGGGTAACGTCAAAATGATAATTTAAAGTAGCCTCTTCCAGAATGATTTCTTCGATTTCAATGGTCAGCTTTCCCCCCTGGGGCATGGCATCCCTGGCGTTTATGCTCAGGTTCATAATAATCTGCTCCAGTTGAGATCTGTCTGCATTGATCAAGAAATTCTCTCCCCCGTGAATCACGGAAATGTGAATGTCTTCACCCAGCAGGCGACCGATCATTTTAATGATATTATCAATTTCTTTTTTGACATTGAGTGTTTCTTTTTTAACCATCTGTTTTCTGCTGAAGGCCAGTAGCTGCTGGGTCAGTCGGGCAGCCCTGTGTCCGGACTCCAGAATTGTGCTGATGTTTTCGTAAAGGGGGTTTGTGTTCTCAATGTCCAGCAGGCAAATTTCCGCATAACCGATAATGGCGCTGAGAATATTGTTGAAATCATGGGCCACGCCACCGGCAAGTCGCCCCACAGATTCCATTTTCTGGGCCTGGTGCAATTGATTTTCCAGCCGGGCCTGTTCCTTTTTTTTCTGTGAAAGATGTTCCAGCATATTATTGAATCCAGAGTAAAGAACCCCTATTTCATCATTTTTGCCCTGGGGGGCACGGAGGGTATAATCACTCTGGGTGGTGATGGTGCGGGTGATGCCTGCAAGGTGGATAATGGGAGCTGATATCTGTTTTTGAAGACAGATGGCCAGAAATACGGCAATGCACAGAATCAACAGGGTTCCGGGAAAAAGCGTCAAGTAGAAGGATCGGGTTTTCAGGTTTATTTCGTTGGTATCTGCCTGAATAACAATGGTGCCGTAATTTTTGCTTTGATACATCACAGGCACAGCAATGGAAAAAGTGTTTCCCATGAAATATCCGTCATTATAATCCGGGGCTTCAGGGGGGGAAGGCGTTTGGGTATGACGTTGGAAAAAGGAAAAAATGTTGCCGTTTTTATCATACAGTGATGCCGACTGGATATAAGAGATATGCGCCATTTTTTTCAGGATATCTGTGGCACCCGGCCTGTCTTCAAAGACCAGGGGAGAGACGCAATACTCACCCACGATGGTTGCATTGATTAAAATATTTTGTGCCAGTTCTTTTTTTAAGCTCTGATTTTGCAGCCATCCGCTCAACATATAAACGGGCACGATGGTCAATAGGGCCACCAGCAGAATGATGGCAATGAGTTTTGCTCGGATGGAAACAAATAAAGAAGTCATCCGTTCTGGCCTCCCGTTGTTTCCACTATGCGGGCCAGCTTGAGCAATAGATAACTGATATTGAGTTTAGATGCCGAAGCCGCTTCATTGTTGATTTCAAATCGAATCTGTTCATTCTCAACATACATGTTTATGTGAACGCCTTTGCTGGCATAGCCTTTATTGTCAGAGATGGTGAGAACCGGAAAATTCTTTGAATAATGAACAATATTTGAAAGGGATTGACTGTCTGTTTTTCCGATAAAAAGCATGTGGCATCCGGCAATGTCAGCCAATGTATTCACCAACCGAATGTCAACGGGCTTTCCTTTGATGGGCTGACGGGAAAAAACGGTTTGCAAGATATCACCAAAGGGGTTGGGACCCATAACGCCGATGACAAAGTGTTGTGCTTTATTTTTTTCGGAGAAGGGGGCCGGCCACTGAACAAAACGGGTAAACCGTTCCATAAATACAGATTTTAAAAGGTATTCATGCTGTTTTGACTGCTGGGCCAGGGACGGTGTCGGGGAAAGGCTGTTGTTTCCGGGGATGAGTATAAGGCCGTGGGCGAAAATCAATATAAACAATA
>CAYSSE010000618.1:0-2446 GCA_964433355.1 uncultured Desulfocicer sp.
AATTAAAGGACTTTCATTTTTCGTTGTGGCTGGTCTTACAGCCATGTATGTTATAAAAACCCGGCAAGAAAATCCCTGAGTGTGACATCAGGTTCAATCAGAAAGATCTCTCATAATTTGTTGCACATCGTTAAGAAGGCTCTCCTCTGCCTGGTAATCCATGTGCTTTTTGCAGAATTTTTTTCCAGGAACCGCAGTTTCCGTACATTTTTCCCCCTCCTCTGTGCGGGCTTCACACTGGACAGGTTTTATTTCTTCCCCGGTCTCTTCCTGGATCGGGGTATTTTTTTGGGACTCTTTTTCTGCAAACCGATCATTTAGGATCAACGGGCCCTGGTTAATTTTTCCGGATTGAACAATATCAACCAAATAATTAAATTCGTCTTCAAATCCTTCCAAAAAGGTCTCTGGATCAGGCATCAAGCCCTTATCAGAGGCAATGCCAATGGTGACCTTCCCATTATAACTCAAAATACTGATACCCAGTCCCACTTTGCCAGACCGGGGAACCCAGAACATGATATTGGAGATCTCTTTTCCGGCAAAATAGAGTGGTTTTTTGGGGCCAGGCACATTGGTCATCACGCCGGATGCCTTGTTTCCGAAAAACTGGGCTGCTTTCTGGGCCACCTTTGAAGGGAAAAAACCAATGGCAGAAAGAAGTCCAAAATTAACATAGGGGTCTGCTGATACCTTGAGTTTATCCATCCTGCGTTTGACTTCTTTGAGTCTGAGGATGGGATCTTCCAGGTAAACCGGCAATTTTAAGAAGACAAGGGAAAATTTGTTGCCCAGTTCAAATTCAGTCCCGGGTTTTCGAACGTTAACAGGAACCGCCACCTGGAGGTCAAGCTCATTGATGGGGGTGTTCCTGGTTTTTAAATATCTTCGCATGGAGCCTGTAACAGTGGCAATCAGGATATCATTTAATGTGGCAGAGCTGATGGCTTTGCCCAGTTCTTTGATTCTGTCAAGGGGAATGGGATCTGTCCAGGTCACCTGCTTGGCCACCTGGAGCTTGCCTTTAAAGGCGGTGTTGGGATCTGAATTCATAAGCGTATGTCTTGAAAGAACCCCCCCCACATCACCGGGAAGATTGGCGGCCGCTTTAAACATACATTTTAACCCGGCAGGATTCCCGGATGCTTTTTCAACTTCGCTTAAAATTTTCTTACTGATGTCGGTTCCCTTTTGAATGGTACCCTTTGCCGTGGAGATCATGCTGTTAAATGAAAACGCAGGGATTTTGGAAAATTTGCGTTTCTTTTCCTCGGGCACCGGCTTGGGCCATGGCGCATCTGGAACCGTATCGGCGGTGGAGTGGAGCACATGCATCAACGCAATACCATCTGCAATACAGTGGTGGAGTCTGAAAAAGAGTACACACCCTGTTTGGTAGTTTTCTATTAAATGAATATCCCAAAGCGGTTTATTGGGATCCAGGGACATGGTCATGAGTCCTGAAATCATTGAAGAAAGTTCGGCTTTGTTCCCAGGGGCAGGCAGGGCAACTCGATGCAAATGGGAAGAAAGGTCATAGAATTTATCGTCCACCCATTTGGGCAACCCCACACCGGTCTTGGGTTTGACCACTTTTTGTCTGAATCGGGGAAAAGAGGCCAGCCGCGCTTCAACCGTTGCATATAAGCGATTAAAATCCAAAGGCTCAGCAAACTCCCAAAATCCTGTGATCACCATAAGATTGACTGGTTCATCCATACACAACCAGAAATTGTCTGCTTGAGTCATCGTCTCTGACATTTTTTCCTCCTGGACACAAATTTTTTCTTAAAACCGGATTTTATGAAAATATATCGAACAAAAACTTAATATCCTTCCCGGGGTCAAAAAGCAACACTTTATAATCGAAGAGGCAAAAAAGTTTTATTTTTAATTTTTTTAAATATTTTAAAGCATTGTTTTTAAATGAATAAATGTGGTTTTTGCTTTTGGGCTTCAAAAATCTTTTTGAAATAATTCTTGACATTGATGACGCACTGCATCATATTCGTAGCCATGACACACTGCGTTATTTGAATTTTATTTTTTTTAAATATAATTTCATGGGAGACTCCAGAAAATGACAACCAAAACAGCTGAAAATAAATCCAGGTTTTACATTACGAAAACAATTAATGAGGCCAAGGGCCAAATTGAAAAAAAAATCAAAACTTACAATGAAAAATATATAAAAAAACAGCTTGAAAATAGTCGTGAGTTTATCACTGAGCTTAAAACAGACCCGATTAAAACCATTGATGACCTTATTGATGACAGCCAGGATGTTATTAAACGAGTACGATCCGCCCGCATGGAGACGTTGCAAAAAAAAGTGGATACAACAAAAAAAGATGTCCGTAGGCAATTTAAAAAAGTCAATCAGAAAACCCGGATCGTATATAAGGGAATTGAAAGTGATGCAAAATTGATTGCAGAGGATTTGATT
>CAYSSE010000619.1:0-2445 GCA_964433355.1 uncultured Desulfocicer sp.
TGGAGACGGATAATCATTTAGAAACGCGGGTAAAGGGAATTTATGTGGCCGGGGACGGTCCTGGTGTGGCTGGCAATATTGTATCTGCTGCGGCCACAGGTCTTATGCCTGCCAAAAAAATAATTCAAGGTTCTGCTTGACCCCACATAGATCTCATAATATTCTTTAATCAACGGGTTTTATATGAAATAGTAGACGCGCCTAACATTCTTTCATGCTTCGTTGTGGGCTGGCCGGGGCCGGAATACGGTCTGCCAGTGGCAGTTATATGAAAGAGTAAAATATATCTAATATTCTTTCATGCTTTGTTGTGGGCAGGCCAAGGCCAGAATACGGTCTGCCCGTGGCAATTATTGAAAACTTACGTATTTTTTTAAATTATGGAAGGAAATAACAGGTCTTGAGTGGTTCAACATGACAGGCCCGGGAAAACAATATGGATGTGATAAAATACTGTCCTGAAAAGGTCTTTACACCGGAAGATGCAGTTAAAAAAATTAAAAATGGAAGCAGGGTGTTCATCGGTACAGGGTGCGGAGAGCCCCAGCAATTGATCAAAGCCATGGTGGATGACCTGCAGGTTCAGGATATCATTATCTATCAGATGCTATCCTCCACGCTTGCCAAATATGTGGATGAGCCCAGTTTTCTAAATCGGTTCAGCCTCAAGCTGTTTTTTATCAGTGTATCCATGCGGCAGGCGGCCTTTGAGGGAAAAATTGACTATATTCCGGTGTATCTCTCCCAGATTCCCCAGATTTTTTATTCCCAGGAGATTGGCCTGGATGTGGCACTCATCCAGGTGAGCCCCCCGGATCGCTTTGGATTCTGTAGCCTTGGTATATCTGTTGATATTACCCTTGCCGGCATGCAGAGTGCCCGGACGGTTATTGCCCAGATAAATCCCGATATGCCCAGAACCTGGGGTGACAGCCTGGTTCATGTGGATGAGATTGATTTTCTGGTACTGCACCAGGAGCCGGTGGTGGAAATGTTCCCCCAGATGAAAAATAACTATGTGGCAGAGCGCATTGGCCACTATATCAATCAACTGGTGGATGATGGGGCCACCATCCAGGTGGGGTTCGGGCATCTGCCCAACGCCGTGGTCTCATGTCTTGATGACAAAAAAGATCTGGGACTTCATACCCAGGTTATCACCGATGGCCTGCTGCCGCTTTTTAAAAAAAAGGTGATTAACAATCGCAATAAGTCTTATCTTCCGGGCCGGGCTGTGGCCTCCTTGTGTATGGGGTCAAGGGAACTGTATGATTATGTGAATGACAATCCCATGTTTTATTTTCGATCATCAGAATTTGTCAATGATCCCAATGTAATTGCGAAAAATGATAATTTTATTTCCATTAGTTCTGCCCTGGAGCTGGATCTCACCGGTCAGATATGCACCGATTCCAAGGACTATCTTTTTTACAGCGGTATTGGTGATCAGGTGGATTTTATCCGGGGAAGCGCCCTGAGTAAAGGGGGGTTTTCCATCATTGTTATCCCCTCCACAGCCCAGAATGGAAAAGTCTCCCGCATCGTTCCCCATTTAAGTGAAGGTGCAGGGGTGGCCACCACCCGGGGGGATATCGACATTGTGGTTACAGAATACGGTATTGCAGAATTGCGCAGAAAAAGTATTTATCAGCGGGTTATTGAGCTTGCCCAGGTGGCCCATCCAAGATTTCGTCAGCAATTGATTGAAGAGGCAAAAAAACGACGGTATATTTTTCCGGATCAACTGCCCCCCACCAGTCAGGATCTGCTTTTTCTGGACGATTACCTCTCCACCATGTCTCTGCCCATGGGGAAAAGCATCAATTTCAGACCCCTGTTACCATCGGATGAGTTTGAATCCCGACATTTTTTCTATTCCCTCCAGGAAAATACCATTTATTATCGTTTCTTTCATAAACGAAAGGTCTTTTCCAGAAAAATGCTCCAGGGTCAGTGGGCCAGTGTGGATTATCGCAGAAACATGTCCATCATTGGATTTCGGCAGCTTGGTAAACGAAAACAGATCATTGCCATTGGCTCCTATGCTGAGATTGACAGAGAAACGGCGGAAGTTGCATTTGTGGTGAAGGAGGAGATCCATAGCATGGGCATTGGATCCCATCTTTTGGATATTCTGGAGAACATTGCAAAGGAAAATCAATATAAGCGATTTACAGCCACGGTGCTTGCGGAAAACAGAAAGATGATTCATGTGTTCCAGAAGCGGTATCCCCACGCAAAAATGTCACGCTGCGGTGGCAGTGAAGTGGAAATCGACATGCCCTTTGAGCCTGAACCTAAAGTTGAACCTGACTCTGACTCTAAACCTGACTCTAAACCTGAACCTAAACCTGACTCTAAACCTGAACCTGAACCTAAACCTAAACCTAAACCTAAACCTAAACCTGAACCTAAACCTGAAGTCTGATTTGTGGGTACTGGTAT
>CAYSSE010000620.1:0-2440 GCA_964433355.1 uncultured Desulfocicer sp.
GGAAATTCACCCTTTCGCACCGCATTCATATAATCTTCCAGCCCTTTTGCAGCCACAGCATTGACATCGGCAAATTTTTTAACAAACTTAGGAAGATGCCTGTCATTGATGCCCAGCATGTCATGGAGTACAAGTATCTGACCATCACAATGGGAACCCGCACCAATGCCAATGGTGGGGATGGTCAAAGCCTTTGTGATATTTGCCGCAATGGGGGAAGGAATGCCCTCCAGCACAACGGAGAACGCCCCGGCTGCCTGCACATTCATGGCATCTGACATCAGCCGTTCTTCATCCCGCTGTACCTTGAACCCCCCCATCTGATGGACACTCTGGGGGGTCAGTCCAATGTGGGCCTGCACAGGAATCCCAGCTGCTGCCACGGCCTTGATCACATCACATACATCGGCTCCGCCCTCAAGCTTCACCGCCCCGGCCCCGGCCTCCTTTAAAAACCGACCGGCATTGTCCACCGCCTGATCCAGGGAAGATTGATAGGACATAAAAGGCATGTCCCCCACCACCATGGCGGTTTTACAGGCCCGGGTCACCATGGAGGTATGGTAGAGCATTTCATCCATGGTCACAGGCAGGGTGTTTTCCTTTCCCTGAACCACCATGCCAAGGGAATCCCCCACCAGGATCATCTCAATGCCCGAGGCATCCACCATCCGTGCAAATGGATAATCATAGGCGGTCAATGCGGTTATTTTTTTCCCTTCTTTTTTCATCCGGAACAAGGTGGTGGTGGTTATTTTTGATGTCATATCATTCCCCTTAAAGTTCAAATAAGCTGAATTTAGAAACAAGCCCCTGACATATTTTATAAAAAACCGGCAAAGAAACCCTGAGTTTTTAGCTCAGGTGATGTTGACTTTCCCGCTTACCCAGTTAGGCTAAAAATTACTGTATTGGGCAACGTACCATTGATTTTACAACCCTTCAACCATTTTCCAGGCTTGTTGATTCCGTGGGTATTGAATTCAAACCTCAATTTTAGTTATTGACTATTAAGCACCACAACAGATATATAAAAGGTTTAACTTTATGGGATCTGAAGGCCCATGGATGAGGTCAGGCATTGGACGGGATCAGGCATTTTGTACTCCCAACTTAAATTCTTATCTCTGATTTTCGTGTTATTTTGGCAAGAGAATCAGAAAATCTTTTTGGTTCTGGCTTGTCCAGGTTAGGATTTAAGAGATTTTAAAAAAACAAGCAGGCAAGAGGTAAATGATACAGACCATCAGAGGATTCAGGGATATATTGCCGGAAGAGACGCCAATGTGGCAGAAAATTGAAACCCTAACTGCTGAACTTTTCAGGAACTTTGGGTTCCAGGAAATCCGCATTCCCATCATGGAAAAAACAGAACTCTTTGCAAGGAGTATTGGTGAGGCCACAGACATCGTTGAAAAGGAAATGTACACATTTCCCGATCGAAAGGGCGACAAACTCACCCTGAGACCTGAAGCCACAGCCTCCATTGTAAGATCTTATATCCAGCACAAGATGTATGCGGCAGATCCTGTCCGAAAATTCTACACCGTGGGCCCCATGTTCCGCCGGGAACGTCCCCAAAAGGGACGATACAGACAATTTTATCAAATTGATGCCGAGGTGTTCGGCATTGCATCCCCTTACATTGATGCCCAGCTCATCCAGATACTAAACGAACTTTTCAAGCGCCTGGGATTATCAGGTCTGAAAGCCCATATCAACTCATTGGGCTGCCCCGAATGCCGCCCCACTTTCCAAAAGGCTCTGCTGGATTTTCTCTCCGCCAGAAAAGACCAACTTTGCGACAACTGCATCCGCCGCATGGAAAAAAATCCCTTAAGAACCTTGGACTGCAAGGTTCCGGCCTGCCGCAAAGCCCTGGAAGGTGCCCCCACAACCCTGGATCATCTCTGCCCGGACTGTAGTACCCATTTTGACACTGTGCAGTCCACCCTGAAAGCCCAGAATGTTGAATTCATTGTGGACAACACCCTGGTTCGGGGACTGGACTATTACTCCCGCACCGCTTTTGAAATCCTGACCACCGCATTGGGTGCCCAGAGCGCCGTGGCTGGTGGCGGTCGGTACGATGCCCTGGTTCAGGAACTGGGGGGACCAGAAATCCCGGCCATTGGATTTGCCATTGGATTTGACCGGCTGGTTCACATTGTGGAGCAGTTGGCGCAGCAAAAAGAAAATGAGGGGCCGGATCTTTTTCTGGTGGCATTGGGGGATAAGGCCATGGAAAATTGTCATCTATGGTTGTCACAACTGAACCTGTCCGGCTTTAAAGCCGAAATGGATTATAGTGGCAAAAGCTTAAAAAGTCTCATGAAACGGGCTGACAAACGCAATGCCCGCAATGTGCTCATTGTCGGGGATGCAGAGATGGAAGCCAATGCCCTGGTGCTGCGCAACATGGAAACCCGGAGCCAGACCA
>CAYSSE010000621.1:0-2428 GCA_964433355.1 uncultured Desulfocicer sp.
AATCTGGAAGTAGAAATTCGTCGGAGCACCTCCGCGGAGCGGTTTTGTTCAACAAGTTATTTTACATATCTGGACATCATTACAAAATGAAGGATATCCAGAAAAATTTTAAATTTTTATTTGAGATAACTCATTATTCAAAGGCTTGTTTATAATGTTTCCTCCGGTGGTACAGCCTTCAACAACAACTTCCCCAAATCATAATTTACCCCAGCAATACCAAACTCAGGCTCGGTTTTGAAATGGATTTCGAATATAAAAAGGCCCTTCAAAAACATCCCCATCCACAATAACAACCGCAAGAATAAACTTATCCACCTGGTTCAGGGCATAGATAATCTCATTGCGGCTCACCGTAATGGTGGTCTGACCCTTGCTTCGGCCTTTCACCTCAATGTGCCGATCCGGTTTCACAGCCCCATCAACACCGGGCCGGGGCCGGGCCGTCACATCCCACCCACATTTTTCCGCCCCCACATCCGTTACCTCATGGCCAAACTTTTTTTCCGTTTCCATGACAGTCTCCATGGCCACCCGCTCAACGTGTGCCCGGCTGTCGGCATCCACAGAAAAATCACTCTCCCCCTTGCGGAATTTCAAAAGCCCCTGGGGGATGACAAGGGCACCACCAATGACTACCGGGGTGCTGGACACCACATTTCTGGATGCCGTCAATTCAGATTTACGCTGTTCCAGGCGTGCGGTGAGTTCATCCACCCGACGGCGGGCCATTTCCGGCTGCACCCGGGGCTGCTTCCCGGCACTGACATCATCTTTCAGTTTGATGTACCGGTCCGACCAATGGTTGATCTCCCGCACCAGGCGATCATTAATAGCTGCCAGGATTTTATCTGCCTGCTGCTCCCTTCGCTGTTTCACCTCCCGGTAATGGTCGGGCACCAGCTTCTGGGAGGCATGGGTCAGGGCCAGGGTTTCCAGATTATTGTTCAGCCAGGGGGCATTGACAATGTCCTTCACAAGTTTCAAGTCATCAGGATCAATGGGTAACAGATCCAGATGGGGTGCCCAGCCAGCATTCAGGGCATGGCCCGTTTCATCAATGGCCACAAACTGTAGACGTCGGGAGGCCACCTCTTTTGTCCTGGCCCTGTCAACCGAAGGGGCTTCCTTCACCGTGTGATCCACCATAAATAAAATCCTGGGGATCATGCCCTCATCCGTGGGGTCAACCATCACGGCCCCTTGTTTGATTTTCCGACGGTGGGCTTGGAGCACCAGATCAATGGTGGCGTGCATCAGGGGGTGGGCCGGATGGATCAGGTCGACCATGGCTTTTCCATACTGGCGAATGGCCTGTTTTTCAAAACAGATACGTTCGTATTTTTTCAACACCGGGGTGCGGGTCTCACCAATAACCCGGTCCCGTTCCCGGATGGCGGCGGGCACATGCCGGATCTCAAACCGTCCGGTTTCCCGGGGCCGCATTTCACCGCCAATGCTCTGGAAGGCTTCCGCAAAAAAAGCCCGGATAAAATAGGGCTGCAGCTTGCGGGCTTCAGCTTTTTCCATCTCATCCCGGAGCTTCAAGTTTTTCCTGGAGTTCTTCACTGCGGGAGAGCTGGTCCAGGCGGCAGATGAGCTGATTGGCCTCTTCAAAATAGTTGCCCGATGCGCATTGCTCCTGTTTTTCCCGACTGAAGATTTCAAAGGTCACGCTGAATTTTTCAATGAGCTCATCCTGCCATTGTTCTGTCAGGGAACCCGGGGCTACGATGAGGATGCGTTTGGCATCGGCCCGCATCAGGAGTTCCCGGATGAGAAGGCCTGCCATGATGGTTTTGCCGGCTCCGGGATCATCTGCCAGGACAAAGCGCAGGGGCTGTCTGGGGAGCATGGATTCATATACGGCGGAAATCTGGTGGGGAAGGGGTTCCACATTGGAGGTGTGCACGGCCATCATGGGATCAAACAGGGCTGCCTGGGAGATGCGCCAGGCTTCCAGGCCCAGTTTGAATTCTGCACCGGGTGCGTCAAAGGCCCAGGCACGACCGGCTGTGGCCAGGGAAAGGCGGGATTCGTCCGAGCGGAACAGCATCTGCTCACCAAGTTTTCCCTGGCTGTCTTTATAATAGACGGTAAGGGCCGCGTCTCCCACGGGCTCCACCTGGACAATGCGCACGATTTCATCAGGCTGGATGCCGCTGATCTGGACGTCTTTTTTGATTTCTTCGAGTTTCAGCATTTAGTTTCCCGGCTGGTGGCTTATGTATTGTCACAGGTTAAATAAAAATCACGTTTCCAGCCTTTATTTCATACGCCCGCCTTGAAACCCTGTCAATGATTTTATCTAAATGTAACACTGCATAAACGGACAAAATACAAGCCCCTCGGCCTCCCGGGATTTAAGGGGCAATCTGGAATTACCGAAACCTTGTTTCTGACTTTTTTCTTCCTGTAATAGTACGAT
>CAYSSE010000622.1:0-2428 GCA_964433355.1 uncultured Desulfocicer sp.
ACCTATGGCATTGGACGTCCCACAGCCCGTCAGGCAGTGGATCTTCTGGTGAGAAAGGGGCTGGTCAAAAGACGACGGGGGGCCGGGACTTTTGTTGCGGAATTAAGGGATGATGTGGATCTTTTTTCCCTTGCAGGTACTTCATCTGCCTTTCATCGTCAGGGCATTGACATTGATATTCAAATGCTCAACCCCATCTGCCTGAAGCAAATTTCAGATGATGATGAAAATCCTTTTTCCGGGGGAGATGCCTATTGCGTCACCCGATTAACCATAGCCCGGAAAGCGCCAGTATTGCTGGAAAATATTTATCTTCATCCCACCCTGTTCAAGGGCATTGAACACATGGATCTCACGGGAAAATCCCTGTCCCAGGTGGTGTCTGATAAATTCTATATGGTACCGGATTGTGGGAGACAGAATTTTCGGGTGACCTGTCTGTCCCCATTCCAGGCAGATATCCTCGGCCTTGGCATGGATGAGCCCGTTTTGTTAGTGAAACGATTTCTGGATTTTCCCTCGGCGGAAAATGCGGTTTACTCAGAATTATTATGTCGCACAGACCAATTTGTTTTTTCACAGACTCTTGGAGGGAATACATATGAATAAACGTGGATATTACGGGGAGTTCGGCGGTGCATTCATCCCCGAAATTCTAACCGCCACCTTTGATGACCTGGTGGGCCATTTCAATGAGATAAAAAAGGATCCCGCCTTTTGGGAGTCCTATGTGGATCTCATGTCCACTTACTCCTGCCGGGCCACCCCACTTACCTATGCAGAAAATTTGACAAACCATTTTGGCGGGGCAAAAATTTACATCAAACGGGAAGATCTCAACCACACCGGAGCCCACAAAGCCAATAATGTCATGGGCCAGGGGCTTCTGGTGAAGAAAATGGGCAAAACCCGGGTCATTGCAGAGACCGGGGCGGGACAGCACGGGGTGGCCACGGCCACCATGGCAGCCAAATTTGGATTTGACTGTACCATTTACATGGGGGAAGTGGATGTAAAACGCCAGCGACCCAACGTGTTCTGGATGGAACAGATGGGGGCCACGGTGATCCCGGTCACCGACGGCACCCGAATATTAAAGGATGCCATCAACGAAGCCTTCCGGGACTGGGTGACAAATATGGAGACCACCCATTATGTCCTTGGAACGGCTTGTGGTCCCCACCCCTTTCCTGAAATGGTGACCTATTTTCAATCCATCATTGGCAAAGAGGCCAGAAAACAAATTTTGGAACGGGAGGGGAAATTACCCACCCGGGTATATGCCTGTGTGGGCGGCGGCTCCAATGCCATGGGTATTTTTAGTGGATTTTTGTCTGATTCAGGGGTGGAGTGCGTGGGGGTGGAAGCGGCCGGACGGGGCCTTAGCACCGGGGAGCATGCCTCACGCCTTTGCACGGATGATGCCTCGGTGGGGGTGGCCCAGGGGTATAAGACTTTTTTCCTCCAGAATGAAGACGGGCAGATGAAGGAGACTCATTCCATTGCGGCAGGGCTTGATTATGTCGGGGTTTCTCCGATTTTATCCCAGCTCCATGTGGAAAAGAAGGCCCGGTTTGAATCGGCCACCGATGAAGAGGTCATAGCCGCGTTACGGCTCACCATGCAAAAAGAGGGCATTATCCCGGCCCTGGAGTCGGCGCACGCCTTTGCAGGGGCCTTTAAAGAGGCCGGTAAACTTCCTGGCGATCAGTGTATTATCATCAATCAATCGGGCAGGGGGGACAAGGATATCTTTACCGTGGCAGATGCCTTTGATGACCCCAAATGGAAAGCGTTTATCAAGGAAAAGGCAGGTGAATACAATGCTTGAAGCCTATATCAAAGAAAAAAGAGAAAAAAAAGACATTCTGCTCATGACCCACATTGTGCTGGGGTACCCCTCCTTTGAAGCCTCCATGGAAATCGTGGCCCAGATGGTGGAAGCCGGGGTGGATCTCATGGAGTTGCAGATTCCCTTTTCAGAGCCCATGGCAGATGGGCCTGTGATTTTAAAGGCCAATCAAAAGTCCCTGGATGCCGGAGCCCGGGTGGCGGGATGTTTTAAATTTGCCCGGGAAGCATCCCAACGGTTTGACATTCCCTTTTTATTCATGACCTACACCAATATTTTGTTTAAATATGGGATGGATCGTTTTGCCGGGGATATGGCAGTGGCAGGTATAAAAGGGGCCATTGTGCCGGATCTTCCCCCAGAAGAGGGAAAGACCTATCTTAATGCCATGGAAAAACACGGCTGTCATCCTGTTTATATTTTTTCACCCACCACCACAGATGAGCGCATGCAGCTTTTATCCGCCAAGGGCTCTGGGTTGATGTACTGCATGGCCAGAAAAGGAGTGACGGGTAAAGAGACCACCTTTTCCCATGATCTGGATACCTATCTTGCCCGGTGCCGGAAGGCCACAGA
>CAYSSE010000623.1:0-2426 GCA_964433355.1 uncultured Desulfocicer sp.
GGCTGGTTAATGCTCACCAGGTATGTTGCAACCTGATCAAAGGTGGCACCCTTTTCGCGCATGGTCTCAATGATATGCATCACCTCTTCCCGGGGTAAAATGTCTTCAACCGGAGATGGAACAACTTTGGGCTGAACCGGGGATGGGGCAGCTTTGGGCTCATTCGTTTTAACTTCAACCCGGGTAGCGGTAGCGGCTGCCTTGGCCTTGTCCGCCCGGGTTCGCTTAATGACCTTTACTTCTTTTTTCATCTCATTTTTTTCAATGGAGCGGGAAACACGCTTTTCAGCCTTGATACTGGAAGGCGCCACTTTTTTATGGGACTCTTTGGCAGGTGACCCCTTTCTTTCCGGGGCGAGACTATGGGTTCTGGATGAAAACAGATCCCCGTCCACCTGTTCAGACGGTTCCGGGCTTGAAACGCCATTGGTATATGACTCTGGATCCATCATCCGCCCCTGCCGGGTACGACCCTCCTGATAATTGTGCTGCAACTTAGGCTTGGGCTCTTCCATTTTTTCTCTATCATGGAAATCATTTTCCATCGCTTCTGCCAAGTTTCCCTCTCTGGGGATTATTTCATTTTCTGGAACCCGAGCCCCTTCTATTAATGCGCCGGGCGGGGTCTTTAATTGAAAACGCGCTGCAATTTCTTCCAGAGCACCGGCTTTTCTCTCTTCAATGAGAATTCGTTTCTGCTGGATATCCACAAGCCGTTCCTGGTTTTTCAAAAAACCATCCAAAACATCCAGGGCTCTTTCCAAAACATCATCACTGACAACAGGTATCTCAATATCCTGTCCTGGATATTTTGCAGGGGAATTACTCCTGGTGACACGTTTTACATTCCCCACCCCCCGGGAATTCTGATACCCACCGGGGGAATAGTTGGGGGGCTGGTTATAATTGGGATTAGAATTATTGTCAACGCCCCTTCGGGTCTTGGGTGTTCGCTTATCTTTCTGTCCTCCCCTGAGGCTCTGAAGAAAGTCGTTCATATGGGAACTCTCCTTACGTCTTTTTTTACACGAGGCAATACGCCGCTTTTTGTATGTTAATTAACTATTCAAGATTCATAGAATTTTTATTCATAAGAATTGTGGCAACAAATTTTACAAAATAATTTGCCAAATAAAATCAAGTCTTCTTTTATCTATAATTTAAAGTGTTCTGTCAAGATTTTTCTCACACCCTGTTCATTCTAATTTCCACTCGAAATTCGGGAAAAATCACAAAGCTGTTGTTCATAGGTCTCAATTAGATCCAGGGCCTCACGGCGGGAACGAATGCCGGTGATGGCCCTTCGAAAATGGCTGCACCCATCCCACCCTTTTACAAACCACACCAACCGGCTTCTCATCATCCTACAGGCAGGTACTTCGCCAAACCCATCCACACAGGCATCCACCAGATCACGCATGAGGTTGAATTGTTGTGCCCGGGTGGGACAGATCATCTTTTTTCCGGCCAGCAATGCATCGATCTGACTGAATATGTATGGGTTTCCCATGGCAGCACGTCCCACCATCACCGCATCACAACCGGTCTTTTCCATCATGCGGACACCGTCATGGGCCGTTAGGATATCCCCATTACCAATGACGGGAATGGTGAGGTGTTGTTTCAGGCGACGAATCAGATCCCAATCTGCACCCCCCCGAAATCCCTGGACAGCCGTCCGGGGATGAAGTGTGATGGCGTCCACCCCACAGTCCTGGGCCATGGATGCAAGATCAATGGCCTGTTTTCCGGAAGTATCCCAACCTGAACGAATTTTTATGGTCAAGGGAATACTAAGCACTTTTCGCACAGATTGCAAGACATTCCGGGCATTTCCCAAATCTTTCATTAATGCCACACCTGCACCGGTTTTCACAACTTTGCGCACACTGCATCCAAAATTTATATCAATGATATCCACCTCTCCCCTGTGGGCAATTTTTTCAGCGGCATAGGCCATGGCAGGGGCCTCTGCACCAAAAATTTGAACAGAGAGTGGTTTTTCATCCCGGGTGGAGCAAAGAAGCGTTTCGGTCTTGGCAGAATTATATAAAAGTCCTTTCGCGCTGACCATCTCTGAGCAGACCATGGAAACGCCACACGCTTTTACAATGCGACGAAAGGGAAGATGGGTCACCCCGGCCAAAGGCGCAAGAATGGTGTGGCCCTTCAGGGTTAAGGAACCTATTTTCATAAAGGCATATCCATATCAAAAATGAGTATTCAGGGGCGTGGTTCTATTTTTTTGACCGCCGATGCTGGGCAAATGAGATCAGTTGTCCACCTGGGACTGTCGATTTTTTATCCGTCTTTTGAGGCTCTTTTGTTTTTCTTTGCGATTCCACGGGAGTTTCATCTTCCCATTCGTAATCATCTGGAGGACAGATCACTTTTTCCATGCGCATCATCTGGCCGTTCATGTAAAA
>CAYSSE010000624.1:0-2424 GCA_964433355.1 uncultured Desulfocicer sp.
AGCTCTTAACCTCGACCAGATCCGTATTGTCGTCTATCCAGCCAGAAAAAACGCTCTCCAGTTCATCCTGGGTATAACCGCAAATGTCTGAAAAACGCTTGTCTATGGTGATGTCCTTGAGATTGTTTAATCCGCTGAAGAGAGAAACCTTGCTGAATTTGGAGACACCCGTGATGAACACAAATTCAATGTAAGGGTCGGCATCCTTGATAACGGAATAAAAATTCTTGAGTTCATCGCGAAGAGCAATGGCCATTTCCGTGTTTTCAATGCTATCCAGGATCGGCTTGTCGTACTCATCCACCAGCACCACCACCCGGCGACCGGTTTTCTCATACAGGGTCTGAATCAGCTCAGCAAAACGCTCCCGCAGGTCATCCTGAGATAATTTCACATCATGCAAGCGGATATGGTTATCAAGAATCGCGCTGAAACGGATCTCCAGATCGCGCACCGAGCGCATCACACCGGAGCCAAAACTGATATGCACCACGGGGTTGCTCTGATTCCAGTCCCAGTTATCATACAGAAAAAGGCCCTGGAACAGCTCCCGTCGACTCTCAAAGGCAGCTTTAAGCGTACTCAGAAATAGGCTTTTGCCAAACCGACGGGGACGGGACAGGAAATAGTACGTACCCTCATTTAACAACTGTTGCACAAAATGTGTCTTGTCCACATAGCAATAATTGTCCTGTACAATTTTTTCAAAGGTTTGAATGCCTATGGGAAGTTTTTTATTTTTTTGCACGGGACACCTCCGAGGGGGTTATGATGACGGCCACTTCCCCATGATTATCATAAAATTCTCCGTACTTCTATTTAAAACTTGATGTCATGGTGCAACACCTTCGCCAAATTTAAAACCGATTTGAAATTTAGTAATCAAAATACCATATGTTGTGTCAGTATGGTAATGAAATTGCAATATATAGATTGATCTTCAAGCTAAAATAAAATAACAATAGACAATGGAGGCGTAATAGCCCTCGTAATTGGCCAGTTGATTCCTGCGATACCAGTCATGGGGGATGGAGGAAAAAAACGCCTGTAGGATCTGCTTAATGGCATCAAAATTGTTGGCAATCAGGGCTTCATATAAATTGAATTTGTTATTTTCCTGAGCAACGGTGCTATTGGTGAGAAAGGAAAGAATATAGTCGGTCAGGCTCTGCCGCACCTCCTGGTTGGGATAGCCAAGTAGAAACCAGCGCATGCCCCCCATCTGTTGGGTTTCCCTTATGGTCAACACTATTATTGCTGTTCCTAACGATTTTTGCAACCCTGTTTTCCCAACGTGTAGATCATTCAGCAAAGAGAGCCCTGTCACAAGCGTATGAAAGATCCTGGATAATCGTCCTGAGCATGAATTAAATGTGTGAATCAAAGAAAGTAGGTGAAAATATGGTAAAAAGGGCTACCCACTTAAGGCGGGATATTCTCAAGGCTTTTTATGTGGATAATTAGCTTTCAGCCCCTAAAATTCAGGGTGCTAAGACGCTTGATTTTAAAGGCTGTCCCGCCTTAAGTGGGTAGCCCTTTACATTCCTGATTATACCCGACGTTCCAAATTTTATCTTGCCGGGATGTACCGGGACCAGCTTAAGAAAAACAAGGACAAAAATTATGTTGGAAGGACTCGCTGCGCTCGCCTTCCAACCAAAAGTTGCAACAGACATGCTTCGCATGCTGATGAACTTTTGGATGACCTGAAACCCTGCTATGGTGTTCATCTGCTGCTGGACAATTTTTTCAGGGATAAGACAGATAGAAAACAGTGGTTCCACCACTACACCATGCTCAACACCCGAACCCACCAGCCATTGTTGAATCACTGGCATTTGTATTATGCAGAGCTAAAGAAGTTCATCGCCTGCTTTGAATCCGACAATGGCCAGCCCCAGGTGACATCCGGGGAGAAACAGACCCCCCAGCCCAATAGCTGCTGTAGCCATCAGCTTGAGCAGTGGATCTATTATCTTGGCAATGATCAAGACCTTGCTGCCCCGCTCAATTCATTTGTGGCGGCCAATAAGGGGATAAAGGAGGTGCATGATATGCTTCATACATTCACAGAAAATGACAGACTTCGGGAAAAATACCGTCTTCATGAAGAGTGGCTCCGGGTACGACGGGGAGAGGAAGCTCAGAGAAAAAAGCTTGAGAAGGCCCTGCTACAGGAGAGACTTGCAAAGAAACAGGAACAAGCAGCCATGGAGATCGCCTTCAAACAGGAACGAGCAGCCAAGGAAGCCGCTTTGAAAAAAATACATGAGATGGAGAAACGGTCTATTATCCTGATGAGAAAAACAGGCCATTCTGATGAAGAAATTGAAACTCTGTTAGAGATCCCATTGGAAAAAATCAAAAAAACATAAGGGTTTTAAAAGTGTATCAACTCACCCGCGTTGGTCTCCATTTACGTGG
>CAYSSE010000625.1:0-2421 GCA_964433355.1 uncultured Desulfocicer sp.
CAGTCTGCTAAAAGTCTGCAAAATCAGGGTCATCGTCAAAGGGAATCACCTCATTGGGCTTGATTTCATTTGAACTTTGAGCCAGCATTCTACCACTTTTCCGGGGAGCGGGGCTGATGTTTTTTATTCTTGTTGACCGTTGGGCAGGTCGATTAAATCCGCTGCTCTGGTTGCGTTTCCCCGTAACAACCATGACCAATTCGTCCACATATTCTCTGAGTTGTTCTGCCTGGGCGCTCATCTCCTCGGCGGCGGATGCGGACTCTTCGGCATTGGCAGCATTTTGCTGAACCACCTTGTCCATTTCCGTAATGGCTATGTTTACCTGACTGATGCCATTGGACTGCTCCTGGGAAGCCTGGCTGATTTCAGACACCAGATTGGCGACTTTCCCCGTGCTGTCCGCTACTTTGGTGAAGGCTTCATTGGTGGTGGATACCAGAAGCGATCCGGCATGGACTTTTTTGACGGTGCCTTCAATGAGTTCCGAGGTGTTTTTGGCAGCATCGGCGGCCCGCATGGCCAGATTCCGCACTTCGTTGGCCACCACTGCAAAACCGGCACCGGCTTCTCCGGCCCGGGCAGCTTCCACTGCGGCGTTCAATGCCAGCAGATTGGTCTGAAATGCAATCTCATCAATGGTTTTAATGATTTTGGATGTGTCTTCACTGGCCGTTGAGATTTCTTTCATGGATTGGGTTAGTTCCCGCATCGAAGTATTGGCGGTGGTTACCACTGTACGGGTTTCTTCCATGAGTCCATTGGCAGTACCGGCATTTTCTGCATTGCTTTTGGTCATGGATGACATCTCTTCCATGGAGGAAGAGGTCTCTTCAATGGAAGCGGCCTGTTCAGAGGAGCCTTCGGCCAGGGACTGGCTGGCGGAAGAGACCTGGCCGGAAGCAGAAGCCACCTGAGAAGACCCTTCGTTGAGACCGGTAATGATACGATTCACAGGACCGGTGATGCTGCGGGTCATAAAAAAGGCCACAAGTACACCCACCACCAGAGCGATGATGAGCCCCACAAGCATGATGGTGGAAGCAAGGGAAAGGGCGGACATGGCCTCGCTGGCAATTTTGGTTGTGGCGGTCATTCCCGCGTCTGCCGTGGCATTGCAGGCATCTGTGACAGCTTCTCCGGCGGTGGTTCTCTGGGAACCTATATTTTCCCGGGCAATCCAGTTGGCAAGAAAATCCGTCATGGCCTGTTTGTAGGAATCGCCGGCGGCTTTGATTTCATCAAGGTTTTTAATGTCTGCGGCTTGGGAGGTAACTTTTTTGAGTGCGCTTAGTTCTTCATCAATTTTTACAAAAACCGTCATGGCCTCTTGCATGGTTTCCGGGCTGCGCAGCGCCTGGGATTTATATGCCCCGACCCTGGCTTCATTGCCCAGATCAATGATATTATTGATCTGGGTTATTTGGGACAGTGTTTCAATAATCCCCTGGCTGTTTACACCTTCCAGCACTTCCTTTGTTAGTTTTTCATTTTGTCTTGTCAGAAAGGTGCTGCTGGTGCTCATGTATTGGGCTGCAGAGGTAGTAAGGGTGTTTCTGTTCGCGGCCAGTTTTGCATTGAGATCAACGGTCTGCTGCAGAAGGCTTTTATACGTGTCAACGGCCTGGGTGGCGGTCCGAAGCTGCCCCTCCAGCGCTTTCAGGTTAGGAGATGCGGCCTGAAGGGTGCGTCCCTTTTCAAGGGCGGCGTCCACTGCTTTGAGTTGGTCCTGACCTTTTTTATAATAGGTCTGCTCCTCGGTGAATCCGTATCCTCTTATTTCGTACATGACCCGGTTGGCAGCCCCTTTGAGCGCCATGGCAACGCCCACTTCCGGCACGTACTCGTTTGCCAGCATGGTGCTTTGGGTTTCTACTTTATTCATGTTCCACATGGCCATACCACCCAGCGCCATGGCCATGATGATTAACAGGGCAAATCCTGAAGCAATTTTTAAACCTAAGCTGAGATTTTTCATTGATAGTCCTTTCGTGAATTATTTTAAGAAACGGAACCAAGGCCAGATAGTTCTTCACTTGATAACACCCGGTCAATATCCAGAAGAATTTTGATGCTTCCATCTGTTTTTGCCATGCCCAGTATATAATCTGTATTCAATTGCATACCGAAGGTGGGGGCATCTTCGATTTCTTCTCCTTTGATGTTCAGAACCTCTGAAACAGAATCCACCACAATTCCAATCAGTACAATGACATCATTGGATTCGATCTCCACCACAATAATGCAGGTGCGCTCTGTATAGGGGATGGGCTCCATGGAGAACTTGAGCCGTAGATCCAGTACGGGAATCACCTTTCCCCTGAGGTTGATAATCCCTTTCACAAATTCGGGGGTTTGCGGAACCGATGTGATGGCCAACATGCCGATAATTTCTTTGACCTTTAAAATACCGATGCCATA
>CAYSSE010000626.1:0-2415 GCA_964433355.1 uncultured Desulfocicer sp.
TTGATAGGGGTTACCCATTTCTTTCGAGATCCCGAGGCCTTTAAGGCCCTGGAAGACCAGCTTCTTTCCCAAATTTTCTCCACCAAGAGTGAAGGGGGCGTGATCCGTGTCTGGACACCGGGGTGTTCCACCGGAGAGGAGGCTTATTCACTGGCCATTCTGCTGGCCCAGCACCAGCACACCCTGAAACAACATTTCAAAATACAGGTATTTGCCACGGACATTGACAGCCAGGCCATAGTCAGCGCCCGGGCCGGTCTTTACCCCTGTAGCATCGGGGACGACATAGATCCCCTCCTTCTGGAGCGCTATTTTACCCCTGAGTTTGACGGCACCTTTTACCGCATCCATAAAAACATCCGGGACATGCTGGTTTTTTCCGAGCAGGATGTGATCAAAGATCCGCCCTTTTCCAAGCTTGACATTATCAGCTGCCGCAACCTTTTGATCTATATGAATGGCGCATTACAGAAAAAATTGATCCCCTTATTCCATTATGCCTTAAACCCAGGGGGGATTCTCTTCCTTGGCACTTCGGAGACCGTGGGTGAATATAATGATCTGTTCAGCATTGTAAATCGGAAAATGAAGCTGTATCAACGCCGGGAAGATGGGGTTAACAGGCTTCTGTCACAGCGACATTTGGTACCGCCCATACCCGCCAGTTATATGGAGGGGCTCCCGGCGGTAAGAAATAAGCCCCCCAGTGCCCGAATACCCCTGCGGGAACTCACCGAACAGGCTTTGCTGGCCCACATCTCTCCGGCTGCTGCCCTTGTGGATGCCCAGGGGAATATTCTCTATTTGCACGGCCGCACCGGCATGTTTCTGGAGCCCACCCCCGGGGAATCGGGTATCAATAATATTTTAAAAATGGCCCGGGCGGGGTTGCAGCGGGGCTTGACGTTGGCCCTTCACAAAGCCGTGGCCGACAAAACCCGGGAGGTCCGACCCGGGCTGCGGGTGAAAACCAATGGGGATTATACCCTGGTGGATGTCACGGTGTGCCCCCTGGCCCCAGGGCTTTCCCCCCCCGGGGAGAATCCGCTTTTTCTGGTGGTTTTGGAAGAGGCCCCCCTTGTTGCCGTCCCCCAGGAGCGTCACACCGCTGGTGGGGCTGGTATAAAGGACACCCCCTCTCCAGATTCCTCCTCCGGAGATTCACAAAAACACATTGCCGTTCTTGAGCAGGAGCTGCGGGCCAAGGAAGAATACCTGCAGACCACCAATGAGGAGTTGGAGACCTCCAATGAAGAGCTCAAATCCTCCAACGAGGAGATGCAGTCCATGAATGAAGAGCTGCAATCCACCAACGAAGAGCTGGAAACCTCCAAGGAGGAGTTGCAGTCGGTGAATGAGGAGCTGTCCACGGTGAATGCCGAACTCCAAACCAAAGTGAGCGATCTCATGCAGGCCAACAACGACATGAACAATCTTTTGGCCGGTTCGGGTATTGCCACGGTGTTTGTGGATCATCAGCTATGTATCATGCGCTTCACCCCGGCGGCCACGAGCATCATCAACCTTATCCCCAGTGATGTGGGACGGCCCGTGGCCCATGTGGTGTCCAATCTCATTGAGTATGACCAACTGGTGGCCGATGCCCAGACTGTTTTGAACACCCTGATCCACAAAGAGGTGGAGGTGAAAACAAAAAAAGGCAGCTGGTACACCCTGCGTATCCAGCCCTACCGCACCTTGGATAATGTCATTGAGGGAGCTGTCTTCACCTTTGTGGACATCACCAAAGCAAAGAAGGTCGAGGCGGCACTCATTAAAAAGCAGTTTCGACCTGAAATCAAGCCAGACAAAGAAACTCCCCAGGATCCCGCAGAGAAAAAAGAGACGTTTAACCCGTTGAAAGGCATTGGAGGGCCCCATGACAAATAAACCAGGCGATACGGATCTCCCACCCGCCCAAGTAACCCCTGGGACCTCATTGCCCCTGGAACAGCTTCGCAGGCAGGCCGAAAAGCGTATTCGGGAAAAAACAGTTGAACCCGAAAAAATACCGGCATCCCTTTCCCCGCAAGAGATGCGGGAAACCATCCATGAGCTCCGTATCCATCAGATTGAACTTGAAATGCAGAATGAAGAGATGCGCCGGGTCCAGCAGGAGTTGGACGGCCTGCGGGAGCGCTATTTTGATCTGTTTGATCTGGCACCGGTGGGCTATTTGATCCTTTCAGAAAAGGGCCTGATTCTTGAAAGTAACCTGGCCACGGCCACCTTTTTAGACACCCCCCGCTCGGCTCTGGTGCAGCAACCCTTTTCCAGATTCATCCACAAAGACGACCAGGATATCTACTATAAGCATTTCAAACAACTCTTGAAAACTGAAGATCCCCAGAGTTGTGAGTTGCGGATGAAAACCGTTTCCGGCTGCCCTTTGTGGGGACATTTGACGGTTGTCAG
>CAYSSE010000627.1:0-2415 GCA_964433355.1 uncultured Desulfocicer sp.
CGTCTACGACCCTATATTCGTTGTGTCCATCAGGGCATGGGTGTTATATGAAAGATGCCAACTAAAAAAGCAGTTCCACGACCTGCTTTAAAGAGGTCACCCCCTGGATGGTAAGACCTGGAATATCTGGAACTTGTTTTATACTGTTTTGGGGCAGGAGACAACGGGTAAATCCCATTTTGGCAGCCTCCTTCACCCGTGCTTCCACATGTCCTGCTGCCCGGATCTCACCGGTGAGACCGATTTCACCAATGACAGTGGTTCCCTCGGGAACGGCCATATCCAGAAAGCTGGATGCCAGGGCAACCGCAATAGCCAGGTCGGCTGCCGGTTCCACCACCTTTACCCCCCCTGCCACATTCATGAAAATATCCAGCCCTGACAGGTTAATGCCCAGGCGTTTTTCCATCACCGCAGCAATCAGCGCCACCCGGTTGGGATCCAGCCCCAGCACTGTCCGCCGGGGAGTTCCCAACCCGGAGCTGGAAGCAAGACCCTGGACTTCAATTAAAATGGGGCGGGTACCCTCCATGCTGGCCGTCACCACTGATCCCGGGGCGTTCACCGATCTTTCTGCCAAAAATATTTCAGAGGGGTTGGGCACTTCAGCAAGCCCCTTTTCCTTCATTTCAAACACCCCGATTTCGTTGGTGGAACCAAATCGATTTTTCACGGCCCTTAAAATCCTGAATACATGGCTGCGATCCCCTTCAAAATAAAGCACGGTATCCACCATGTGTTCCATGATTCTGGGGCCTGCAATGGCCCCGATCTTGGTCACATGCCCCACAAGAAAAAGGGGAACACCCGATTGTTTTGCCATGTTGAGCAACCGTATGGAAGCCTCCCTGATTTGGGTAACACTGCCTGGTGTGGATGCAATGTCTGGGTTGTACACCGTCTGGATGGAATCCACCACCATGGCATGGGGTTTTTCCGATTCCGCCATGGAGATAATGGAATCAAGATCTGTTTCTGCCGCCACCAGCATGGAGGTGGCCCCGGAAGAGAGGCGGTCTCCTCGCATTTTAAGCTGCCGAATGGACTCCTCGCCGGAGACATAAAGTGTTTTTTTGCCTGACTCAGCAAGTCGGGAAAGAACCTGGAGCATCAAGGTTGATTTTCCCACACCCGGGTCACCTCCGATGAGTACAAGGGTTCCCGGCACAATGCCACCGCCCAGAACGCGGTCAAACTCCTGAATTCCCGTTTCAATGCGGGGATCTTCATCAAACTCAATGGCTCCCATGGGTACGGCAACCGTTCTGGCTCGGGAAAATCGTGCTCCGGGTGTGGGGCTATCTTTGGGTTTTTCCCCGGACAAGGTGTCCCAGCCTCCGCAACCGGGACATTTTCCCATCCATTGATGGGTCTCATACCCGCAGGATTGGCACCGGAAGATTAATCGGTCTTTTTTTTTCAAAATATTTCCCCGCAGAATTCATTTCATGTATAACAATAGATGAAAATTCATAGTTGCTTTTTTTTTATATGAAAGAGTAGATATGTCTAACATTCTTTCATATTTCGTTGTGGGTAGGCCGGAACCAGAATACGGTCTGCCCGTGGCAGTTATATGAAAAAGTAGATGCTGGGTACTGGGTTGTTCGCACACTTTACTTTTTCATTATTTGTTGTGGCAGGTGGTTACTTCCATGTATATTTATTATGGTAGAGGCAAGCCCTATCTTCAGGGTATCCACCTTGCTTTTCCACTTTTTATAAAAATATGTGAAGTTTTACCCTTCAGGGCGTGGCTGTTATATCATGTTATTTTAAGAGTATCAAGGCAGCTCGGGAGTTGTAATTTTTCATAATTTATTAAATTTATTATTAATTTAAAAAGAACAAAAATTTAAGTTATAGTAAATGGTGTTGAAAATTATTTTTAAAATAATAATTATTTCAAGGTGTTACAATCAAAAACATCAAAATTCAGCATTGATATAAACACTTGATTTTATTGCCTAAAATAGCAATCGTTTCAACACCCTTTATGAGAACAAAAGTAAATTGAAATAATAGATTAAAATTCAATGCTTGGTGAAATCCAACCACCCTTTACGGTCATAGATTATTTGATAGACAATGTCCCGCAAAAAATGAACTGAAAACATTTTTTTCGCACTAATCCGCGATGAGCCTTAAAAGCTAATTATCCACATGAAAATTCTTGAGAATATACCGCTTTAAGCGGGTAGCTCACTTTTGGAGAGATACAAAGGAAACCATAAATTTGTGCTGTGTTTTTACAAAAACTCTGATATGATATCCGAATGTTATACACTGCACTTTTGATATAGAAAGGATATTCTTTGTTAAACTCCCAATCAAAGTCCAACCCGGAAAAATGCACGCTAATAGGTTGGAAAGAATGGCTGGTCTTACCGGATCTGGGGATTCCCGCCCTGAAAG
>CAYSSE010000628.1:0-2413 GCA_964433355.1 uncultured Desulfocicer sp.
TGGACCACATTGGCAAATCGCCGTCCATGTTTGACATGGATAAGCTCACCGCCCTCAATGCCAAGCACATCCAGGCAAAAAAGCCGTCAGAACTGGCACCGCTTTTAATCTCATTTCTTGAAAAACTGGGACTTACTGTGGCAAAAGGTCCGGCCCTTAAGCTGGCCATTGAAACCCTCCAACCCCGGAGCAAAACATTGGTTGAAATGGCTGAAAGTGCCGCATTTTATTTTAAAGAAGATATTGTGCTCCAAGAGAAAGCCGCCAAAAAGTTCCTGAAAAAGGGGACTCTGCCCACACTGGAGCTAACGATCCAGTCCATGGAGGCCCTGGAAGAATTCACGCAAGACAACCTTGAAGACGCATTAAAAAAGGTCATGGAAGAGACGGACCTCAAATTTGGAAAAGTTGCCCAACCCCTGCGGGTGGCGCTCACCGGCACCACCGTCAGCCCGGGAATTTTTGAGATGATCCTGGCCCTGGGTAAAGAGAAAACCATCACACGGATTAAAAAAGCCATGGATTACATTGGGTCACTGGCCGAATAGCACCCCGGTGTATCCCACAAAACTGGTGCCAGGGCTTTTATCAAAGCTGGTGGCGTAGTCCAGGGCCATCCCCTTGACTGCGCCCATGGCCTTGGCACTGCCCACGGTGGCTGCCACGGCCCCTGCACAGCACATATTCCGGCGTTTCTGCCCCTGGGAAAGAATCTCATCGCCGTCCATGGACAAAATGGCATCCATGGCCATGGCGTCATTTTCTTTTTCCATCCACTCCAGTGCCCCGGGGCCGGTGCCAGCCGGTGTGAATCCAAAATTTTCCCCATAATGGGTCAAATCAGTGGAACCAATCACCACCATATTAAGACCCATTTCACCGGCGACCTCGACGGCAGATACGCCCATTTGATTTGCCACGGGTGAAGGCGGTACCCCCACGGGCACCATGGCGGCATTGGGGAAAAAATATTTCACCAAAGGTAGCTGAACTTCAATGGTGTTATCTCCGGGAAAGGTGTGTGGGGTGTCCTGCTCAAATGCCACTTTTTTTGACAATGCCTGGACATAGGGTTCATGGACATCAAGGGGCCCCAGGGGCGTTTCCCATCCCCCCTGGGCCAGGATACGGGAAGCCTCATTCCCATGCATGTGCATGCCAAAAATAAGAACCAGATCAGGGGCGTTGCTTTTGCCCAGGGCCGCCATCACCCGGCAGGCGATGCTACCTGAAAAAAACCACCCGGCATGGGGAACAATACCACACTGAAAATTCCCTTCGGGAACCGTTGTCGACTTAACAAACGCCTCAATTTCCCGCTGACATTCTCTGGCATCAGACGGATACCACGAACCTGCAAACTGTGCTTTTTTTCGCGTCATAAAAGCCCTCCTGGAAAAAATGGGAATACGCCCGACTTATTGGGGTGAAATCCGGCCCCCAATTTTTTCAATAGCCTTTTTTTGCCACCGAATCTTTAAGCCATTGCACCCAGGGTTCCATCCCCTCTTCGGTTTTGGCGGACAACTCAAACACCGACAACCCCGGATGAACCTTCTTCATATTATCCACCGCCTCTTTGGCATCAAAATCCAGATAGGGCAAGAGATCAATCTTATTTAAAATGGCAATGTCTGCCACCTGGAACATCAGGGGGTATTTTAAGGGTTTATCTTCCCCTTCGGTGACGCTGAGCACAACGACCTTGGCATTTTCACCAATGTCAAACTCCGCAGGACATACCAGATTACCAATATTTTCAACAATAAGAAAATCCAGAGCTGCCAGATCCATGGTAAGGGCCGATTTTTCAATGAGATGGGCCGCCAGATGACAGTCCCCACCAAATTCATCTGTGTTGATCTGTACCACTGCTGCCCCTGTGGTTTCCAGGCGATCGGCATCATTCCGGGTACAGATATCCCCCACAATGACCCCGGTGACCACTTCCGGCATGAGCCGTCGCAATGTTTTACAAAGGGTTTCGGTTTTTCCGGAACCCGGGGAACTCATCATGTTCAGGACAAACACCCCTTTTTCTTTGAACAAGCGCCTGTTTTTATCTGCCATAGTTTCGTTGGCTTCCAGCACCCGTTTTTGAATATTAATTTCCATATACTGACACTCCTTCATTATTATTAATCTGCAAGCTCCAGGGATGCCACTTCAAGCTCCCTGCCGGAAAGCACTTCAATTTCACCTTTTTCACATGAGGGGCAGGTAAACACCACATCCGAGACCTCCCACTCGTGGTGACATTGGCGGCATCGGGCCTTCACCGGCACCGTTTCAATAACAAGCTCAGCCCCTTCAAGGCAGGTATCCTTTGAGATGATTTCAAAGCAGAATTTTAAACTATCCTCCACCACGGCGGCCATTCGGCCCACCCGCAGATTCAATCGCTCCACCCTGG
>CAYSSE010000629.1:0-2411 GCA_964433355.1 uncultured Desulfocicer sp.
TGAGTTGATTGAACTGTGAGCCGAAGTCAATAATAAGTATCATGTTAAATTATATCCCTAAGATTAGTATATCATTGTTTTTCTGCTGATTGCATATACTGAAATCCAACAATTGGATATGCGCCAGTTGAATTGTAAGATCTCAATAACCCAGGGTGATAAAGCCTGCTTACCCTTTAAACACCGGGTGCTCTTCAAAAGAATGTCCTGAGTGCCCGGACTTATTGAGAACTTACGTTGAATTTGCATAATGGCCCTATTTTTCATATAAAATCAATAAAAAATCAAGTTGTTTTTATCATGGCATTGCCTATTCAAGGGGAATGTGGTTTATTAGATTCTTTTAGCGATGTAGCTTTTTATATGAAAGAGTAGGTGTGTCTAACATTCTTTCATGCTTTGTTGTGGACAGGCCGGGGCCAGAATACGGTCTGCCCGTGGCAGTTTATATGAAAGAGTAGACGTGTTTAACATTCTTTCATGTTTCGTTGTGGGTAGGCCGAGGCCAAAATACGGTCTGCCCGTGGCGGTTATTTAGAAGATTAAAGTTTTATTTAAAAAAAATACAGACAGGAGAATAAAATAATGCATGACGCAAGTGATTTGAGAAAGGGGCTTAAGTTTCAGATTGATGGGGATCCATATATCATTGTGGATTTTCAATTTAAAAAACCAGGAAAAGGGCAGGCCCTTTACAAATGCAAACTTAAAAATATGATCACCGGCTCCCAGTTTGAAAAAACATTTAGATCTGGGGATAAGTTTGAAGAGGCTACCCTGGAAGAAAAAGAGATGGAGTATCTTTACGCAGAGCCCGGTAGCTACTGTTTCATGGACACCACCACCTATGGGCAGGATTTTCTTGGCGTTGATCAGGTGGAGGATGTGATTGATATTTTAAAAGAAAACACCGTGTGTACGGTGTTATTTTTTAATGATAAAGCCATTGGGTTGACCCTGCCCAATTTCATCAACCTGAGGGTGGAAAAATCAGATCCCTGGGCCAAGGGGGACACGGCAACGGGGGACACCAAGCCCGCCACCCTGGAAACGGGGTTTGAGATCCAGGTACCTCCCTTTGTGGAAGAAGGGCAGCTAATTAAAATTGACACCCGAACCAAGGAATATGTGGAGCGGGTGAACGAATAGCAGGAACACTTTCAGGGGGGCTGCCCCCCATCCCTGTTTAAGAAGTCAAGATCTATGTATAATTTGTTAACTATATAAAGGGTGTTGAAACGATTGCTATTTTAGACAATAAAATCAAGTATTTATACTAAGATTGAATTTTGATGTTTTTGGTTGTAACATCTTGAAATAATTAATATTTTAAAAATACTTTTTAACACCCTTTATATAGTGTTCACAATAGATTTGCCGGGGTAGTTGACAACTCGGCTGTATGATTTTTACCTGTGACAAGCGAGATGGAGTAATCAAGGCCAAGGGTGGCACAAAACAGGTTGACCTGGGCCGTGATGCCTTTGTATAAAATAACATCTGGATAAATTTCTACTTTGTGCAGGCTTTCGTTAAATCCCTTTTTTATATATTTTAAAAATGCCTCTTTTAAGGTCCAGCCCCTGAAAATTTTCAGGGGATCATCTCCCATGTATTTCCTCTCTGCCTCTGTAAAGGCAAGTTTCATGAACCCTGCATCCGGTGCTGGCCCGATTTTTTCCAGATCCAGGCCCATGGTTCGGTTTTCATGCTGGCACAGGGCCACCGCAGCATAGTCGCCGGAGTGGGTAATGGAGATATGGATTTTCGGATACCGGGGCAAAAAGGGAGCGCCCTGCTCCCGGTATGCGATGCTTATGTCCCATGCCTTTGTCCCTTCTGGTGCCGTGGCACACACCATCTCTTTTACCAGACTTCTTCCTGCCATCCATTCAATTTGTTTTTTTAAAACCTTAAATTGGTTAACCGCCTTCAGCTCTTCCAGGGAAAGAAAGGGAATAATAAAATCCCCAGGGGTAAAACAAGTGGCCCGTCGAGTGGCAAATCCATGGAACCGACCGGGGTCATGGAAGTTTTTCATGAAGGCAGAAAATTTTCTGACCTGGACAATGATACCCGGTTCTGGTGACCAGTGGATGTTGTTATCAGGTTGTAATGTCACCATGGACTTTTTCCTTTACAGGGTGCTTAGCCTTCCTGGTGTTGCTTGATTTTCTCGTGGGCACCCAGTATCAATTTCTCGGTGGTTTCCCAGGAGATACACTCATCGGTGACAGACACCCCATAGAAAAGATCTTCCGGGGCACATGCCATGCTTTGATTTCCCTGGCACAGATTACTTTCCAGCATGAATCCCTTGATGGCATGACCGGTGTCTGTGTCCATGAGTATCTGGTTGATCACATCCTCCCACACAATGGCCTGGCGTTCATATTTTTTATTTGAGTTGG
>CAYSSE010000630.1:0-2398 GCA_964433355.1 uncultured Desulfocicer sp.
TATCACCATTGGCTCTAAATTTTACATGTTTGGACACACCATCAAATTCCATTTTCATCAGTTCAGCTTTAATTTTTACAGGATCTGTGGATCCGCCGTCTTTGATGGCCTTTAACAAGGCAGTCGCAGAATCGTAGGCATAGGTGGCATAGGCCGCAATGGCACCATATTTGGGAACATATCTTTCTGAAAATGCTTGATATTCAGGGGTTGTGGGATCAGTGAATCCATAGGTAAGATAAATACCTTCGGCTGCATCCTTTGCAACTTCCATGAACTTGGGTTGAAACATGGCATCCTGGGTGACGATCTGGGATTTAACGCCCAGACGTTTAGCCTGGATGGCCATCATGGAGCCGGGGGAAAATCCTTGAAGGGACATATAGAGAATATCAGCATTGGCTCGTTTGGCCATGGTCAAAATGGCAGAGAAATCTTTGTCTCCCTGATTGACATGCTCGTGGGCCAAAACTTTAATTCCCAATTTAGTACAACTTTTTTTCACGCCATCGGCAAGGCCCTGGGAATAAGTGGTCTTATCATCCACAATAAAGATGGTTTTTGCTTTAAGGGATTCCTTCATGAACTTTGCAGATGCCGGAGCCTGATCATCATCCCTGCCGCACATTCTGAACATGTATTCAAGGCCTCTGTCTGTGACCTTTTCATTGGTGGAAGCAGGGGTTATCATGGGAATGCTTTCTTCATCAAGGGTGGTGGATGCCGGAATGGTTGATGATGAGCAATAGGCACCAATGACGCCTGCCACTTCCAGGTTGATGAGTTTATTGGCAGAGGCAACGGCCTGTCTGGGATCGCATGCAGTATCCTGAGCATGGAGTTCAATTTTATCATAGCCAGGGATACCACCTGCTTCTTCAAATACTTCAATGGCGGTGAGTACCCCATTTTTGATATCCGTACCATCCGATGCATAGGGACCGGTCAAGGGGCTCATAGATCCGATGTGAAGGGTTTTGGCAGCTGCCATGGTCACCAGGAAAGGCACAATCATCAATCCCATGATTAACAGTGTAATGCTTTTTTTCCTCATCTTAATTCTCCTTAATGTTTCGGTGTTAACTCAACGTTCGGGTTTAAGTTTCGGTGGGGGTGGCAGGTTGACCCAGATACGCTTCAATCACTTTGGGATTATTCTGAATGTCCTGGGATGTCCCTTCGGCAATTTTAACGCCATGATCAACACAAACAATACGACTACATACGCCCATAACCACCTTCATGTCATGCTCAACCAGGAGCACGTCTATGCCAAGTTCGGATATACGTGCAATATCCTTCATTAACTCTGAACTTTCAGAAGGATTCATTCCAGCAGCAGGTTCATCCAGGAGCAATACTTTGGGTTCCGAGGCGATGGCCCTTGCGATTTCAAGTCGTCGCTGCAACCCATAGGGAAGATTTGAGGCCACAGAGTCTGCGAATTCGCCCACACCCATGAAATCAAGTGCTTCCTGCCCCTTTTCCCGGATAAAAAGTTCTTCTTGCTGTTGCCCACGGGTCTTTAAAAGCGCACCGACAATGCCCCGACTGGAACGGCAATGTCTTGCCACCATGGTATTTTCCACAGCAGTCATGTTGGCAAACAAACGAATATTCTGGAAGGTTCTGGCAATCCCTTTGGAAAATATTTCATAGGGACGGTGCCCCAAAATACTTTCTCCCTGGAACAACACATCCCCATCAGTTGCCTGATAAACACCTGTCAATACGTTAAAAACCGTTGTCTTTCCTGCCCCATTTGGTCCAATCAATCCCAATATTTCACCGGAATTAATGGAAAAACTCAAATCAGAGAGAGCAGAAAGCCCGCCAAATTTTACGGTGATATTTTTTAATTCTAATTTTGCCATAATGTAAAAACCGTTCACCAGATGGATTCACCGACGATGCCGGGATCGCACATCGTGATAATATTAAAACTGACATCACCTGCAGGTAAAGATACTTGCCAACCCATGTGCAGGTTTTTAACCAAGCTTGACCCCGATTATTAATAACTCGTTCTAAAAGCTTGATCAGCACGCGTAAGCATTAGATGGAAAAACTGTGTGGTGTTATATTCGACACGCCTCATTACTTTAACTTGACAATATCCGGGAGGAATCAGGCTTTAGCTGTGGATGCTTTTGTTAAATGTTAGTCTTTACGCAAAAAACGTTGCCAAAAGCATGGGACCTATTCAAAAATGCAAGCTGAAATAATGCAAACCTGAACCCCGGTTATCCAAATTGATGTTTAAAAACTTGACCGTCGAATTATAGAATTTTGTATCTGCTTTTTATGAACGTGTCAATAGAAATCTTTCATACCACAAGTATTTCAGTTATATAATTATTGGTTGACCATTGAAATTTTTATTTATATATTAGAATGG
>CAYSSE010000631.1:0-2396 GCA_964433355.1 uncultured Desulfocicer sp.
ACCGAAGAGCAGGCCAACGAGATTAGAAAGGTCATTGACAGTAAATTTAAAGTTGAGGGTGAGCTTCGAACCGACACCTCAATGAATATCAAACGGCTGATGGACCTTGGCTGCTACCGTGGACTTCGTCATCGGAAATCCCTTCCCTGTCGTGGGCAGCGGACCAGCACCAACGCGAGAACCAGAAAAGGTCCCAAAAGGGCGGCTGTCAAAAAGAAAAAGTAAGTTGACCAAAAACATGAGTTGTTTTACGGTTGACCATCAGGAGGCTTTGCTAAGTTATGGCGAAAAAGACCAAAAAGAGCGTTACCAAGAAAAGAGCTAAAAAAAATATATCAACAGGCGTTGTACATATTCAGTCAACGTTTAACAATACCATCGTTACCATCACCGATGAATCAGGAAATACGATTTCCTGGTCCAGCTCCGGTATCCAGGGGTTTAAAGGGTCCAGAAAAAGTACCCCCTTTGCATCCAAGCTGGCCGCAGAAGATGCTGGCGCAAAAGCCATGGAACATGGGTTGAAAAATGTCAGTGTCTATGTGAAAGGACCGGGTGCCGGACGTGAGTCAGCACTTCGTGCCCTTCATGCAATCGGATTTAATATCTCCATGATCAAGGACGTCACCCCGGTAGCCCACAATGGATGCCGACCGCCCAAGAGAAGAAGAGTATAAATCTTCACTGTCCTATTTAACGTTTGTTGATTTTTGAGATAAAGGAGGAGAACGTTGTCACGTTATCGAGGTTCTGTCTGCCGTCAGTGCAGACGCGAAAATATGAAACTTTTTCTGAAGGGCGACCGCTGCTATTCAGATAAATGCAGTTTTGACCGACGGGGATATCCCCCTGGGCAGCATGGACAGAGACGCTCTAAATTCTCTGATTATGGGGTTCAGCTTCGGGAAAAACAAAAGGTCAGAAGAATATATGGCATTTCTGAGAAACAGTTCAGAATTATTTTTTCCAAGGCTGACCGTCAAACAGGTATCACTGGTGCCAATCTTCTGGGCATGCTTGAACGGCGCCTTGACAATGTGGTATTCCGTTTGGGTTTTACCAGCTCCAGAACCCAGGGCCGCCATTTTGTCCGACACAACCATTTCACCGTGAACGGTAATAAAGTCAATATCCCTTCCTATATCATGAAGGCCGGGGATGTCATTGAACTCAAGGAAAAGAGTCGAAATGTGGCTGCCATCACCGAATCCCTTGAAACCATTGTCCGGCGCGGTATTCCCCAGTGGCTTGAGCTTGATAAGGACGGTTTTAAAGGGGCGGTTAAAAGTCTACCGGCCCGTGAAGATGTTACACTGCCCATACAGGAACAGCTGATTGTAGAGCTTTACTCCAAATAAGTGAGCTGCAGTTTGTCCTATGTTTATATTCAGGAGATAAACAATGTCATCAGATGAACTTGTATATGTCAATTGGCACGAGATGATCCGACCTGAGAAAGTTGCTGTTACCACAACCTCCACCTACGGAAAATTTGTGTGTGAGCCCCTGGAAAGGGGGTTTGGTATCACCATTGGTAACTCTTTGCGGCGAATTATTCTTTCATCACTCTACGGCAGTGCCATTGTATCCGTAAAATTTGAAGAAGCGCTTCATGAGTACAGTGTTATTTCAAACATCAGTGAAGATGTTTCTGAAATTATCATGAATCTCAAAGAGATCAGATTCAAGGTGTCTGACTTGGGAGATAAAGAGGTTCATCTCCATGTTACTGGAGGTAAAGTGGCAAGTGCCGCTGATATCATTTCTCCGGATGGTCGGGTTCAGGTATTGAATCCTGAGCAGCACATTGCCACGGTGAATGGGGGTGGTGAGCTTAAAATGACCATGCGGATTCAAACCAGTAAAGGGTATGCACTTTCTGCGGCGAACAAGAATGAGGACGCACCTGTGGGAACCATTCCCATTGACAGCGTTTTTTCTCCCATTAAAAGAGTTAAATATGTCGTTGGAACTTCCAGGATTGGTCAAAAAACCGATTATGATAAACTCACCATGGAAGTATGGACAGATGGCAGTGTTACGCCCGAGGACTCTGTTGCTTTTGCTGCGAAAATTCTCAAGGAGCAGATGAACCCCTTTATCAATTTTGATGAAGACATTGAGCCTGAGCAGGAAGAAAAAGAGCATAATGGTGCCGAAAGAAACTTTAATGATAATCTCTACAGAAGTGTAGATGAGCTTGAACTTTCTGTAAGAAGTTCCAACTGCCTTAAAAATGCACAGATCCTGAAAATTTATCAGCTTGTACAAAGAACTGAAAGTGAAATGCTGAAAACAAAAAATTTCGGACGAAAATCCTTAAATGAGATAAAGGAGGTCCTGACATCCATGGATCTCACCCTTGGAATGGATCTTGAGGGATTTGTGCCACCTGA
>CAYSSE010000632.1:0-2394 GCA_964433355.1 uncultured Desulfocicer sp.
AAAAATTTGGGGAACACTATCCTTCAACGGTGTCCTGTTCTAAAATGGGCAAGTTCTTTAAGACCGGTTCCTTAATGGGTTTGTGGGAATTAGAATTTGTACGCCTTTGTGCTTATGCTTGTTTGTGATTTGTTCTGTTCGACAGGTATGGATGAATATGTGAAACCTCGGAAAAAATGAGTTGTTATTACCGGGGTATAATACTTAATACTTTGTTAAGGCAGTTTCCTGCTGCCATGGTGGTTATTTTTATATGGAAAAATCCAGATCCGATGAATCCGATCCTGTCCTTGAAGTAAAAGATCTTGCCATCTCCTACGAGACGCGCAAGGGAGATATCCCTGCTGTACGTGGGGTAAATTTTACCATCCACCCCGGAGAAACCATCGGCATTGTGGGTGAATCGGGCTGTGGTAAGAGTACCATTGCATTTGGTATCCTGGACTTCCTGGGTTCCAATGGAAAGGTGGTGGGAGGCAGCATCAAGTTCATGGGAAAGGAACTTGTGGGCACGAACAAAAAAAAGCTGCAAAAAATTCGTGGAAACCAGATTTCCATTGTCTATCAGGATCCCATGCAGGCGTTGAACCCCTCTTTAACCATTGGTTCCCAGCTATGTGAAGTATTGACCACCCACCACAACATTTCTTATGCCGATGCTGAAAAAAAGAGTATTAAGATGTTAGATCGGGTGTACATGCCCGATGCCGCCAATGTGATGACAAGATATCCCCACATGATTTCAGGGGGGCAGCAGCAGCGGGTGGTCATTGCCATGGCTATGCTCAATAACCCATCTCTTTTGATCATGGATGAGCCCACCACAGCTCTTGATGTAACGGTGGAGGCCGCAGTGCTGGATCTCATCGAAGATCTTAAAAAAGATTACAACACCGGCATTATCTTTATCACCCATAACCTTGGGGTGGTGGCCCGGGTGAGTAATCGTATCTGTGTGATGTATGCCGGGGAGATGGTGGAGACCGGCTTGACCACGGATATTTTTGCAAAGCCTGCCCATCCCTATACCCGGGGGCTTTTATGCTGTATCCCCAGACTTTCCGATGATCTTTCATTTGCAAGCCTCTGGTCCATCAGGGGACGGGTGCCCCAGCCTTCCGAGAGAAACCACGATTCCTGTATCTTTGCCCCCCGGTGTGACTGGCTGAAAAAATCCATAGCAGGAGAAGGTATCATGGGCCTGGAGGAAAAATGCCCGGTGCAACACCCTGATCTGGTGGAGCTGGGTGGCGCCCATAAAACGCGATGTTTCCTGGGAGATGAACCCCTTTGTGTACCCTGGAACGAATATGTCAGGGGCAAACGAAAAAATTTGGACCGATCAGATGAGACCTTTGATGCCATGTCCGATGGATCCGATGAAATCATCGCCTCGGTGGAAGATCTGAAGGTTTACTATGATCATCGCACCGGGTCACTCATGGAGACCCTTGGGTTTGGAAAAAAACGATATGTCAAGGCTGTTGACGGCATCTCCATGGAGATTAAAAAGGGGTCTACCTTTGGTATTGTGGGGGAATCTGGATGCGGCAAAAGCACCCTGGTTAAAGGGCTTCTGGGCCTTGAAAAGATTACCGGGGGCAAGGCCAAACTCATGGGTATTGATATTTCAAACCCTGTCTCCCAGAGAACCGGTGAGGTTATTAAAGAGCTGCAGATGGTGTTCCAAAATCCCGATTCCACGTTGAATCCCTCTTTTTCCGTGGGGCGACAAATTGCGCGACCCATGCGAAAATTTAAGACGGTTCCAGCAGGACAGGTTAAAGCTGAGGCCAAACGCCTGCTTAAGGCTGTTAAGCTGGATGAATATTACTATGACAGACTTCCTCGCCAGTTAAGCGGTGGTGAAAAACAACGGGTGGGCATCGCCAGAGCCCTGGCCATTCAACCCAATCTTGTGATCTGTGATGAGCCCGTGTCTGCCCTTGATGTGTCGGTGCAGGCGGCGGTGTTGAACCTCTTGAACGAGATCAAAGAGGAGCTTGGCACCACAATGATTTTCATTGCCCATGATTTAAGTGTGGTGCGGTTTATCTCTGATTATATTGCCGTGATGTATCTGGGGCAGATTGTGGAATATGGACCTGTGGAGTCTATTTATCCCCCCCCCTATCACCCCTACACCGAAGCTCTTTTGGCATCGGTGCCTGTGCCCGATCCTTTGGCCAAGAAAAAATTTAGTCGCCTGGAAGGGGATGTGCCAAGCGCCCTGGATCAACCCACTGGATGTCATTTCCATACCCGCTGTCCCCGCAGAAACCACCTTCCCGATGGGGGCAGCATCTGTGAACGGGAAGAACCAAAGATGCAAAAACTGGATAATGGCCATTATATTATGTGTCATATTCCGGCGGAGGAACTTACGGAACTTGC
>CAYSSE010000633.1:0-2389 GCA_964433355.1 uncultured Desulfocicer sp.
CCTTATTTCATGTTGTCAATACTGTAGTTGGGAGCCTCTTTGGTGATGATAACATCATGGACATGGCTTTCTCTGAGACCGGCCGCACTGATTCTGACAAAACTGGCCCGCTGACGCAGCTCTTCAATGGTCAGTGTGCCAACATATCCCATACCAGCTCTGAGTCCCCCCAGCATCTGCACGATGTTTTCCTTCACTGTGCCTCTGTAGGGAATTCTACCAACAATACCTTCTGGCACAAGGGTTTCATCCTCAGAGCTGTCCCGCTGGTAATACCGATCACTGCTGCCCTTGCGCATGGCTTCCACAGATCCCATACCCCGGTAAGCTTTGTACTTTCTTCCCTGGAAAATAACAATTTCTCCCGGGCTCTCCAAGGTGCCGGCAAGCAAGCTGCCCAGCATCACACACTGGGCACCGGCACCAATGGCCTTGGCAATATCACCGGAAAATTTAATGCCACCATCGGCAATGATGGGGACACCCGTCTCATTGGAAACTTCCTTGCAATTCATGATGGCGGACAACTGGGGGACTCCCACACCCGCAACTATGCGGGTGGTGCAGATGGAGCCAGGACCAATACCGATTTTAACACCATCAGCACCAGAATCAATAAGGGCCTTGGCTCCCTTGGCTGTGGCTACATTACCGGCAATCACCTGGGCATCTGGAAAATTATATTTAATTTTTTCCACCGCACTCATGACGTTCTGGGAATGACCATGGGACGTGTCAATGACCAAGGCATCCACACCACCTCTTATAAGTGCCTCGGTGCGTTCCATCATGTCTGAGCCCACACCAATGGCGGCCCCGGCCCGGAGTCTGCCCATGGAATCCTTACATGCATCGGGATATTTTTTTATTTTTTCAATATCCTTAATGGTGATCAACCCTTTAAGAAGACCTGCTTTATCCACCACTAATAATTTTTCAATGCGGTGCTTATGAAGCATTGTTTTAGACTCTTCCAGGGAACAACCTTCGGAAACCGTTACCAGATTTTCTTTGGTCATGACATCACTGGCCGGTTTCTCAAGCTGGGTCTCAAACCGCAGATCCCTATTGGTGACAATGCCCACAAGCTTGTCTCCTTCGGTGACCGGTATGCCTGAAATTCGGTACTGGGCCATGATGGCCAGCACTTTCTTAATGGAGGTATCCGGAGAAATGGTGATGGGATCCACAATCATGCCACTTTCAGATTTTTTTACCCGGTCTACTTCAATCACCTGTTCCTCAATGGAAAGATTTCTATGGATAAATCCCAATCCCCCGGCTCTGGCCATGCTGATGGCTGTCCGTGCTTCAGTGACGGTGTCCATGGCCGCACTGACAATGGGAATGTTTAAACTAAGTTTTCGGGTCAAACGAGTTTTGGTCTGGACATCATCGGGCAGTATTGAAGAGTAGTCCGGTACCAGCAGCACATCATCAAAGGACAAGCCGTCCTCTGCTATAATATTCACCATTTTTATCCTCCAGTGGGAATCTTGTAATTATTTTTTTATATGAAAGAGTAGACACGCCTAATATTCTTTCATACTTCGTTATGGGTAGGCCGGGGCCAAAATATGATCCGCCCGTGGCAGTTATATATAATTAAAAATTGGTCATAACAGGTGATTGTCACGGTCTGATCAGATGACCAAATCCAAAAATATCTTGATGCTTTTATATATAAACGATATAGTTATCAGTGGTTTGAATAGTGTCTGTTTTTGGCCACCCCAAACAGAGTGCTTCTCTTTATACACAAATTACCCTCTACCCTGAACACCCTTAAACTGAGAATGGAACAAAACCATGCTGCTGAAAGTAAATCCCGACAATCCCCAGCCCCGAATGATTGAAAAAATTGTGAACATTTTAAAACAGGGGGGGATTATTGCATATCCCACAGACACATTCTATGGCATTGGGTGTGATATCCTCAACAAAAAAGCCATTGAAAAAATTTACCGCCTGAAACAGAGAAGCCAAACCCAACCCTTCAGCTTTATCTGTTCCAACCTGACCCATATCAGTGAATATGCAAAGGTTTCTAATTTTGCCTACCGCAACATGAAACGCCTGTTGCCAGGGCCCTTTACATTCATTCTGCCAGGATCAAAAATGGTTCCCAAAATCATGCTGACAAAACGTAAAACAGCAGGTATCCGGGTACCTGACAACATCATCTCCCTGGCCATTGCACAGGATTTGGGACACCCGATATTGAGTACCAGCGCCACCGATCCTGATGGCAATATATTTGAAGATCCTTCCCTGCTTCACGACTTTTTTGACACACGTCTTGATGCGGTTATTGACGGTGGATCTGTTCCAGGCATGGCCTCCAGTGTTGTCTCTTTAATTGACGATGAACCCGAAATTATCCGTTATG
>CAYSSE010000634.1:0-2387 GCA_964433355.1 uncultured Desulfocicer sp.
ATATTCCATTAATTACTCCCTTCAATATTTGGTATCAGATAAATATCACTAAAATTCCCGCATCCAGCGTAAATATTCGGCCAGCACCCCATCTTCACCTATTCTGAACTGCTCACATAGCATCCGTATGCTACGCAGTCCCAAATAGGCGAATATGGGTCACTGGCCAAAAATTTACATTACCAACCCGAATATTTACAATCCAGTTTCCCCACCACTTCAGAAAGACAGGATGAAACAATCGTAGATTTCCATATACGAAAAAACAAGATATGAATGGATCAAACATCACAAGATATCTTATTTTACACGTAATGCAAGAAATATTATTTTGAGGGGAATAAAAAAGAAGGGAATAAGCGTAAAGCAGTTAGTGATGGCAATGAGATCTGCCATCACGAGGGGAGAAAATAAATTCCCGATAAGAATTAACCGGAATTAAACAGGCAGAGACAGCCCCCGCATCATACCGTGTTGCCCATGTCTTTGAACCAGTAGTTCAAAAGGTCGGGCGTCCATATGGGTACCTTCAGGCTTTTCCATGCAAAAGTGGAACTTGCACACCAGTACCAGGGTGGACTCCCTTGTATGTAGCGTTAGGCAAAGCACTCTAAGCAATCACAAGTAGAGCAGGGGTGTTTCTGTTTATCTATTTGTACTCACAGGATAAGCCCCCATGGCCTCATCCTGAATTTAAAACAAATGCATTAAAGTTTTACATGAAAGAGTAGACAAGTCTAAACATTCTTTCATATTTCGTTGTGGGCAGGCCGAGGCCAGAATACGGTCTACCCGTGGCAATTATTAGAAAATAAAACTTCCGAGTACCCTCAGCAGAGCGGGCGGCATAATACCATTTTTAATATTCGTTGTGTCTGTCAAGACATGCCCGTTTATATAATAAATCAGAAAGTTTACGAAACACACGTCTTAAAATTCTATTTTGACAGTGCCTCCCGATGGCGCTTCTTTATTAAAAATTAGAATTCCATTTTCCACTGGGGCCATTCTGTTTTACGACGTCTCTGAAAAGGTATTCAGTTTAGTCAAAAGCCCGTCAATTTTTGACTGAACGGCCGCTTGTTTTTGTGCAAAGTGCTCTTCAGACAGACTTTTTTCAGCAATCTGACCGTCAAGGGTCTTGACCTTGGTCAGCAACTCCTCATTCTCCTGTTGAAGTGCCTGGCAAAGCTCTATTAAAAAATCGACTTTCTCGTCAATATCTTTAAACTTATCTTCTAACAGCTCATTTTCCATTCCCTGAACCTCACAATATTTAGCTTAACTATAAGTCATACTATTTAACAAAGTCAAGACAATTCATTTGGCGTTTCAGCCATACAGCAAGCCACCCTTTCAAGATCTGCCGGGGTGTTAACGCCCATTATCTCTCTTGCACTCTGTCCCGAAAGGGAGCCTGCCCTCCTGCCAGATGCCACAGCAATTTTGACAATGTCTGTCAAATAGTACTCTTGCTGTGCATTATGACAATCAATCCCTTTGATTGCATCTATCAAAAATTTTTTGTTTATGCAATAGATGCCTGAATTAACCAGCGTATTTTTTCGTTCAAAGTCGTTTGCATCCGCCTCTTCCCGGATGCACAGCAACTTATTTTCTTCATCCAGCAGAACCCGCCCATACCCTGTGGGGTTATCAATGTGCACGGAGAGTACAGACACACCATTTTCTTCCCGCCGATGGAATTCAATAAGATTGGCAAGGGTCTCTGGACGAACCATGGGCACATCCCCACATAAAATCAGCACATCCACCACCCCATCGGGCAGCACGGGCAATGCGGACTTCACTGCATCACCGGTACCCAAAAGATTTTTTTGCCAGGCATACAGCACATCAAAGTCCTGGGACACCGTTTTTCTGACAAGATCACCGCCATGTCCAATGACCACAACCACCTGGTTGCCCAAAAGTGAAACTGCACAGGAGAGCACCGCATGAATCATGCTCTTCCCGTTAATGTCATGGAGAACCTTTGGCAAGTCTGATTTCATGCGAGATCCCTTACCCGCTGCCAGAACAATGGCTCCCACATCACTGTAGTTATTTTTTTTCATATTCAACCTTGATGGTCTCGCAAAAAATCCCAAGTACAACTTCTAATCGCAATTTATTTAGGAAAAACAATGTCCTGCCCCATATATGAGCCTGTTGATTTAGTCGCTTTTTGAAAAACAAGCACACAATATATTGATATCTGGTGATTTAAAATCCAATATAGTGTATCTGCAATCCAGCGATCTATACTAAATCAACAGGGTCATATATAAAATGTCAAAAATTTCATGGATCAACTTTTTACAGATTCATAAACCTTAAAAAAAAAGGGGTGCTCACAACCAACACAGAGCACCCCTTTATTCAAT
>CAYSSE010000635.1:0-2387 GCA_964433355.1 uncultured Desulfocicer sp.
GATTCCGGTAGGCCGCAAGAAGTATCCGGCCGCATTGCTAAGAACCTAAATCTTCCTGACGAAATTCTGGACGAAACACTTAAGTCAGGAGGTGGCAAGTTTCATAACCAAGTCGCTTGGGCTCGCCAGTATTTGGTATGGGAAGGGTTGCTCGATTCTTCTAAGCACGGCACGTGGACTCTTACAGAAAAAGGCCGAAATGCCCATATGCCAGAGGCAGAGGCAAGGAAAATCTTCAAGAAATGGGTTGCCATTCACGCAGAAAATCGGAAACAAAAGGCAGCGGAAGAACAGAATTCACACGATGAAGAAGCCCCCGCACCAGATACGCCATCGGCTGATGAAAAATTAAGCCTGATCAGCGTTCTAAGATCCCTTAGTCCCATCGGATTTGAAAAGGTGTGCCGTGAACTGCTGCGTGAGTCAGGCTTTGAAAATGTTGAAATCACTGGTGGTTCAGCAGACGGCGGAATTGACGGCTACGGCACTTTAGAGATCAATCCTTTCGTTAGTTTCAAAGTGCTGTTCCAGTGCAAGCGGTACGCCGAAAAAAATCTTGTTGGTCGGTCTCAGGTCGGAGACTTCCGAAATGCCATGATTGGACGGGCCGAAAAGGGAATTATCATTACCACGTCGTCATTCACCAACGCTGCTGTACTTGAAGCAAACCGCGAGGGAGCGCCACAAGTAGAACTCGTGGACGGTATCAAGTTGGTAAAAATGTTTCAGAGGGTCGAGCTTGGAGTGAAAAAACGGACGGTATACGACGTTGATCCGAGCTATTTCGAGAAGTTTAAGATTTGACTATAACAATATATTTGTAACATAAAAGGCAAAAGACTTGTTAAGAAGAGGAAAAATTACAGTCTGGAACGATGAAAAAGGATTTGGATTTATTACACCCAACGCCGGAGGTGGCAAGCTTTTTTTCCATATCAAATCCTGCATCACCCGTACCCACCGTCCAGAAATCAACCAGTCCGTGACTTATTCTTTATCCGTTGACAAACAAGGGCGAACATGCGCCACCAAAGTAATCCTCCCCCATGATGAAATTCCTCTGAAGAACAAAAAAAATAAAGGGGGTATTTCACTCATTGGGGCTGCGCTGTTTATTGCTGCCGTTTGTATTTCTGTTTTTACAGAAAAAATCCCACCTGTGATCCTGGGAGTTTACCTGGGCGTTAGCCTGCTCACTTTTATCATATATGCAAGGGATAAATCAGCTGCCCAGAAAGGAGCTTGGCGCACTCCGGAAAACACACTCCATTTATTATCACTTATCGGGGGATGGCCCGGTGCTCTCATTGCCCAACAAAAACTTTGCCATAAATCCCAAAAGCAACCTTTTCGTTTCATCTTCTGGATAACACTTTTGGTGAATTGCGGAGCTTTTATCTGGCTTTTTACCCCAACCGGTGCAACCACCCTGCAATTCTTTATTAATGGCAAATTTTAATTTTTACGGATAAATAATGAATGATCAGAGTTTTAGTTTTAGGAATTTGATCCCTGATTTTGGCCTTTTGTCAAACGGGAACATAACATCATCAGAAGGTATCAGTGCTTTATTTGTTTGCTTTTTAATCGTTGTGTTTTTTATTTTTTAGCGATTGCTCTCTATAAGACATGGCAAAGTTATCGTAAAAGAGCTTTCTATTTCAGAATTTTGAAAAATATCACAAAGGAAAACCTTGTCAGCAAAAGAGAGCAAATTAAACAGGATATGTCTAAAAATAAATCCTGCGGGGCTCTGTGGAAAGAGTTCGATCAAACCCTGGTATATTCCACAAAAGAAACCAAATTATTTAATACATTGGATGCTGATTATTTTTTCAATACAAGCACCCTTGCCAATGGTATTTCAAACAGCCGAATGATGGCAGCAGTTCCCAGTTTTTTAACAGCCATAGGCGTTCTTGGCACCTTTACCGGTTTACAGCTGGGTATCGGTGGTCTGGATCTGGATACCCAGGATACCGAAATCCTTAAACATGGGATTGCCTCCGTTGTTCACGGTGCATCAATTGCTTTTACCACCTCTGTTTGGGGTGTTTTTCTGAGTTTGCTTTTTAATTTTATAGAAAAATTGCTTGAGGCAGGCCTTCAATACGGAATTACAAACCTCCAGGAAAAAATAGATCACCTTTTTCCAAGAATCAACGCAGAACAATCCCTCATCGACATCTCCAACTCCAACAAATCCTCCGAAGAAGTCCTCATGGGACTTGCTGAAAAAATCGGAGATACCATGCAAAAGGCAGTGTCTGACATGGGAGAGCATCCAGGTGGGCATGAAACAAAGTATGAGAGAAGTCATGGGGCCTGGTATTGGAATTCCGGGAATTCCGGGGGGGAATTCCGGGGGGGAATTCCGGGGACACCAT
>CAYSSE010000636.1:0-2384 GCA_964433355.1 uncultured Desulfocicer sp.
CGGGCATGTCCTGCTGGACACAACGAATATTGGGTCGTAGACGCGGAGCCAAATGATATCATGCCGCCCCCCCCCGACGGGCAATGGGCCCGGCCGGAACCGTAGACGGCACAATTGGCCGGTTCCTATTACCCATCGGGGGGGGGCTCTGCTGAGGTTGCCAGGAAGTTTTATTTTCTAATAGAAAAATCAGGGAACACAAATAACTCATGGACAATGATTTAAAACAAGAGGCCCTGGATCTCCAGCGGGAATTGAACCGCCATAATTTTCTTTACCATACAAAGGATGATCCAGAAATTTCAGATGCCGAATATGATCGGAAGATGGTGCGGCTTCTGGAAATTGAAAAAAAATTCCCCGAGCTTTCCGCCCCGGATTCCCCCACCCGCCGGGTGGGGGCAGCGCTTTTAGAAGCCTTTGAAAGTGCCCCCCATTCCCTCCCCATGTTGAGCCTGGACAATGCGTTTTGTGATGGTGATATGGTGGACTTCCATAAACGGATCTTGCGCCTTTTAAAGGATGTTCCCCTGTCCTACACGGTGGAGCCCAAAATGGATGGGGTGGCAGTTGAGCTTCGCTATGAAAAGGGCCTTTTGACCCGTGCCACCACCCGGGGAGATGGGGTTATAGGAGAGGTGGTCACCGATAATGTCCGCACCATCCGGTCCATTCCCCTGCGATTAATAACCACCCCAAAGATGCCACTTCCTGATCTGCTGGAGGTCAGAGGAGAAGTAATCATCAAGGCAGATGATTTCATGGAACTCAATCGCCAGCGCCTTAAAAAAGATCTCTATCTGTTTGCCAACCCCCGCAACGCTGCTGCCGGTTCGCTTAGACAGCTGGATTCCAAAATCACCGCTTCCCGGCCCCTTTCTATCTACGTCTATGGCACAGGGCTTTGCCAGGGGATTAAATTTGACTCCCATGGCGGAATGCTTGCCACCCTTGAAACCATGGGGTTTCCCGTAAATCCCCTGGTAAAGCAGGGACTGTCCATAAAACAGGTATTGGCGTATTACCGGGAACTTGAAGCCATGCGCCATAATCTTGCCTATGAGATCGACGGCATGGTGATGAAGGTGGATGACATCCAATACCAGGAAGAGCTGGGGATGAAGACCCGGAGTCCCCGGTGGGCCATTGCCTATAAATTTCCTGCGGAAGAAGCCACCACCGTGGTGAATGATATTATCGTCCAGGTGGGCCGCACCGGAACCCTTACCCCGGTGGCGGTGCTTGAGCCTGTTGCCGTTGCCGGGGTCACCGTGTCCCGGGCCACCCTGCACAATGCCGATGAAATCAGCCGCAAGGATGTCAGGGTGGGGGATCATGTGGTGGTGATCCGTGCCGGAGATGTCATTCCCAAGGTGGTTAAAGTAATGACCTCCCGCCGCACAGGAGATGAAAAGCCCTTTGTCATGCCAGACACCTGCCCGGTGTGTCACAGCCCTGTGTTACGGCTGGCAGATGAATCAGCCATCAAATGCATCAATATCTCCTGTAGTGCCCAGATCAAAGAGCGCATCAAACATTTTGTCTCCAAAGGGGCTTTTGATGTGGATGGCTTGGGTAAAAAGCTGGTGGAACAATTGGTGGAACGTAAGGTTATCTCTTCCTTTGCCGATCTGTTCACCCTGGAAAAGCCTGAGCTGTCTGCCATGGATCGTATGGGTGACAAGTCTGCCACCAACATTGTCAGTGCATTAAAACAAGCAGCTACGATTGCCCTTCCCAAATTTATATTTGCCCTTGGCATTGATCACACTGGAGAAAATGCCGCCCTTCTCCTGGCCCGGCAATTTAAAACCCTGGAAGGAATTATGTCGGCATCAAAAGTGGATCTGGAATCCATTGACGGCATGGGACCCAAAACCGCTGCGGCAGTGCATGATTTTTTTGCCAATCCAGATAACCGACAGGTCATTGATCAACTACTGGTCAATGGGGTGAACATCATGGACATTCCAGAAGAGGGAACCAAGGAGATGGACACGGCGTCCCCCAGCCCATTCATGGGCAAGACCGTAGTACTCACCGGAAGTCTGGAGGAGATGACCCGGAGCGATGCCAAAAAAATTCTACAAGCCCTGGGGGCAAAAGTCACCTCCAGCATTAGTTCCAAAACCGATTTCCTTGTGGCTGGGGCATCTGCTGGAAGTAAGCTTACCAAGGCCCAATCCTTGGGGGTTACCATTATAGATGAGGCACAGTTCAGGGAAATGGCTGATATGTGACAAAAGGATTAAAAAAATCATGAATCAAAAACAAGGAACTAAAATAAAATTTAACTTTCGGAGTTTTATATAATTATATGGATACGTTTTTAACAGAAAAACATCGCATTGTGAGAAGTTCCGTCAGGGCCTTTGCCCAACGGG
>CAYSSE010000637.1:0-2372 GCA_964433355.1 uncultured Desulfocicer sp.
ATGCGGCAATGGATCTGCCCATGGTGCATGCCTCCAAAGATCAACTGCGCCAGGTCTTTTTAAATATGATTTCCAATGCCATGGATGCCATGCCCGACGGCGGAAAGTTAAATATTAAAACCGCTTCCCAGGGAAATAAAGTGCGTATCACCATTGCTGATACTGGCATGGGCATTAAGGCCGAATATTTGGAAAAGGTGTTTGATTCTTTTTTCACCACCAAAACAGACAGTGTCAAAGGCGTGGGGCTGGGGCTTTCTGTGTGCTATGGGTTCATCAAGGATCATGGAGGAGATCTCACCGTTGAGAGCCAGGTGGGCACAGGTACGACGTTTACCATCCTGCTGCCGGTGAGCGCCATAAAGGTCTGAGGATGCTTGATTAAAATATCACTAACGTAAGTTTGATCCCCTCATAAGACCCTGGAATCCAACATGAGCCCCAACTTGATGGGCCAGCTTTTTACAGGCCCATCAAAATTGAGAGGTAATTTGTTTGACACCGGAAGCATTTATAGTTATTATGTGCCCTAAAAAGAGCAATCAATCTTAATCAGCTCATGCCCATAGAGCCGTATATTTTCATTTTTCAGCCTTGGGTTTATTGTCGATTTCCATAATATACACGCCAGAATCGTGTTCCAGTCAACACCCCCTGAGCTAAAGACTCAGAGGCTTGCAAGGCAACTTGTAAGTCCGGTTGAGTGGTTTTCTTGCAGAGTTTCTATAAAAAATGCTTGTGATGAGATCAAAGACGATCTAAAACTGTCAGATCGAATTTTTGTCTGCCACCGGTTGTGGACTCAAGGCAGATCGTGACATAAATGCTGCCCAAAATATCAAAGACAACGCTGTAATGGCGTAACAATATATACCGTGAGTCCCACGGAATTTTAAGCCTGTGGAGAACGTAGCGCTGGCTGAAAGATCTTTTTTCAGTGAAACTACCTCGGCGAAGCAGGAGGAAGAGGAAAGATACTCTTAGATTATCGTATATTTTTCAGGACGGTTAATCATACCCCCGACTATCTCAAAAAAATCAAAAACATGAAAAATGGCCCAGGCTATGATCTTGCCCGCCATAAGCTCTTTGTTTTGCAATCCCATATGGGGTGCAATAAAATTTAAAAACAGTACATACCGTATTGGACATGAGAACTTATGACCCCGCAAGTTACGCTATTATGAGCCATCACATAACGTCACAAAGGAGAACCATCGTGGAATCTGTACAAGGATACCTGGAAATTATGGATCAGGGATTTGGATTTCTCAGGCAAATTGAAAATAATTTTCAACAACTTCCTGAAAATACCTATGTCCCCAACAAACTGATCAGTCGCTTTAAACTCAGCGAAGGAGGATTCATCCAGGGAACCGGGGAAAAAAAGAACTCCCAAAATAAAAATCTGGCCCTGGTTCACATTGACACCATCAACGGTCTCCCCCTAAAAGAGACCTTAAACACAGTCTCTTTACAGGATCAGGTGAGCATTAACCCCTACCAACGACTTACCATGACCATGGGACCCGATGATTTAACCGGAAAAGCACTGGATCATATTGTTCCCATGGGGCTTGGCCAGAGGGGGCTCATTATTTCGCCCCCCAAAACGGGGAAAACCACTTTGTTGAGACACATGGCCAATGCCGTTGTCACCAATCACCCTGACACCGAGGTGTTTATTCTTCTGGTGGATGAACGGCCCGAAGAGGTCACTGATTTTAGAAGAGGTCTTAAGGATGCCCATGTTCTTTACTCCTCGGCGGATCAGCAGATCGGACACCACATGCGCATGACCCGTCTGGCCATGCACACGGCCATCTGCTGCGCAGAACTGGGGCGGGATGCCGTGGTGTTCATTGATTCCCTCACCCGTATGACAAGGGCCTTTAACACCCAGACAGAAAGCCATGGCCGAACCATGACCGGGGGGCTTGGGGCCAATTCCATGCAGATTCCCAGAAAAATTTTCGGGGCGGCCCGCAAAGTTGAAAATGGCGGATCACTGACCATCGTTGCCACCATATTGGTGGAAACTGGCAGCCGCATGGACGATGTTATTTTCCAGGAGTTTAAAGGCACGGGCAATATGGATCTCATGCTGAACCGCACCTGTGCAGAAAGACGCATCTGGCCCGCCATTGATATTAATCAATCCGGTACCCGCAAGGAAGCCCTGCTCATGGATGAGGCAGAACTCCAGGAAATATCAGATGTTCGCAGGGACATCAGCGACATGGATGAAACCGATGCCATGGCCGCCTTTCTTGAGTATCTGAAAGAAAAATAAATATAAGAGATTTTGGCATCCTTTATATAACATACATGGCTGTAAAACCAGCCACAACGAAAAACGAAAGTCCTTTAAT
>CAYSSE010000638.1:0-2369 GCA_964433355.1 uncultured Desulfocicer sp.
TGCTTTTAAACATTTACGAAAACAAAAATGCAGCGGACAAAAGAAATCAACTCTTTAACCGGCAACACACGTAGATACTTTTTGGCCTGCAAGACTTTGTCAGCCAATGGATGTTAACCAAATAGACCTTCCACAAGGAGAGGATCAGCGATGAAAAAAATTGAGGCAATCATAAAACCCTTTAAACTGGATGAAGTCAAAGAAGCACTGAATAGCCTGGGCGTAACCGGCATGACCCTTTCCGAGGTAAAAGGATTTGGAAGACAAAAAGGTCACAAGGAAATTTACCGGGGGGCAGAATATCAGGTGGATTTTGTTCCCAAAATCAAACTGACCATTGTGACCGCATCGGACATGGTGGACAAAATAGTTGACACCATCATGGAAAAAGCCGGCACCGGTAAAATCGGAGATGGTAAGCTGTTTATCCTTCCGGTGGATGATGCCATCCGCATCAGAACCGGTGAAAAGGGGAATTCTGCCATCTGACTTTTTGTGAACCGGTCATAGTCCATGGGCTTTTGAACGGCCCTGACGACATCAAAAAGATAATCCAAACAGTACCGCCAGATCCCAAGATCTAACACAGAACCCGGACAAGTCAGAATCCAAAAGATGCGCTCATGATCTTGCCTAAGTAACACGGAAATAAAAGATAAGAATCTAAATACTGTTTTAAACATAAAAAAAATCCATTGCACAACAGTTTAATCAAGGAGAATCGGAACATGAAAACCAAGGCCCACTTTCCCCCAACCCCAAGCATTAAGACGCTTTTTTTCTTTATGAGTTTTTATTTGTGTATCCTATGGTCTGTCTCATCTGTGTCCATGGCCGTTGCCGATGACAGTGCCACCCTGAACAAAGCTGTATCCACCTACCCGGCCTCCCTGTTCCAGGGAAAAACCCAGGAAGAGATCCGTAAAGAGCTCCCCATATCCGGTGCCTACCGGGATGAGACCACCCCCATTGAAGAGGAGGTGGAAGTGACCATTAACGGTGCCCCTGTCAAAACCTCCATTGTACGTTACCTCACAGACATGGAAATTTTCCAGTACCGCGGTGATGTGCTCTGGACCTGCATGGCGGCCTTTCTCGTCTTTTTAATGCAGGCAGGTTTTGCCATGGTGGAATCTGGATTCACCCGGGCCAAGAATGCCGTGAATATTATGATGAAAAACATCATGGATTTTTGCATGGGTACCATTGCCTTTCTGGCCGTGGGGTTTCACATCATGTTTGCAGGGCCTGATGAATCTCTGTTTTTCCTTGGCAACACCGGTGCCACCGAGTGGGGATTTGCCTTCTGGCTGTTCCAGTGTGTATTTGCCGCCACCACTGCCACCATTGTCTCCGGTGGCGTTGCCGAGCGAACCAAATTCACCAGTTATCTGGTCTACAGCGTTGTCATCTGTGCCTTTATCTATCCCACCTTTGGCGGATGGGCCTGGGGCAGTCTTCTGGACGGGGACGGCTGGTTAGAAAGCGTCCTGGGCGTTGGATTTTATGATTTTGCCGGTTCCACCGTGGTGCACTCCATTGGCGGATGGCTGGCCCTGGCCGGTGCCATTGTCATTGGTCCCAGAATTGGAAAATTTGATGCCAATGGTAAACCCCGGGCCATCCCCGGACATAACCTCCCCTTTGCCGTCATCGGCGGATTCCTCTTATGGCTTGGATGGTTTGGATTCAACCCGGGAAGTACCACCACCTTTGATGGCAACCTTGCCCGCATTGCCGTGATGACTAACATTGCAGGTGCCTCCGGCGGTATTGCTGCCATGGCAGCGGTGTGGATGATCTTTAAGAAACCCGATGTGGGCATGACCGTCAATGGATTTCTGGCTGGTATGGTGGCCATTTGCACCGCCGTTGATGTGGTGGGTGTCTGGGATTCCATGATCATCGGCGGTGTGGCTGGCGTTCTGGTGGTCTACAGCGTCCTTTTCATCGAGCGGGTATTAAAGATTGATGATCCTGTTGGTTGTATCAGTGTCCATGGCGTATGTGGTGCCTGGGGAACCCTTGCCTATGCCTTCTTTGGCGTGGAAAGTTTCAGCACCACGGTTCTCATGGCCCAGCTCATCGGCATCGGCATGGCATTTGTCTGGGCCTTTGGCACCGGTTTTGTCCTCTTTCTTGCCATCAAACACACCATTGGTCTCAGAGCCAGCCAGGAAGAGGAAGTCACTGGACTTGATATCACCGAACACGGTAATGAAGCTTACTGCGGATTTCCCATAGATAACCACGCCTAATCATCCGAGTAAAAAGTGATGGTGATGCCCATGGCAAAGATCCAGGGTTTAAATAAAAACAGACCCGCCATGGGCATCATCGTCCTCTCCGCAAACCATCAAAACAGACCG
>CAYSSE010000639.1:0-2369 GCA_964433355.1 uncultured Desulfocicer sp.
CTTGGAAAACCGTTTGACACTTCCCCACCGGGCTGATATCTTAATCGCCCAATCAGGTACCCGCCATGAACAAACGGGTAAAAAGGGAATCCGGTTAAAATCCGGAACGGGCCCACCGCTGTAAAAGGGGACGAACGTCAGAGAATGCCACTGTGGAAATTCATGGGAAGGCCTGGCAAGTAGGAAGATCCTTAAGTCAGAAGACCTGCCTGATTAATAGAGATGGTATGCCATGGTAACGGTTGCCATAAAAGATCATAAGGACAAAAAGGGAAGCCCTTGATCGATAACTCATCGGTTGTGGGCTTTTTATTTGTATCCCCCCAGCCTGAACACACCAAGAGGTAGCAAATGAAAAAACGATTATTGCATCTGGCTGGGATTCTTTTGTTTTTGTCCATGGCACAAACCCTTTTTGCCAAAGATAACATCACTGACATAGGCGAAATGGTGGTCACCGCCACCCGCACAAAAATTTCCATGGATAAAATCGGTGGAAACAGCGTCACCGTCATCACATCTGAAGAAATCCAGGCAAAACAGTTAAATAGTGTTGGAGACCTGCTCCGGGGCATTCCCGGTATTGATCTGGTGTCCAACGGTGGACCTGGCACCGCAACAACGGTGTTCACCCGGGGGGCAGATTCCAAAAACACCTTGATCCTCATTGACGGCATCATGTTAAACGACGTTTCCGGAGCCAACAGGGGAGCAGACCTTGGCAATATCAACGTGGACAATATTCAACAAATTGAGGTGATCCGGGGGGCCATGAGCGTCATGTATGGCAGCAATGCCACGGCCGGTGTCATCAATATCATCACCAAAAAGGGGAAAACAGCCCCGTCTGCATCAATGAAATTTGAAGCAGGTTCCTATGGCACATGGAAAACCGGGGCCAATGCTTCGGGTGCCACGGAAAAAATCAATTTTGCCCTGTCTGCATCAAAAATCCAAATCGACGGTTACTCAATTGCCAATGATGACAACAGCGATATTCCCCGGGGTGAGAGCACCAACGAAGATGATGGATATGAAAACACCACACTTTCAGGCAATGTGGGCGTAAATATCACAGATACCTTTACTATCTCCGCCCTGGCACGATACATTGATTCCGACGGGGATACCGACGCCTACAACTGGGGGGGATTTGCCGAAGATGGGGATGCCAACACCGAATCCACCCAGGCATTTGGAAAAATTGATCTCAAAAACAAATTTTTCAATAACCTCCTTGATTCAAGCCTGTCCTGGCAGATGAGCCAACAGGAAAGAGATTATTTTGAAGATGGCGATAAAACATCCACCTATGATGGGGACACCGACACGTTTACATGGCAGGGAGATCTTCATTTTAATTTCCATGTACTCTCCATTGGTGCCTCTTACCTTGATGAAACCATGAAATCTGAGTCCTTTGGCGCCTGGGCTTCAAAATTCAAGGAAAAAAGTGTTGACACCAAAAGTTACTGGATTCAAGATCAGCTCATCGGCATGGAAAATCTGGTCATCATTGCCGGTGTAAGGCTGGATGACCATGAAACATTTGGAGACAAGACCACCTGGCGTCTGGCCCCTTCCTACACCATTGCCAAGACCGGAACCACACTCAAGACCAGTTACGGCACAGGTTTCAGGGCCCCGTCTCTTTATGAACTCTATGATCCAAGCTATGGTAATGATGACCTTGATCCCGAAGAGAGTAACGGCTGGGATGCGGGGATTGAACAACAAATTCTCAACGGTGCAGCCACCGTGGGTCTGACCTATTTTTCCATGGACTATGATAACCGCATTGATTATGACGTGAACACCTCAACTTATACCCAGGCCGATGGTAAAACCAAAACCAAAGGCGTTGAAGTTTTTGCTGGCTGGGATCCACTGAACACACTGGGCTTCATGCTCAACTACACCTATACTGACACCGAAGATCCCGATGGAGAAAGCCTTGTGCGCCGCCCGGAAAACAAAGTTTCTTTAAATACCCGCTATGGATTTCTTGAAAAAGGAGTCCTGAACCTGGACATGCAATGGGTGGATGAACGCAAAGCCTCTCCCTATGCCAATGACAAAAATGGAGATGCCGTTGGCTCCCTGGATGCTTACACACTGGTGAACCTGGCCGCCTCCTGGAATATCAATCCCCATGTCCAGGTGTTTGGCCGTGTGGACAACCTCTTTGATAAATTCTATGAAGAGGCTTTCAGTTATGCCACGGCCGGGTTATCCGCCTATGCGGGTATTAAGCTGACCTATTAAAAGCCGGAGAAATATCACCCAGGGATGGGGCAACCCCATCCCTGCAAGAGGATTTTTATGATGAAAAAGAAATTTTCCATGGCAGTGTTCCAGGCCATGGCCAT
>CAYSSE010000640.1:0-2368 GCA_964433355.1 uncultured Desulfocicer sp.
GGTTTGCCCTGCGCCAGTGGCCGCGAACCATAAACTTCACCATGAGTTTACCACCGGATTCACTCTTTTCCACAGCCTGCATTTTTTTAACATGGGAAATATTGATCTTTCCGGGAAGATAGATCACCTCTTGTGAAGAAAGATATTCGGTATCAGTCGGCTCCGTGTCCGATGGCTGCCAGTGCCATTTGATCGGGGAGCCTGTTATAGTTTCAGTTGCCACATCTGCACTGGTGCTATAAAGGATGGTATTTATCACCAAGTGAACCATTTTCCGCATCAGTTCCGATCTGAGAATCGGATCTATTCCTTTGTCCTCAGCATTTGGAAACTGACTGATCAGGATCTGGTCCAAATGGTCACTTGGATCAATTTTTAAATCTCGGATCAAAAGATAGGGCCATTGCTCAATAAAGGCATCAAAAGAAAAAACGATTCTCAAGCCCTTTGTTTCATCGGATGGAATTTGCGTCACATATACGGTCATTATCTTAAGTTTGCGCCCGCTCATTGGGCAGTCCGGTATTTGTGAAAGCATTCTTTCGGCAATCTCAAGGGTGAAACGATCCGTAAAAACAAGGGCAAAGGAAGCATATGGCAGATTGAGCATGTCACCGGCCAGATCCAATTGGGTCTGACCCAGCATATAGGAAAGGGAGGGGTCAATCCAAAAGGTCTTTCGAAGATGCAACTCGTAATTGACCATATATTCCAGATGGGATGCCAGCAGGCTTCCCTGGCCCTTCATGCCAAGTTTAAGGATCCGGGCTGTATGTTCCCGGACAAAGCGTTGAAAACTCAGATTCATGTTCAATGTTTTACGATCCAGGGTCATGGTGTCATCAAAATTGTCCCTGTTCCGATATTCTGCCGCTATCTCTCGGGCAACGTCTCCCATCCCATGAACCAAGCACGCCATGGTTTCAACCCCTGTGAGCGGCAGGTAGCCGTCTTGATTCTGGTCCGGGTTCTCGCTTTTCAGGCCCAGTTCCTCCCACATCCAGGAAGGATCAAAACCAGGTCTTCCCCTTGTCAGCTCCTCTTCATAAAAGTGTTCAAGATCCTTGAGCATTTCTATAATCCTTGGTTTAAGCCCAGGGGATCTGGATGCCTGACGGGGGGTATGACCGTCCAGCATGGGGATATCCATGTCAAGCCATTTTTTGTAATATCTTTTTTGCTCTTTTTTTAATGCCTGGGCTAATTCTTCCCTATCCGCAGGGGACAAATCCGCCATGCCAAAGTCCGGTTCAGCTTTTCCAGATTTATTTTTTTCCAGGAGGCTTTGTATGTTGGAATACGTGGTGGTTTTGTACTGGGTAAGGTCTCCGGCAATCCTTTTGATTTTTGCTTTACCCTTCTCGCCCCATTCTTTTGAAGTGGTCTCCAGAGTAAGACGTTGGCCATTCATGCTGAAGGAGCCATAGATTCCCTTGCGACCGTCTTTGGGTTTTGACAGCCAGGTCCAATTCAATTCTTTTGTTTCACGTTCAAGGTCTTTTTTTGTATCCAGGACTGCCTTGAGTGCATCCGGGTCAGCCACGTCAAAATAGACCTGGGTGATTATCACTTCATGGCCGTCACGGTTCACCATATTGGGGATGGGATTGATAAAAGGGGCCAGCCACATCTGATGAAATATTGGGGGCATTTCCTTGAAAAAATCGGCATCAGCAGCGTCTGGCGATTCCTGTTGAAACGCTTCATACATGCGTTTTACTTTGTTCACAATCCGTTCCCTTTGCATACGCGGGAAAAGAAAAAGGTTCCCATCCATCTCCGGCCTGCCGGATGCCCCCACGGGCATTATGCGGGTAGCTATTATTTCATGACGTTTCATTGATTGCGATCCGCTGATTTCCCTTACTTTCGTAACCTGGCCATTAATTAAATCCTTTAAAGTGATTGATTTTCCCGGGATAACCTTAACCGCCTCATAGAGTCGTACACAGGACTTGCCAGCCATATTCAGAAAACTTTGCTCCCCTTTTGTCAGATGGGGGCCTTTCTCAAGGAAATAGTGCAATAAAGGCTGTTCTTCATCGGTTTTAAAATCAAAACCAAACCAGAAGTCGAACATTGCTTTACTCGTTAAATGGGCATATTCATCATCCAACTGAGAAAATTTTTCTTTCAGATCATCCCAGAAAATATGCATGGCCTTAGTTTCATGTTCTTGCCAGCTCTCTTGCATTATAAAATCTCCCAATTTCTCCAGAGCCGACTCTCTTTCATCCCCTGTATACGGTTGAAATCCCCCATTGCTGCGAAGGCAGCATTTTTTATATTTACGTCCGCTGCCGCAAGGGCATGGATCGTTTCTCCCGAATTTTTTCATTGTATAGTTTCCTGTACATTAAAAATTTAT